>NZ_FNUW01000068.1:0-7401 GCF_900108285.1 Bacillus sp. ok061 | reverse complement strand
CATAAGACGGTATATTGAAAAGTGCCGCTGTTTCTCTGATAGATGTCCCGTGTTCATTCATATAATAAAGTACATCTAGTTTATACTGGGCTGGGTAGAATGTATAGCACTTTTCAAAGGCCTTTTCACCTGAAGACTCATATCGTCTAATCCACTCACGAAGTACGCTAGGGTTAACTCCTATAGATTTAGCAATTGTTTTTCCACTTTCTGTACCATCTAAATATCGTTTCACCGCTTGGATTTTTTCTTTTGAAGAAAATTTAGCCATAAAAAATGCACCTCCAATTGTTAGGCTGTGTCTAACAATTGGGGTGCACTTCAAAGAGGTACGACTTTTCTTTAATAAATGGTTGATTAACTTTTTAATAAATACGCTTTCCTTCAATTATTCTAACGTTTTCTTCATTACAGTCCATCAATAATCGCCACTTTTAAAATATCTAATTCTTTTACCAAAATGTTATAGTCATCAATTATTTTTGGTTTGTCAATGTTCCGCTTAATATCCAATAAACGGTGCACTTTTGCGGAAGAGTACTGGCCAAGTCTTGAATTATGTTTTCACCAACAAACTTTATGTACTTCTATACTTTCTTCAGGGCGTGTTACTGATTCATCATTTCCAAACAATGTAACCAGTTCATTTTTAATATTTTCTGTATCCCATTTGGTGAAATCTGTCTTACTTATTCATTGCATATTAATACTTCCATAAAAAATATAAGCTCCAAGATCAACACGATGCTTCATCCCCATCGTATCTAAACCTTTATCCTTCCCATGCTCAGAACTTACACTTTTCGTAATCTGCATACTAGTATAATGTCAATCGGATCAATACTAGTCGTCGTATGAACTGAAGCAGGTCCTCTTACTCTAACAGAGACACTAAATTACTATCAATTATCTTACCAGTCTTATAATCCACGCACCATCAAAAGGTGCGACAAGGAGATTTAACATATTAAAGATCTGTGCCTGATTTCAATCCACATGCACCTATATAAGGTGCGCCCTTCCCAAGCGTCCATACTTGCAAGGTATCCTCATTATTTCAATCCACGCACCTATATAAGGTACGACAGTTCGGGCAGGTTGATCCAGCACCTTCTATGCCATTTCAATCCGCGCACCTATATAAGGTGCGACAAGCCCGGTAATCGAAATCGTAAACATCCATAAATTTTAATCCACGCACCTACGTGAGATGCGACCTGCAATTCTTACATAAAATATAACACATCTTTTATTTCAATCCACGTACCTACAAGAGGTACGATTTTTCTTTAATAAATGGTTAATTAGCTTTTTAATAGATACGCTTTCCTTCAATCATTCTAACTTTTTTTCATTACAGTCCATCAATAATCGCCAGTTTTAAAATATCTAATTCTTTTACCAAAATGTTATAGTCATCAGTTGTTTTTGGTTCGTCAATGTTCCGCTTAATATCCAGTAAACGGTGTACTTTTGCGGAAGAGTACTGGCCAAGTTTTGAATTATGCTTCCACCAACAAACTTTATGTACTTCTATACTTCCTTCAGGGCGTGCTGCTGACCCATCATTTCCAAACAATGTAACCAGTTCATTTTTAATATTTTCCGCATCCTCTTTGGTGAAATCTGTATTCCTTACTCATTGCATATGAATACTTCCGTAAAAAATATAAGCTCCAAGATCAACACGATGCTTCATCCCATCGTATCTGAACCTTTATCCTTCTCAGGCTCAGAATTTATACTTTTCATAATCTGCATACTAGTAATGTCAATTGAATCAACACTAGTTGCTGTATGAATTGAAGCAGTTCCTCTTACTCCAGCAGAGACACTAAATTACTATCAAGCATATTACCAGTCCTAACTCACGCGCCTATATGAGGTACGACCGGCACGTATGCTTTTTATATTTTTGTTAATGGATTTCGATCCACCCACCTATATAAGGTGCGACCTATCATTTATGTATCTGATACAGGATCTACAGTATTTCAATCCACGCACCTATACAAGGTGCGACAAAACGCTCCAGCCACACCGTTAAGCGACAGCCTGATTTCAATCCACGTACCTACAAGAGGTACGACTTTTCTTTAATAAATGGTTGATTAACTTTTTAATAAATACGCTTTCCTTCAATCATTCTAATGTTTTCTTCATTGCGGTCCATCAATAATCGTCACTTTTAAACTATCTAATTCTTTTACCAAAATGTTATAGTCATCAATTATTTTGGTTCGTCAATGTTCCGCTTAATATCCAGTAAACGGTGTACTTTTGCGGAATGGTACTGGCCAAGTTTTGAATTATGCTTCCACCAACAAGCTTTATGTACTTCTATACTTCCTTCAGGGCGTGCTGCTGATACATCATTTTCAAACAATGTAACCAGTGCATTTTTAATTTTCTCCGTATCTTCGTTAGTAAAACCTGTCATTTCTGCTAACTGTGTGTTGATACTTCCATAAAAAACATAGACTCCAAAATCAACACGATGCTTCATCCCCATTGTATCTGATCCTTTATCCTTCCCCAGCTCAGAATTTACACTTTTCGTAATCTGCATACTAGTAATATCAATCGGATCAACACTTGTTTCCGTATGTATTGAAACAGGTCCTCTTATTCCAGCAGAGACACTAAATTACTATCAAGCATCTTACCAGTCCTAACTCACACTCCTATATGAGATACGACCGGCACGTATGCTTTTTATATTTTCGTTAATGGATTTCAATTCACGCACCTATATAAGGTGCGACTATCATTTTTCGTGGCGGCACGCTTACGTCCAATATTTCAATCCACGCACCTTTATGAGATGCGACTGCTTAACTAAATCAACATACTTCTTTTTTATAATTTCAATCCACGCACCTATATAAGGTGCGACGGAAGTTGTTTTCCATGGCTGCCGTTTGCTTCTATTTCAATCCACGCACCTATATGAGGTGCGACTTCTTCTAAAGTCTTTACAGACAAATTAACAGGAATTTCAATCCACGCACCTATATGAGGTGCGACACCGATTTGTGTTCAAAATCAATCACAAATACTTTAATTCTATTCAAAAGTATACAAATATTTTTATTAAATAAAGTAATTTGTATAAAAATTATAAATTCACCTCATAAAGTTTAAGAATTCTAGGTGCGAATGTACTAGGAATTTCATGTTTGCTATACATTCGCACCTAAAAAATTAAAGGGCTTTCTAGATCAATTCATTCTTTTACACTAATATGTTCGACTTTATTTTCATAGCTATAACCTAGCTGATAAACAAAAATGGATAGATTTACAATTGCCTTTATATATTAAATCATAATTTACAACAAATTAACTACCTCTTGCCTCTCTATCCACTTATCAAGTTTATTCTTTGTATCGTCATTTAACCGTTTTCTTTTACCAGATAGCATTCTCGAAAGCGTTGAATACGAAATATCAATTTCTTTCGCTAACTCACGAATGCTTTTATTATTCTTATCTTTATACGTGTTCATCTTGTCGATATAAAACTCGATACTATTAGGTATTTCTTGATTTGGTATACTTATTGGCTTCTCTTCAATCACTGGTGGCTTTTCTTCAATCTCAATAATTAATGGTGCCTGTTGCTTATTTTTCTTAGTAATCAACTCTTGTTGTAATTTAACAAGCTCATTTGTAGGAGAAATAATTACTTTTAATTTTAGCCAATAACTCTCAAACCAGTTTTTCCCCTTACACTTTTCTTCATCAATCTCAGGAGAGTACTTCCATTCCTTAATAACTTGGTCCCTCATAAGATCATCTAATGTCTTTTCAAAAACTTGTCTTATTAGACTTGGTTTTCTATTGATACTTATCTCCATTACTTGTAATATCCCTTTAGGACCGCCAATACTATATGAATGTGTTAGATGTTGATATGATTGTTGAATACGCCAACGCCAACTTAGATATCTGGTTAATCTTTTGTGATATCTTTGTTGCTTGCTGTTATACTCTAGTGCTTTCTTAGATAATAAACCTGTTAGTTTTTCAGAACCATACAGATATTTCGATAAAAAGCTACCTGGTGTAACATTCATACTCTCTATTCCTAATGTTCTATCCGTATCAATATCTTTTGCAATGATAATTTCGTCCATTACAAATAGCCTTCTAATTCTTTGCTTTTTATAAGCTAAGGTTTCATTTGGATCCTCTTCATTTAATATCACAATCTCATTATCTTCATTTACATAAATAAAAATGCTGGCAAGGGCAGCTAAACGCTCCATAATCTTTAATCTGTCCTCTTTTCGATAATAAGCTTTACCGTTCTTGATTTGCTTCATATTACACATCTCTAATATCTGCTCATAATGTACAGGCACAATAGTCTTATCATTTTCCGCACTCTTCACCCATAGTTCCGTTACAATATCAAGGCAATCCGCCGTCAAATCATCCATTACTCTAGTTAAAAAAGTAGAATCAATTAGTGTATTCCATCTTTTGAGCTCTTCTCTTTGTAATTTCATATCGCCATCATCATGTGAAGAGACTACCACTAGACTATTTTGTTTATCCTGCAACTGTGCAATACGAACATTCTTATCCTGGTCATCTGTAAACTTATTCTTAGCAATGGTATCTGATAAATGATACATAAATCCTGCATTACTTCGTTCTATATAATCACTTTTGGTCTCTGAATCTAAAGGTAGCTCTTTCGCGGCAACAGGTAGTTTAATCCCAAACTCCATAAATAGATCATCTTTTAAACATTCAAAAATTTCTTCTTTATGATTATCTAATCTGGGAAGAATGTCTATCGCAGATAATCCTAAGACTTCTTTTTTAGAAACCCATTTTACTAACCTTTCAAAAGTCTGTGATGAATAAGTTGAGTTGTATATCTTCTGTAAATCTTTTTCTACATCTTGATAGAATTGTTGCCATTTATTTAAAACTCTTTCACTTCCCTCAACTCCAGTAAATAGAGGGTACGCTATATATAAAGTGTTTTGAAATAGTACTTTTAACTTCTCCACTAATAATCCTCCTAATTGCTTCTAATACAATTATATCAATTGCTACTAATCATTAATACCATTCTACATAGAGTTTCGAAAGTATGTACAGATTAAAGGTAATTTAACCACTCTTAAAAACTGTAACATTTTCCTTTCTATTACCTTACTTTAAGGCATTACTCATTTTCCCATCTTGCGTACTTTTGCTAGATAATACACAACACTAATATAGCATTGTGATTTCTATAAATATTAGACTCATTTTTCTGAATATTATTGATAAATCAGTATTACACTTCCAATTATTTGGTAATAGGATTATATTTGAGATGAATTATTAGATGATAGGGGGATTAAGTTATGAAACAGAACAAACTATGTACAGTGTTATTTTCTGTGGCTTTAATGTTTAGTGTTGTCTTTGCAGCTTTTTCATTTCCAACGGGGGCTAGCGCTCGAGTAATGGATGAGAATAGCGGTACTTACAATGGGGCTAACTATAACCCGCCAAAAAGCAGTGATACTATTAAGTTTAGTGTTACCCCAGGATACGGTCACCTTAAAGTGTACATCAAAAACCGTGGTCAATCTAATCTATATGTTTCACTTAAACATGTAGCTAGCGGAAAAGTATACTTTGAAAACAAAGAAATTAGAGTAGGCGATCCAGCACTAGAATGGAAAAGTAACAAAGAAGGTTTTCCACAAGGCGTTAAAGCTGGTGACTTTGAACTCTCATTTAGTAGTGGTGGTAAAGCAGCATACCTTGACTGGGCTTACAAATCAGCAGATATTATTTGGCCTTAGATAAAGAAGACGGATTTTCCGTCTTCTTTTTTTATATTTACTAAAAATAATATGCAACATCTTTCCCCCGTTGCGTACTCTTCCTGTAAACATGCAACACCTTTCCCATCTTGCGTACCCTTCCTGTAAAACATGCAACACCTTTCCCATCTCGCGTACTCCTACTGTGAAACATGCAACATCTTTCCCATCTCGCGTACCCCTACTGTGAAACATGCAACATCTTTCCTATCTTGCGTACTCCTACTGTGAAACATGCAACATCTTCCCCATCTTGCGTACCCCTCCTGTAAAACATGCAACATCTTCCCCATCTTGCGTACCCTTCCTGTAAAACATGCAACACCTTTCCCATCTTGCGTACCCTTCCTGTAAAACATGCAACACCTTTCCCATCTCGCGTACTCCTACTGTGAAACATGCAACATCTTTCCCATCTCGCGTACCCCTACTGTGAAACATGCAACATCTTTCCTATCTTGCGTACTCCTACTGTGAAACATGCAACATCTTCCCCATCTTGCGTACCCTTCTTGTAAAACATGCAACATCTTCCCTATCTTGCATACCCTTCCTGTAAAACATGCAACACCTTTCCCATCTTGCGTACCCTTCTACTAAAATAAGCAACATTTTTCCCACATTGCGTACTTTTTTCTCTCAACAAGCAACACCTAATATTTAAGTTATTTAATTTCATGTTAAAAAGAAGCAACATTTTTCCCGAGTCGCGTACCTATTTCACTAACAAAACCAGCTATAAACGCTGTTAAATCAAGTGGTTTAAGATATTTAATAAAAAACAATATATATATTACATAAAAATCCTTTCCCAAGTCGCGTACCCATTTTCTCAAAAAAGAAGCAACATCTTTCCCAAGTTGCGTACCAAAAATCAATTGGACTATCTATAAAGTATTGTTATTAAAGGATTTCCCCTAATCTCAATAAATAGCATCATACAAGAAAGGAGCAACACCCCTTCCCAAGTCGCGTACCAAAAAAATTTTTGAACTTTTTTCAAATCCTTTGTGACTCTAAGGCTCATGAGGTGTTGCTTTTTTAAAAAAACTCTCTTAAAGGGCACATTTTTACAAAATTCGTTTTGCTATAATCAAAATTGGTATATTTTATAGTCTTTTGGCATATATTTCTGAATTTGTAGAACGGAGGTGAAAAAGATGGGGAAATCATTTGTAATACGAAATCAACGTAGCTTAAATGGGGAAACAACAAACGCAGTTTTAGTAACACTCAAATCTTGGCAAAAGCTTGTGGAAGCATTTGAAGAGAAGTACTACAGTTATAAAGATACTTATTTAGAAGATATTCTACAGCACATGACATACGAAGAACGTATTGCTGACGTAGAAGGCTTTGTCGAAAAAGCCAAACCATCTTTTTCACGTCGCGCAATGTCTGCACTTGCAGAAAAAACGGGAAGAAAGCATAAATTATATGGTATTACTAATGCTGATCTCGAAGTTTTCTTATATCTGCATAAGAAATGCTTTACTAATGGTGTCATTCCAAATGTAACAATACATATGATGTGGGAAGATTACAAGCAATATAAAGAAGAATTT
>NZ_FNUW01000038.1:0-44223 GCF_900108285.1 Bacillus sp. ok061 | reverse complement strand
TGAGAGTGTTGGATATAAGCAAATTCTTCTTTATATTGCTTGTAATCTTCCCACATCATATGTATTGTTACATTTGGAATGACACCATTAGTAAAACATTTCTTATGTAGATATAAGAACACTTCGAGATCAGCATTTGTAATGCCGTATAATTTATGCTTTCTTCCCGCTTTTTCTGCAAGTGCAGACATCGTGCGACGTGAAAAAGATGGTTTGGCTTTTTCGACAAAGCCTTCTACGTCAGCAATACGTTCTTCGTATGTCATGTGCTGCAGAATATCTTCTAAATATGTATCTTTATAGCTGTAGTATTTCTCCTCAAATGTTTCCACAAATTTTTGCCAAGATTTGATTGTTACTAAAACTGCGTTTGTTGTTTCCCCATTCAAGCTACGTTGATTACGTATCACAAATGATTTTCCCATCTTTTTCACCTCCGTTCTACAAATTCAGAAATATATGCCAAAATACTATAAAATATACCAATTTTGATTATAGCAAATCGAAAAATGATGAAAGGTGCTCCTTTAAGAAGAAAAATAGCAACTTGCAACACCTTATAAAGCTAGTTGTATCAAGGGATAAGAGAATTTCATGAATTTTTTTTGTGTTAAGGATACCGCAAACGTGTTGCAAGTTGTGTGGTATGCATGAAAGTAAGTGAAAAAGCACCTAAACCTTTGGTATATAAAGGATTAGAGTGAAAATGGTAGGGAAGTTAGGGAAAGGATACCGCAAACATGTTGCAAGTTAGTAAACGTAATCATTTAAAATGAATTGTAATAATTACCCTTGATATAAAAGGACTTGTTGACATTTATAGAATGAAAGTAGGGAAAGGATACCGCAAACAGTGTTGCATCTTATGAGAAAAATAAGGGCATGCATACCGCAAACGTGTTGCAAGTTGGATGATATATATAAAAGTAAATGGAAAAGCACTTAAACCCTTGGTATATAAAGGTTTAGAGTGAAGATGATAGGAAAGTTAGGGAAAGGATACCGCAAACATGTTGCATATTATGTATGTAACTTATTAAAAATATGAGAAAAATAGCTTAAAAACTTTAAAATGCCATGATTTTTTTAAAAATTAATTGATTGAGAAATAAATTATACTGTTGCAAGTTGAAAGGAATAGGGAAAGGATACCGCAAACATGTTGCAAGTTGATTAGAAATAAGTAAGAGAAAGAGCAACCGTGTTGCAAGTTGAGAAATATAAGGTAAACAAAGCGCAAAAGGAATGTAAGTAAGGGGAGATAGGTAAAAGAAAGAGCAAACGTGTTGCAAGTTGAGAAATATAAGGCAAACAAAGCGCAAAAGGAATGTAAGTAAGGAGAAATAGGTAAAAGGAAGAACAAACTGTTGCAAGTTAAGGAGTTAAGGAAAGCAAGGCGCAAAAGAAATATAGGAAGAAGAAATAGGGAAAAGAAAGAGCAACCGTGTTGCAAGTTAAGGAGTTAAGGAGTTAAGGAAAGCAAGGCGCAAAAGAAATATAGGAAGAAGAAAAAAGGAAAAGAAAGGGCAGTATGTTGCAAGTTGAGGAGTTAAGGAAAGCAAAGCGCAAAAGGAATATAGGAAGGAGAAATAGGGAAAAGAAAGAGCAACCGTGTTGCAAATTGAGAAATATAAGGCAAACAAAGTGCAAAAGGAATGTAAGTAAGGGGAAATAGGTAAAAGGAAGAACAACCTGTTGCAAATTAAGGAGTTAAGGAAAGCAAGGCGCAAAAGAAATATAGGAAGGAGAAATAGGGAAAAGAAAGAGCAACCGTGTTGCAAGTTCAGGAGTTAAGGAAAGCAAAGCGCAAAGGGAATGTAAGTAAGGGGAAATGGGTAAAAGGAAGAGCAACCTGTTGCAAGTTAAAGAGTTAAGGAAAGCAAAGCGCAAAAAGAATGTCAGTAAAGGAAAATAGGTAAGAGGAAGAACAACCTGTTGCAAGTTAAAGAGTTAAGGAAAGTAAAGCGCAAAAGGAATGTAAGTAAGGAGAAATAGGTAAGAGGAAGAACAACCTGTTGCAAGTTAAAGAGTTAAGAAAAGCAAAGCGCAAAAGGAATGCAAGTAAAGAAGAATAGGGAAAGAAAGAGCAACCTGTTGCAAGTTAAAGAATTAAGGAAAGCAAAGCGCAAAAGAAATGCAAGTAGGTAGAAATAAGGAAGAGAAGGAGCAGTATGTTGCAAGTTAAGGAAAGAAATTTGCAAAAGGAATACAAGAAAAGGAGAATAGAGAAGAAAGAAACAAAAATTTGTAAATATCTGTTACAATAAATTAAATATAATAGTAGTTAAGATTTTTATACTGAGAATTATTTTATTGTGATCCATGGTTTAGGGAGGAAAAGAAAGTGGATAACTTATTACAAATGTTTCGAGATGCATTGTTAATCTCTGAGCCAATTTATAAAACTAACGAGCTAGTATGGAATAAGTGGAATGCATACTTTAAAGATGTTGAAAACAATAATAATAAAGTACTCACATCACCTCATGCTTCCCCATCATTTACTGCATTAGTGTCTTGGCTAGAGAAAAAACAAGAATCCGGTACTACATTAGTACAAATTTATGCCAAAATTGATTCCTATAAGGAAGAAATATATAAAGAAATTGAAGGATTTATAGACAAAGAATTCCAAAATGTAGCATCTTCAAGTTCCATAATAGTAGAAAATGAACAAAATATAGAAGAGACAAGTATAGTAAACCATGAGGATTATTATGAGGTAAATAACTCTGCTGTTTATTATAAGCTAAGAGATGGGATTGCAAAAAATCAATTTGAAGAAGATGAATTAAGTAAGATTTTACAATATCCTATTGAAACAAAATCTTCTAATGGTGTAGCCCAGCTTTCTTCACACAAAGATGAAGATTTAAGACTTACTAATATAGAAGAAGCTGCTCGATGGAATACTCTTGTCGATGATGTAATGAGTAATATGGATGATTTAACGGCAGATTGTTTAGATGCAATTACAATACAATGGATAAACGAAGCAAAATCTCCAGACGAATTCATTGATTTTTCTTATGAGCAAGTTTTAGAGATGTGCAACATTCCCAAAACAGTAGTCAAAAATAAGGAATACTATAGAGCGGAAGATAAAATTAAAATAGCTAAAAGAATTGCGGCTTTAGCAAGTATTTTTATCTATTTAAATGATGAGAATGAAGTCGTAGTATTAAATGACCGTGAAGATGAAGGGGAACGATTAGAATTAAAGCGTGAGGTTGTGAAACGATTATTTGTATTAGATTCAGTTGTATTGTGGAGACATAGTGTTACAAATGAATATATGGGTATTGAATCTTGTCGTATTAAGCCAGGCAGCTTTTTAACCAATTATTTATACGGATCAAATAATACAACAGCATTATTGTCTAAAAAAGCACTTGAATACAATAGTTATAGACATAAATATCATAAAAGGTTAATTCGATACTTAACATGGCAATGGAGAATTAGACAAATGTATTCATCATTGAAAAAGCCATATTCTATAGGTGGGGACAAAGGACTGCTAGCAGTAATGGATATCCCAAAAGATTGGAAGCCTAGTCGTATTAGAGAACAGTTAGAAAATGTTCTAATGGATTTAGAAAATGAAAAAGTAATCTCTCATTGGGAGTATAGTGATCCACTGGATGAACAACAAATTGGGAAACGTAATTGGTTTAAAAATTATTACACTAACTTAGGAATAACGATTTTACCACCTGAAGAAATGCTACAGTCAATGGATAGGGTAATAGGAAAGAAAAGTATAGAGGAACCACAAGAGCAATTACCGGAAGTAACAGTTGTTAAAGAGATAAAGAAGACTGTAGAATCAGTCGAACAAATAGAGAAAAAGATCCGTGACCAAATATTGAAAGTACACAATGAAAAAAAGGTAAGCATTCGTGAAATAGCAGATGAAATTAGTATTTCTCCGTCTACTTTATCTAGGTTTTGTAATTATAAAACAAAACGTTTATCTAAAAAAGCATTAGAAAAGTTAACAAAATGGTGTGAAAGACAAGAAATATTAGAAAAGATGTAACATAGACTAAATATTTCTTTTAATAATAGTCAAATTAAAAATACACATACATTATGTATGTGTATTTTACTTATTACTACTAATAATAGTCTGAATGTTCTTTATTAATGGTGGTTTTGGAGGACTAAGATCCTACTGGAAAGTCATTATAGTTATGCTGATTAATCCACTGCAATTAAATTTCTTGTCTTATCAATATGGTTCAGTAACATACGATACTCTTCTTCATACATAGTGATACGTTGTAGAAGAGATTGATTCTTTGTTTCTAAATCTTCAATTTGATTTTGTAACTTTGTCAATTCATTCACATCTTTATAATTTTGTAGAAAGACAATAATGTCATCTAATGTAATGGACAAAGAGTTTTTTTCCTTTTCTGATAGGGAGAGGGGAATGTTGTTTCCCATTTTTCGGTCTTGTTTTGCTTGTTGTATTTCTTCTTGGTATTGTTTTCTCACATATGAATTCCAACGAAATCCACAAGCTGCGGGTGTTCTAGCTAGTAGTTTTGCTACTTCTTTGAATGCAGCTAACTGTGTTCCACCGTTACGAATATTCTGAAGTACTGTTGATGCGAGAAGTAAATCGTTATCATTAGTCCAAGAATCTTGTCTCGAGATTACCACGTTTTAACCCCCTTATATGTTTTATATTACATATATGCAATTACTCAAAATGATAGAAGTTCAACTTCTCTTGAAATAATTGGGAGTAAGTTGATAGAAGTATGTATGATTTTAAATGCAAAATTGCATTTAAGGTTGACTATTTCATAATGGTGTAACTATAATTGTTACAGTTATGCAGCTGAATGAATAAAATAGTTGGTATGAATTGGTTGTACTAATAATGTATAAACAAATATTAAAGAATGAACGGAGTTGAAAATATAGTCCTACATATAAAACGTTTCTACAAAAAGAAATTAGGTAATATACATTTTTTTATAATTATATATAAATAAAAAGAGGTGCACGTTTTGAAAATTTTTAAGGGAATTCTAGTTTCTTCGATTGCATTAACAGCATTTAATGGAGTAGGCAGTATACTTCCAAGTGAAAAATCAGAAGTTGCCTACGCAGCTACTTATAATTATTCAAATAAGCAATTGAATTCTACTGTACATAAGCAAGTTACTAAACAATTAATTTTAAAATTTAAAAATGAAGCGAATTTACCATATCAGGATGGAATAGAAAAATTCATTAAAGAAGAAAAACAAGATCCTGAATTAATTGGAATTTTAACTGAATATCCAAATGTAACTATAAATCGACTTTTTAATTCTTTAAATCCTAAAGAAATTAAAAATCTTGGTAAAGAAATAAAAGATTCCGATCATATTTCTTCTAATTTGCTAAACTATTATATTGTAGAAACTCAAGCTGATATTGATGTACAAGCATTACTTACAAAAATTGAAAAATCATCTCTTGTTGAAACGGCGTATTTACAGGAAGAAGAGGCGCCACCAGCAGAGCGTTTGCCCAATTTATCTGTTAATCCATATGATGAGCCTAGACTTACAAGACAAGGTTACCTTGAACCAGCACCATTAGGAATTAATGCACCTTATGCCTGGAGCATAAAAGGTGGAGATGGAAAAGGAACTACTTTCGTAGATATGGAGTATGGGTGGTTATTTAATCATGAGGATTTAGTGAATCAAAAGATTGAATTGATATCCGGACAGAATAAAAGCGAGCACCATGATCATGGTACCTCAGTCTTAGGAATTGTTTCGGCAGAGGATAATAACATAGGTGGAATTGGAATCGCACCGAAAGCTAAGGTAAAGGTTGTATCCCAGATTAGGGATAACGGAAATTATAATACAGCTGATGCTATTTTAAGTGCGGTTAACACTATGCAAGCTGGAGATATTCTTTTACTAGAGGCACAAGCAACCTACGATGGATATGGAGATAAGAACTATTTTCCTGTGGAAGTAAAACCAGACATATTTGATGCAATTCGTATGGGAACAAATAAGGGAATTATTATTATTGAAGCAGGTGCAAACGGCGGAAATGATTTGGATCAATTTAGAGACCGTAATGGTAAACAAGTTTTAAATCGTAATAGTCCTGATTTTAAAGATTCAGGGGCAATTATGGTTGGGGCAGCTTCTGCAAGGGTTCCTCATAAGCGTTCATATTTCTCTAATTACGGTAGTAGAGTGGATGTGTATGGATGGGGGAATGCAGTAGATACTACAGATGCTAAACCAAGTGAATTTATAACAAATCTATATACATCTAGTTTTGCTGGAACATCTAGTGCATCACCTATTATTGCTGGTGCTGCAGCATCAATTCAAGGAATTGCAAAAAATAATCAGGGGAGAGTATATACACCAAGACAGCTTAGGGATATTTTAAGTGATTCTAGCACCGGAACGAAATCCAATGATCCAACTTCTGATAAAATTGGTGTTTTACCTGACTTAAAAGCTATTTTATCTAAACTTGGTTTTTCACCAAACTTAGGTAATGATTCTTCTATTGTATTTCCTGAGGAACAAGAAATAAATAAAGGAAATAAGGGAAATGAAGGATCTACTATTACATTCCCGAAAGAAGATACCGCTAATAGTGGAGAGGACTCTAGCTTTATTTTCCCAGAATAATTGTAGGGATAATTTCTATTTAATATAAAGAAATTTTATATAACTAGTTAAGTATAATACTAATGAGGTAGGCTCTTATGTGTAAGATCATAAGGGCCTATTTGTTGTACTTTTAACAATATAGGAGGGGAGTAACTCTTTAGATATTTACCCTGCTTAACAAACCAAGCATTACAATGGACATAGTAAATTCGTACTTGTGGGTATTTTTATTTGTTAAGTTAATGACGGATCGATGTGGTAGAATCCCTTATTTTAAAATAAATTAGATAACAAAGATATGGAGAATTAATTTTAAAATGTTATATTTTCATGGAATCTATTACTTTGTAAACTTCCTCCATTTATGTTTTTTATATTTTAATTTGTTTGATCTGCATTACTTTTTATAGCCATATTAAACTTTGATGAATGGTATATATATATATTCATAGAATGGAATTAGCGTATTGTTTACTGGGAAAATTAAGAATAAATAGGGACGAAACCTTATTACATCCTGTTACGGATGGTAAGTATGTAATGCTTGTTGAATAATCAGTAAATAAAATTTGTTTTTTGGATAGAATTATGAGGAAGCACTCTTTTTTCTTCGAATGGGATTTAGATATGAGGATATTTAGTGAAGAGTATTTAATTTATATTTGTAAGAAAAAAAGTTAATCTATGAAGATTATAGGATAAATCTAACTTTATAAATTCCTTTATGAAAGCGTAAAGTAAGTTTATGTAAAAACTTAAATTATATTAGAATTGCATTTTGTATTGTTTTTCACGAGTTTAAATAGTGTATTCAAAAATAATTTGTAGGCAATAAAGAAGATAGTAAATATAGGAAAGTAGGGTGTAATTATATATATAAATTAGATAGTGTTATTAATTTTTTCAGTAAAATTCATATATAAATATTTCAATTTTTTTAGCTTATATGCATTTTTTTCAAATAAATTCAAAATCTTGACATTTAATGGGTTTCTGGTAAGATAAAAAAGCTAATTATGTGAATAAATTAAGTTTTTACTTATTTAAAAGTTAATATGCCTTAACCTCAAGTTTATGTTGTTTCAACGGTAATACTATATTTAATTAGATTAAATATTTTTTGTATATATTTAATTTTAAATATGTATATTTACATAATAAGTATGAAAAGTATTTTTTTTACATTATCTATTGACAATCCAAAATATGGGTATAAAATGAAATGTAGATAAGGAGGTGAGAAAAAATGGAAAACAATTTGTTTGATTTGGATTTAAAAGTAGAAAAATCATCAAATGGTGTTGAGCCAAGAGTGACAAGTTATGCGTTCTGTACACCAGGGACATGTGCATGTGAAGATGGTCCAACATTTGATTCAGCATGTTGTAGTGTAGAGTTAACTATTTACAACTGCAAGTAAGAAAGAATGTAAAAAGTGTTTATTAGAAAAATAGATACTAGTAATTACATAATATATTTTTGACAAGGGTTCACATTAAATAATTAGAATTTTTGTATAAAAATATATAGTGGAGGTGAGAAAAAATGGAAAACAATTTGTTTGATTTGGATTTAAAAGTAGAAAAATCATCAAATGGTGTTGAGCCAAGGGTGACAAGTTATGCGTTCTGTACACCGGGGACATGTGCATGTGAAGATGGTCCAACATTTGATTCAGCATGTTGTAGTGTAGAGTTAACTATTTACAACTGTAAATAAGAGTAATAAATTGCATTCGTAAATATCTGATAAGTAGTAAAAGTAATAATATTATTAATCTTTAATCTCATTAAATTAATTAAGTGGTTACATTTAATTCGAAAAATCAATTTATAACAATTATATGGAGGTAAGGAAAATGGAAAACAATTTATTTGATTTAGACTTAAAAGTAGAAAAATCATCAAATGGTGTTGAGCCAAGGGTGACAAGTTATGCGTTCTGTACACCGGGGACATGTGCATGTAAAGAGGGTCCAACATTTGATTCAGCATGTTGCAGTGTTGAACTTACAGTTTACTATTGTACAAGATAAATAATAAATACGATTTTCTGTATCCTAATGTTCATTTTAAATGAACATTAGGATACAAAATTAGAAATTAATGTATGTAGTCTACATTTTAAATAATCTCAGAGTAAATGAGATTTAGGGTGTTTTTAAGGTAAGTTTATTTATAATATTATAAGTTTGAAGATGGTAGTAAACGATATGTTTAAAAAATTTGAGGAATGGAAAAACCGTTTCTCAAATTTTTTAAATAAAAGTTTATAGTGCGACAATACATAAATATAGGGGGATTAAGAGAAGAATGAAATATTTATATACACCATTAGATTTTTTTCTGTTACGTACACCCACATATCCAATTGATAATTTTAAAAGTATTATAGATATCGGAAGTGAAGAGGAAATTTTAGATTATATATTAAATAATGTTCTTAGTAATGAAAAAATAATTGAAATGCTTATAGTGGCAAGTCCGAAATTATATGAGGCGCTTCTAAGGTTGGAAAATAATCCCGATACTAAAAAGAAAGAACAAATTATTCTCAACTTAACTAAATATTTAATAAGAATGAGTACTAGATCAACACCGTTTGGTCTATTTTCTGGTGTCTCGATGGGTGATTTCGATGATAAAACGGATATTCAAATAGATGATATAAATCATTTTACTAAAACAGCCCGCCCTGATATGGCATGGTTATTGGGCTATATAAAACAAATTGAGTCGGATATTGAAAATGTTAAATGTTTAAAGGTCATGGTAAATCATCTTACTGTGACTTCTGGATTAAGAGCAAATTTATTATATAGTACGCAGTATGGAGAAAGATCTAAAGCAACCAAAAAGGAAGTAGTATCATCTTCTATTAAATATAATGAAGTTACTCAAAAGGTTTTTGACAGAGCACAGGAACCTATATTATTTTCTACCTTAATAGATAGTATTAAATCAGAATATCCGAATGTTCAGGAGGAAACTATAACACAATTTGTATGGAATTTGTTTAAAAATGAATATTTAATAAGTGAACTTCGACCTATTTTAACAAATGGAAATCCCTTTGAGTATGTCATTAATAAATTATCTGAAAAAGAAGCACTTACCAAATATTATGTACAACTAACTAAGTTAAAAGAAGATATAGATATATATAATGGATTATCTTTGGGAGAAGGAAAGGAATTACTGTTAAATCTATTTGATAAAATGAGGGAAATATATGAAGTAGATACCCCTTTACAAGTAGATCTATCAATAAAAACAAAACATAGTACTATAAGTAAGTCTATTCAAAATGAACTATCAAAAGTAGCAGATTTTCTTTGGGTCCTTACCCCTAAAGAAAATATTAATAATGAGTTAGACCATTATCGAAATGATTTCTTAGAAAAATATGGAGAATATAGGGAGATTTCTATACTAGAGCTCCTTAATCCTGATATTGGACTTGGAGCACCTGGAGGATACCTCAATCCACCTAGTTATAAAAAAGTAGAAAATCCACCTGTAAATCAATTAAACGAATTTGAAAATTATCTTTTAGAGGAAATATCTAAATTATCATGTAGTAATAATGAAGATATTCGAGAGATTAATATAGAAAATAAAATTTATGAAAAATTTAAAAAGAAAGACATGGATTTAAATACAGCTGCTGTTTCAATGGAATTATATTTTAGAATTATTTCAGAAAATTTTTCTAATATAGATAATGAGGAATATCAAATACAGTTAGTACCTAACGCAGGGTCTGATGGAGCAGGTAAAACCTTTGGAAGGTTTAATCAAATGTTTAATGAAGAAAATCAGGAAAAACTAAATAAAATTAATCAATTAGAAAAATCATTTTATGAAGATACAATATTTGCAGAAATGGTTTATTTACCAGATTATGGACGTTCTGCGAATGTTACTATTAGTAACAGTATAAGGGATTATGAGTTGTGTATTGGTACAAATTCTTCAAAAGACAAAAAACACACATTAAGTATGTCTGATTTAGTAGTTGGAGTATATCAGGGGAATTTCTATATACGATCAAAATCTCTTAACAAGCGAGTCATTATTACTACAGGTCACATGCTAAACATCGCAGGATGTCATAATCTTTGTAGACTGCTAAAAGAACTCTCAAACCATGGGATGGTGCATTGGAAGTTACCAATTTTTAGTTGGATGACAAAGATGGCATTTGTTCCAAGAATCAATTTAGGGAAAGTTACAATTATACCTGCAATGTGGAATTTAAATTTAAATATGTTAGACATTAATGTGAAAGAACTAAAAAAGGATTTCGAACTTTTTAACAAGCAGTTCCATAAGTGGTGTGAAGAATATAATGTACCTAGATATATTTATCTGTTTGATATGGATAATAGAATTTTAATAGATACAAAAAATAATCTACACGTAAAAATAATTCAAAAAGAAATGTCTTCCTCAAAAGGCAATAAGGTTCAATTTTATGAGATGGGAAATGAAATTTGTAAAGAATGGATAGAAGGGGACACTGGCACGTATATCTCTGAAGTAGTAGTGCCATTTGTTAAAAACTCAGAAGTAGTAGAAGAAAAAATGAAAGTTCATTTTAATGCGAGTCATAGCATCGAATGCGATCAAGTTAGAACTAAGGCACTAGGTAGTGATTGGCTATATTTTAGAATTTATTGTAATAATAACATGGAAGATGAGTTTATTGGGCGAGAATTACAATTAATTTGTAATAATGCGGTTTCTGAGGGACTCGCAGATAAGTATTTCTTTATGAGATATTCTGATAATAAAAAACATATAAGATTAAGATTTAATATGTTAAACAAAGATAATTTTCCAAAACTTATCTCCTATATTAATACACATTGCAATCAATTAAAAGCAAAGGGAATTGTATCAAACGTAGCTATTGATGTGTATGAAAGAGAAGTAGAAAGATATGGAGGACCAGAGCTTATAGGAGAAGCGGAAGATTTATTCTTCCTTGATAGTCAATTTGTACAGGAGTTAATAAGACTAAAAGAAAATAATTTACTTAATACTAGTTTTGAAAACATTTGTATTTATAGTATATTGGATTATTTGCAAGGATTTGGATTAACTCATGAGGAACAATTAAAGCTCATGGAGGCTGTTGTGGATTATAAGGAATATTTAGAGGATTTCAGAAAAGGAAAAAAAGTATTAGTGAATCTGTGTAATAAAAATAATGTTATTGATTTTGGAATTACAACAGATAATTCAAACTTATATGAGTTGTTAGCGGCTAGGAAAAAACAGATTAAATTATATAAAGAAAAGATAGATGATATAGAAATACAAGGAAAATTATTTAATGTAAGAGAAAATATTATACTTAGTGTAATACACTTACATTGTAATAGATTAATAGGTATAGACAGAGTTTATGAAAAAAAATTAAATACATTAGCAAGACATACCTTAAAGGCTCTAAGTTATTTTTATGAGCAACAAAATAAAATTTTGATAACACACTAATCGAATAATAAATTTAAGGACAGAACTCAATTATTATAATAATTGAGTTCTGTCCTTAAAAACAATTCGGTTTTTAGAAAATATACATAACAGTATTATAAGCTAAGATATATAATCCAAATTCATGATGAGGAAGAATATAGGTGAGAAAATGAAAGAAATGTTTATAGCTACGAAATATTGGCTAAGAACCATAAAGTTACTTTTCGAAGTAAACTGGTTTTATATGATTTGTATAATTGTTTTCGCGATATTACAAGGTATCCTACCTGTTGCCACACTCTTAATAACACAAGAACTTATAAATACAATTTTAGTATCTATAGGAAAAAGTTTTGATCCGGTATTATTTTGGTTTGTATTATTAGCTATAGTTTCATTAGTACTAGTATTAGTTCAAATTATACAAGGTTATTTGCAAAGTGTTTTACAGATATTAATTGTATATAAATTAAATGTAAAACTTATGAAAAAATCATCAGAGTTATCATTAACAGATTTTGAAAATCCGGAAATTTATGATAAATTGCAGCGTGCACAAGGAGAGGTTGGAACTAGACCTTTTCAAGTATTCACTACTCTTTTAAGTATAATTACTGGAATTATTACTTTATTATCCTCCGCTGTTGTACTAATTACTTGGAAATGGTGGGTGTTTTTACTTTTAATTATAACTCCAATAATTTCTACTTATTATTCTTTAAAAATTGGTAAATGGGAATTTGATGTACAAGTACAAAGAACCCCTAAATTTAGAAAGTCATGGTACTATTCCTTTTTATTAACAAAAGATATTAACTATAAAGAAATAAAAGCATTTAACCTTGGAGAATATATTGTTAATAGATATAAAAAAATTTATGACGACTTTATAGTAATGGATAAAAAAATAGCTAGAAGAAAGGCTGTAGTTGGCCTAATATTTAGCTGTCTTGAAGAAATAATAGGTCTGTTTATAACTTTATTTATTATCTTTGTCACATTTACTGGAGAAATTTTAATAGGGAATTTAATGGGGTATATGAAGGCAGTTGGATTATGTGTAACGAGTTTTAAAGGTGTTTTTAATAGTATAGCCTCATTACTACAGAACAATTTATACATAAAACAATTTTTCGAATTTTTAGACTTGGAAACTGATATGTCTGAAGGTAAACAAGACGACTATATTGAATTAGGGGACATTAAAAAAATTGAATTCCAAAATGTTTCCTTTAAATATCCAGGTACTCAAAAATATGCTTTAAAGAATGTTAGTTTTACCATAAAAAAAGGGCAAATTATAGGAATTGTTGGTGAAAATGGTTCAGGGAAATCTACACTTACAAAACTCCTCCTAAGATTATACCGTGTTGAAGAAGGCACAATACTGATTAATGATCAGGATATAAATAAATACAGTGAAGAAGACGTTAGAAAAAGAATGAGTGTTGTATTTCAGGATTATGTAAAGTATGAATTAACGGTTCAAGATAATATTGGATTGGGGAATGTTAAGAGCCTACAAAATAAAGAACGGATATTACAATCAGCAGAAAAGAGTGGGGCTAAGAGTATGATAGAACAATTCCCTGAAGGAATAAATACTCAATTAGGTAGTTGGTTTGCAGAATCTCAACAATTATCTGGAGGACAGTGGCAAAAGATAGCTGTTGCTCGTTCATTTTTTAAGCCAGCAGATATCTATATATTAGATGAACCTAGTGCTGTACTTGATCCAATATCTGAAAAACATATTTTTGATAAATTTTTCAATGTTGTGGAAGATAAAATAGGAATCTTTACGTCACATAGATTTTCTACAATTAAAATTGCAAATGAGATTTTGGTATTTGATAAAGGGAGTTTAGTAGAAAAGGGTAGTCATAATCAGTTGGTTGAACAAAATGGATATTATAGCAAATTATATGGTATACAAGCATCTCCATTTAACGAAGAAAATAAAAAAAGTTATCAAATGAATTAAATTAAATTAAATTTAATCTTGAGAGGGGTAAGGGGATTGATAAACAAAGTAGACGAAAGGGAGTATATTTCTCCATTAGGGGATTCAGAAATTAAATTTGAAATTGAACGCATCATTTTAGAAATAACTAACAGATTAAAAAATCCAGAAAGTGTAAAGGGAATTGTAACAAATAAAAATAATACGATGAAATTTTTAGAAAAGGATATAATTCCGTGGGAAGAAGTAAGTTTAAGTACAGGCTACCCAAGTATATGTTTATTTCTGGGCGAATTATCAGCTAATTACCCGGCGGAAAAATGGGATGTAGTTGCTCATAACTATGTTTTGCAAATTAATGAATACCTATCTAAAAACGGGATGTATTCGTACTCACTTTTTCAAGGGTTTACTGGAGTTGGTTTCGCGGTTACAGCCTTATCAAAAGGTGCTACTCGATATCAGAATTTTATTAGACAGACTAATGATCTAGTTATAGATTATATAAATAGGATTTTACCTACATATTATAAGAAATTAGAGGAAAATAATTTAGGAATGTCAGATTATGATGTGATTTCTGGGATAACAGGGATTGGACGATACTTGCTATTATATAAAGAAAATGAAAGAGAGCAAGTAGCTTTAAAGCATATATTGAAATTTTTAGTGAAAATGACAGAAAATAAACTAATTAATAATTGTTTGGCTCCGGGGTGGTATATTTCTTCTGAAAATCAGTACTTGGATTCAGAAAAGGAATTATATCCGAATGGAAACTTTAATTTAGGACTATCACATGGCATTCCAGGTCCACTGTCATTACTCTCTGTTAGTTTAAAGAATGGAATTGAAGTAGAAGGGCAAAAGGAAGCTATTGTTAAAATTGCTGATTGGCTAATAAAGTTTAAAATTGAATCAGACACGGGTTCCTTTTGGTCATTTAGGGTGGATTGGGATGAATTTATCGCTGGAGAAGGGAAACAGAATAGTGCGTCAAGAGCAGCCTGGTGTTATGGAACTCCAGGAGTGGCAAGGGCCTTATATCTTGCTGGAAAGGTTACAAATAATCAAGAATATATAGATGTTTCTATTCAAACCTTAGATGATCTTTTTAATTATCAGAGACATGAATGGGGGCTATATTCTCCTACATTCTGTCATGGATACGCTGGACTTCTTCATATACTTAATTTGATGTATATTGATACAAAAAAAGAAAAGTTTAAAGGGTATATTTTAGAGTTGCTGCAAATGATTCTAAATACATACGATGCAAATTCGCCTTTTGGTTTTTATAATTATCAATTAGGCAAAGATAAGATGGAGCTTTCAGTAAATATAGGGCTGATTGAGGGAGTTAGCGGTATTCTTTTGGTACTATTAGCATTGATAAAACCAATAAAAACAGATTGGGATACAGCATTTTTACTCAATTAGTTTAGGTGTGGATACGTAATAATTTAGTATGCTAGTTAGATGAATTTATGTAAATGATTAATGTAGTTTGTTCATAGAAGATAATAGTTTAAGTTTAATATTAACCTTAAACTATTATCTTTTAATGTTGGATTAGAATTATTATTTCGTATTATTTGTTTGAATTTTTCAAGTGGGAATTTTTATAAAATAGTTAGGGGTGGTTATTAATGAAAAAAATAATTTTTTTGATTGCTATATTTTTTGTCATAATTGGAAGTTCTTTTGTTCAGGGATCGACTACTTTTGCTCAGGTTGATAATCATATTTATTATACCGTTCTTTTAAAAGAGGGGGATAACACAGACAACTTTATAGATAATTTAAAACAAAATAATAATATAGTAGATATAACGTATACTGTTCCTGAAATTGGACTTATTCAAATCCAGGCTGACAAGAAGCAAATAGAAGAAATCAGGCAAGATCCATTAGTGGAAGAAGTTAATCAATCGATTGGTATTGTTAATTCTAGACAAATTTCAAACGATGTAGCAAAATTGCAAATGGAACCTAACAAACCATCAGTATGGGATTTGCAATGGGATGTAAGGGAAGTGACTCATGATGGGAAAAGCTATGAAGAATTTACAGGCACTCATAATGTAGTAGTTGGCATTATAGATTCAGGTATAGATGTTAATCATCCTGATTTGGCTAAAAATATATTAAGTGGATCAAAAAATTTAGTTCCCAAAGGTGGATATAGGGGAATGGAAGAAAGTGAAACTGGTGATATAAATTATTTAGATGATAAACGTGGTCACGGCACTCATACAGCGGGACTTATTGCTGCAGATGGTTTAATGAAAGGGGTTGCTCCTGGTATAGGAGTACGAGCTTATAGGGTCTTTGGTGGTAAATCTGCTGAACCAATCTGGATTGCAAAGGCAATCATAGAAGCTGCTAAGGATGATGTAGATGTTATTAACTTAAGCCTAGGTTCTTATTTAGTAGATGGTACGATTTATTCAAAAGAAGGGGCATCAAAAAAAGAAGCAGCTGAAATCAAAGCATATAAAAAAGCAATAAAATATGCAAAAAAACAAGGAAGCGTTGTGGTTGCAGCTGCTGGGAATGATGGAATTGATGTTACTAATTATGAAATGATGGATAAATTAATAAAAGAAAGATTATTACAAGATGATTTAACATATAAAGGTATGGGTCTAGATGTACCGGCAAGTTTACCAAATGTTATTACTGTAGGTTCTACGGGTCCTACCCAAGAGTTATCTTTATTTTCAAATTATGGATTGGGTTTTAGTGATTTAACAGCACCAGGTGGAGATTTAAGGTTATTTAACAAATTCGGTAGTGATGCATATATGAAAGAGGGATGGTTTAGGAAAGAGCAAGTTATTAGTACACGTCCAAGAGGAGGATATTACTATGGGGCAGGTACTTCAACCGCAGCTCCCAAAGTTTCTGGCACGTTGGCATTAATTATTGATAAGTATAAATTCAAAAATTCTCCTAATGAGGCAACTAGAGAATTATATAAATATGGAGTTAATAAAACTCCGCTAGATGCTTTATTTTTTGGAAAAGGAAAGCTGGACATCTATAATGCTATAAATCATTGATTCTTAATTAATTATTATAAGACAAAATAAAAGGGGAGGATTGAGAGTGAAAACTCATCCTACTCCTTTTTTATTTGTAAATATAAAAGTCCTTTATTATTAAGTTATCAGTTGGTTCAAATTGAAACTATTTATACCATACTGCCAATTCTTTTATGCCAAATGAATAATGATGTTCCAAAAAATAGGGGTATAATCAAGATAAATATAACAAAGGTATAATCAAAGTTATATGCTCCTCCTAAAATTGAAAAGGCAATATCTGGGGTGTGAAATAGTATATTTTTTATTGAATCGAATAAATAAATGGAGGCTACTATAAATGCAATACTTCCCATAAATGTGAGTAGTGGTTTTCTTAAGATAACACTTATAAATGAAACTACAGAAAGTAATGCAATATGTACTATAAAAATAATAAAATAAAATTTTAAATTATATATACTGGAAGCAAATAAACCCATAGGTTCTTCTATATTATAATAATTTGCCTGTTCTACCTTAGGCATAAAGACATATCCAATCAAAGTGTTTGTTAGATATGTTAACAATAACATGCCTGCATATACAATTATTAATGAAATCCATTTACTTACGAGTGTTTTCCACTTTTTAAAAGGTCGTAGTAAGATCATTTTATATGCACCTGAATCAACTTCTGAACTTAATGATTCAGAATAGAATAAAGGTAAAATAATAATTATTAAAAGAATATGGTATGTAAGAATTTGGCCAACTGGAAAATTTAAATTATTTAAAGGAAGTTTTATTCCATTTACAACATAACTATCAAAATTCCAACGAAGTTGACTTAAATAAAAGAACATAAGTGGATATAAAATAGAAATTAAAAATAAAACTATTGTACTTTTTCTAGCAAAAATCCTTTGAATTTCGGCTGAAATTAATTTTTTCATAGTATACACCCTCTCTATATAGCATTAAATAAAATCAATATTTACTTTTAAAAAATCATACAAATAATGCGTAACATATGTGTCTGTAGAGTTTGTAGGTTTAAAAAATATATTTAATACCCTTACATTTTAATTTGTTAGCGATTTAATCAAGATAATCGTTACGTGTAAAAGTTATATAAGATAAAGTTTTAAAAACTATAAATATAACAATTGGACTATATAAAAATATATTTGTAACCCCAGCAGCAAAATATGCAGCCCCTTTGACTTGAGTTAATATTGGTGATAGAGATTGGTATGTGAATACAACAGGATGATTCTCTGGATATTCTTTAATAATAGGACTTATTACTATAATGTATAAAAGATTAGCAAATATAAATCCTAGACTTAAACCGATAACACCTGTAATTGTTTTAAGTTTCAAGGAAATAAACTCAACGATGCTACCAAAAGCAAGTAAACTCATATACCCTAATAAATAATATTTAAAAGAATATTGTACGATCTCTTCAATTCCATAAAGACCATTCATGAAAAATAAAGGAATTTTAGTTAACTTAGGTAAGAATAACCAACCTATAATTAATGAAACAAGGAGTTGTAAAATTAGGATTAGAAAAATATTTAACATAAAAATTAAAGATTTTGCTAAGTATAATTGTTTTAATGAAATACCCCTTGTAAAAGGGATTCGTAGAGCACCTTTTTTATATTCTTCATGAAAACTTATAGCACAAAAAGTAATGACAATTGCATTAAAAGCAGTAAAGAGCATTTCCTGTAAACTTGTTAAATGAAAATTTAAATTTGAGCTGAATGCTACACTTAATGGTTTGAGTGTAGCATTCGTTTGCACAGCAAATTTGAGAGATAGTAAAACGATAATAGGTATAGCAATAAAACATATTATATTAATTTTTTTAGACCAAAACTTTTCAGATTCATATAAAAGTAGAGATTTAAACATTGAATCCTCCTATTACTCATAGATATATTTTTGATTAGAATGTGTGAGGTTTATTGGATTTTTAAGACATTAATTCCATAAAGACATCTTCCAGTTTCTTTTCATTACCTACTGAACTCATTAGAACATGACTATCACCTGTCCATTTAATTTTGCCCTCTCTAATGAATACATATTTATTGCATATTTTTTGAAGTTCATCTAGAAGGTGACTGGAAATGAAAAATGTAATTCCTAATTTCTTTCTAAGATTAAGAATTAATTCTCTTAAATCTCTCATTCCCATTGGGTCAAGACCATTTGCAGGTTCATCTAATACCACTATTGTTGGATTATTAAGTAACGCTTGTGCAATGCCAAGTCTTTGTTTCATACCCAAAGAGTAACCTTTTACCTTATCATTGCCTCTATCTTTTAAATCAACAATTTCTAAAACTTCTTCAACCTTTGCTAATTGTTCTTTTCTGTTCATATTTGGATTTAATCGTGCAAGGTTTTGGAGATTCTTTCTTCCTGACATATATTCAAAAAATACAGGAATTTCAATAATTGCCCCGATTCCATTTAGGGCTAATTCTCTATTTTGTAATACGTCAATACCATTAGTATATACATTGCCTTCATCTGGTCTTATTAACCCGGTTATTATTTTCATAAGAGTGGTTTTTCCGGCACCATTTGGTCCAATAAATCCGCATATATCTCCTTCTAAAACATCAAAAGTGGCATCATGAATTATTTTTCTTTTATTAAGGGTTTTATTAACGTGCTTCACTTCTATTTTTTTCATTTTTTATTTCCTTTCTTATTAAGAATTATGACGATATCGTTTGATTTGAATGGGGGTAATTGTTCTTACACTTATATCTAAACATATAAAAAACAACTCTTTATCAACTTTGTGTATTTTTCTTATTTTTAGTTTTAAAAATGAATAGTATGAATGAATAATTTAATGCGATTTTGCTCAAAAGAGGTATTTATTGTAAAATCTATGTAGCTATTATATTAAGAATAGTAAAATGATTAATACTTGTATAACAATATTTTTTCATATTTCCATTAATAGATTTCGAATCAGAGTGAGGGTAAGTAGGGTTTGTAAAGAGTTTATATAAAGATATTAAAAAAGGGTGATATAAGAAATGGATAGACGAGTACTTATAGTCGATGACAATATAGAAATAATCTCATTTGTAAAACCAGCACTTGAAGTTGAAGGATATACTGTAGATTATGCTGTATCAGGGGATCAAGCTTTACAAAAAATTAATTCGGATTTTGATATTATCCTATTGGATGTAATGTTGCCTGATACGAGTGGATTTGATATATGTAAAAAAGTTAGAAGTAGAGTTAATTGTCCGATTTTATTTTTAACGGCTAGGGGGCTTGAGCAGGAAAGAATCAAAGGTTTTTTAGTTGGGGGAGATGATTATATTGTAAAACCATTTTCATTAAAAGAACTTATTCTGAGAATGAGCGTACATATAAGAAAAGATAAAAGGGATTCGTCCTTAAAAAAATCTAATGAGTTAGTCTTCGGTGACCTTAGAGTTAATATTTTATCTAAAAGTATTCAAATAAATACACAATTGGTAGAGTTGACAAGAAAAGAATATGAAATTATTGAGTTATTATGTACACACCCTGGGCAAGTATTCTCTAAAGAACAAATTTTTGAAAGTGTGTGGGGGAATATAAGTGACAGTAATATAACTACTGTTACTGAGCATGTAAGAAGAATACGTTTAAAACTTCATGATTGTGGACTTAAGAACGAGTGTATAAAAACAATTTGGGGATTGGGATATAAATGGGAATGCTAAAACGTTTAAATATGCATCTAAAAATAAAAACACAGTTTGTATTGTACTTTCTTTTATGTTTCATAGTATCAGTTATCATGACATTGCTATTTTTAGGTATAGCTTTATTTGTATTTGAAAATAAGAAGGTTGCAAATGCTATTGAGAATTATGCAGTAATTAATAGTGATAAAATTTTAAATGTAAACTTTCAAGATGAATTAAATAAACAAATTCCTAAAGATGATATTGAATATTGGATTGTATCTAATAATAAGAAGGTATTATATACTTCAGCAAAAATAAAAAAGTTACCTGAAGATCTTACAATTAGTTCAAAGGAGTATTATGGTAAAGAATATAATAATGCTACATATGGAATTTCTTTTAAACCTTTTTTTAGCGAAGGCAAATTTCAAGGTGGAATAGTTTTAAGGTATAAAAGTAATATTTTTGTAGAATCCAGTATCATAAATAATCTTTTAAAAAAAATTAACTATAATGTATTCTTTTTCTTTTTTATTCTTTTTCCTATATTTATAATTTGTCCCTTTATTATTATATTAATCTTTTCTGTATTATTTTCAAAGGATATAATACGTCCTTTAAAAGAAATGATTAAATTAAGTAATCATATAAAGAATGGCCGTTTAGATTTTATAATAGACACGTCTTATACTAATGAATTAGGGCAAGTTCTAAAATCATTTGAAGATATGAGGATAACACTACAAAAATCGCTAAAAGCACAATGGATGATGGAAGAGCAAAGAAAAGATATGATTTTGTCACTTACTCATGATATTAAGACACCAATTACTATAATTAATGGACATTTAGAATTACTCGCAGGATCGTATAATCATATTTCAGAGGAAAATAGAAAAACATATATTAATATTATGCTTAGTAATTCTGAAAAAATAAAAAAAATGATTAATGAACTAAATGAAATCTGGGACTTAGAAAGACCAAATTTCACATTAAATATACAAAAGGTGGATTTAAATGATTATATTTTAGAGCTTGAAGGGGATTATATATATATATGTGCAAAAAAGAATGTTAATTTCCGTATAATATCTTCATTATCACCTGGGGGGAAATTTGATTTTGATTCTTTTAGAATAAATGAGGTACTCCAAAATATTATAACCAATTCTTTAAAGCATACAGAGGATAATGGAGAAATTATACTTGAAATATACTTAGAGAATAGTAATTTAATATTTCGAGTGTCAGATAATGGAAAGGGATTTAATGAAGAAGTCGATTTAGTTTTTAATAAATATTATAAGGGAAATGGAGATTTAATATATAAAAATAGTTCTGGGCTAGGACTTTATATTTGTAAGCTAATTATTGAAAAACATGGAGGAGAAATCTCTGCGTATAATAACAAAAGAGAAGGAGCTACTATAGAGTTTTCTTTACCTGGCAAAAATAAGCTAATAGAAGATGATGAATGTAGTGATATTGTATAGAAGTATACGATTAAGAAAAGTAGAATGATTTTGTCCGATTAATATTTAAAGCTAATCAGTGGTAATTAATGCGTTCTAATAATTAGATAGAAGAAAGGGCTTATGTTAAAGATTTCTTAAAGATAAGTTCTTTCTTTTTTATTATTTCATTCTTTAGTTTGACACTTGTGTTAATATTCTCATCATGATGTGTAAGACTAGAAGGACAGTTTCATTTAAGGAGGTTTAGATTTTTAATGTCTTTGTTTTGATATGGACAACAATAACATAATTGGTTTAAAGCAAATGTAGATACGACACTAACTTGTTTGCCGTACCATTTTGCTCTGCTCTGTATTCCAACATGGTCCGAAACTATAATCCTTCATGGAGTAGGTGGGGGAAATGAATTGGCTTCGGGCAAGAGGTGGTAGGAGGTCATTTTAATTGTTTGAAAGGTGATCAGGAGTTAATTAATGAAGAGGGTGTTTTAATTTTCTTAATGTATTATAATACATAGCTTAAAAGGTTATATAATGGTTATGATATAATAAAATTCAAGTACAATAAGGGGGATTAATTAAATGATTTTTCAAAGCATGATAACAGCTATTATAGAAAAATTACAAGAGACGGTGAATCCCTATTGGATAATTGTGTTTGGATCAACGGCTGAGAATAGAGAACGAGAAGATAGCGATATTGATATAGCTTATTTAAGTGACACAACTTTAGGGAATTATGAACGTTTTTTATTAGCACAGGAGTTAGCTAACATTGTTCATAGAGATGTTGATTTGGTTGATTTATCCGAAGCTTCTACAGTTTTTCAAGCTCAGATTATACATACAGGAAAGACAATATTTTGTTCTGATGAAGAACGGAAAATTATTTTTGAAATGAAAACCTTAAAAATGTATTCAAAATTGAATGAGGAACGCAAGATAGTATTCGATGATATAAAGAAAAGAGGTTCAATATATGAAGAATGAGGTTATTTTAAATAAAATTTCCACAATAGAGCGTTGTATAAAAAGAATCCAAGATGTGTATGGAAATGACCCTGAAAATTTAGAGGATTATACAAAGCAAGATTCAATAATATTAAATATACAAAGAGCTTGTGAAGCGAGTATTGATTTAGCAATGCATATTGTTGCAGGGAAAAAATTAGGACTACCTCAATCTAGTCGTGAAGCTTTTGATTTATTGGTTACAGCAGGGTTACTTAGCGCAGAGCTAGCAAATAAGTTAAAGGCGATGGTTGGATTTCGTAATATTGCTGTTCATGATTATCAAAGTGTAAATTTAGATATTGTTCGTCAAATTATTGAAAAACATTTAACTGATTTTAAACTATTTACAAAAGAAGTAATGGGGATATTGGAATTTTAGGCAAAAGAACAGAATAATAGGGCTGAGAAAGAAAGTAATTCTACGATTCCCAAACTAACTATTGAAACAATCACTTAATTTCGTAAGAAGAAACGCGGTCATAAGATGAATTTGTTTATGTTGTAGTGAGGCTTTGCATGAGATGTGTGTAGATAATAGTAGGAACAATATCCATATACAATTTTATCAACAAATAAGTAAATATTTTTAAAACTAATTTTTATACATATAATGTATACCCAAAACAAAAAAGTTTCCATAAGGAAACTTTTTTGTTTTGGGTAAATTTATAACGATTAATTAATATTCAGTTTTTGAAAAAAATGATGAATCATGTCAAATCATCTTCATTTACACGAACATGAACGTAGTATAAAAATGAAGCATATCCAAAATAATTAAAGGGGCTGAAAAAATGATTAAAAAACTTATTATTAGTTCTATTGCTTTAGGTGCAACAATAGGAGTGAGCAAACCTACATTTGCTGCTACAATACATTCTCCATCACAGTTTAAAGAAACTCGAAATGTGCAATCCCTGGGAAGATTCATTTGTTAGTTTGTTGTTATTACTTCTAGCGAATGAAGATGAACAATTAACCCAAACATTGGAAAATTATTTCAAATAAAAAATGCCTATGTATTCAAAATAAGGTCAGCACATTCCATTGGATTTATTTTATCTATATAATATTCTTCTGCTTTCCAATATCGTCTTTCAAATTTTTCTTTATTTTGTTGAGTTTCTTTGGTTTCGCGCATTAATCTTCTTTCCCTAGAACAATTCAAAAATATTACTCTATCAAAGAAATCTCTCCATTCCTTTCTTTGTAGGAATACCCCTTCGATAATTATTACGCCTGAACTAGGTAATTTTACTGTCTTTAACTGACTAGAATCAGTATCCTCATCATAATATGGGAGTGTAATTTCTTGTAATTTAAGAAGGTTTTCAAATAAATGCTTTCTTAACCATTCTACATCCCACTGTAACTCATAATATTCATACCACTCTTCAAACTCAGTATTGTATCTTTTTTTTCTTTCAACTATATGATCATCTAAATGAAAAATCATATAAGGAATTCCTCTATTTCCAAAATCCAATTTAAGATTCTCCACAAAAGTAGTTTTGCCAGAACGACTTAAACCATCAATACCTAAAATAAACCTATTATTACTTTTTATGAATGATTTTATTTCAAAATAATTTATCCCCAACACTTTCACCCTTTACATTTAGATTCTGTTGTAGAGAGAAAATACAAACAGTTGCAATTATAGAGTATTGAAACTTTATATAGAGATGCTATCAACATACTCATTTAGACAAAAAATCAGTAGCTATAGGAACCATCTATGCCGAAAAGGCTAGCATGACCACCACTCCATGTCAAGTTGTATCCTAAATCTATCTTTGCAAGATTAGCATATTTATTTTGCAAAAGACTTTTAATTCGATTCTTTAAATTTAGAGATTAGAGAACTTATATTTTTTATTACGTTGAACATATCGATTTAATATGTTCATTCAACTGTAAATAATATGTTTCGAATGTAAATTCTTTGTAAATTTTTGGTTAAAATTTAGTTGACTTTTACAATTTTCAGAATTATCATACTCTTATATTCAAAGAAAAGGGGATGAAAATATTGGGAGTTATTGATATTGATGGAAATATTGCAACAAAAAAGAATGATGCAAACGCTGTATATTATCCAGTATCTGACATTAAAATGATTAAGGGTGAGGGTGTTTATCTGTATGATTCTGAAGGGAATTCTTATATAGATTGTGCTTCAGCAACCTTTAACTTAAGTCTAGGATATGGACACCCAGCTATAATTAAAGCTATAAAAGATCAAGCAGAGGATTTAATTCATGTTACTTCCTCTTTTCAAACTGAACCTATAAATAAACTTGCACAAAAATTAGTAGATCTTTCACCCAACAGAATAACTAAAGCACATCTAAAAGTATGTGGGGGGTCAGTGGCGAATGAAGGCGCAATAAAAATGGCACAAAGAGCTACTGGTAAAAGAGATACAATGTCACTTTTTAGAAGTCATTTAGGTCAAACAATGTTCACTGCAAACTTATCTGGAAACGCATTTAGAAAAGAGAATTTTCCTTTAGCGATTCCAGGGGGAATGCAAGTACCAGATCCATACTGTTATAGATGCTTCTATGGGCAGGACCCTTCTTCATGTAACTTTATGTGTGTTGATAGATTAGACGATTTCTTAGAGTTTGGAAGTAGTGGTAGCGTAGCAGCATTTCTTGTAGAACCTATATCAGGGAATGGGGGTAACATCATTCCTCCAAAAGGTTATTTTAAACGCTTACGAGATTTCTGTGATAGAAATAATATCAAACTTATTTTTGATGAAATACAAACAGGTATCGGAAGAACAGGATATATGTTTGCAGCTGAGTATTATGATGTCGAACCAGATGCAATTACTGTTGCAAAAGGATTGGGAGGTTCTGGAGCACAAGTTGCAGGTATTTTAGCGAGCGATGAGTTAAGTGGGCTAACAACAAATGAACATTCGTTTACTTATGGTTCAAATGTTCTTGCTGCAGCCGCAGCAGTTACAACACTTGATATTATTTCTCAGCCTCATTTCTTACAAAATGTAAGAAATACTGGAGCATACATTTTAGCTAGATTAAAAGAAATTGAAAAGAAGCATGCGTTTGTAGGTGATATTCGGGGGTTAGGATTAATGATAGGTATTGAAATCATTGATATGAATGGAAAACCTGATTCAATATTAACAAACTGGTTAGCTGAGAAAGCAATGGAATTCGGTCTAATTCTTAGAACATCCCGTTATGGTTTTGGAAATGTACTTAAAATCAGACCACCATTAACACTTACATTAGAAGAAGCTGAAATAATATGCGATAGATTTGAATTACTTTTAAAGGAAGTAACCGTATGAGCAATACATTAACAATAGTTAAAAGTAAACAAGATCCTGTGAATACTAAACTTTATGACCTAGTAATAGTTGGTGGTGGTTTCAGAACAACTACATTTCTATCATCTGCCCCTGAACTTCTTGAAAGAGATATCCTTATAATTGAAAAAGGTAATTCTATAGGTCCTGGTTCTTTTGAAGACTATGATATTATAACCTCTTCAAACGGTGCTAGTATGTTAAAAAACACCAGTTATAAAGGGGATTTCAATCAAATTAGAAACAATGAAAAAATTAATAGAATAATAAATAGCAATCACCCTGTAGAAGCTAGAGATCTATCTAGTGCACTAATTGAAATTGGTAACATTATAAACAACAAGTTAAGTAAAGAATCGATTTTATATAATACGAATGTAGTAAAAGTTGAAATTAATTCTTCAACAGGTCCCAATAATATCATCACTTCCGAAGGTAATGTTATTAGAGCAAATCATATACTTTTAGCAACCGGAAGAACTGAGAGATTACACCCGTCTTTGAATAAGTGGAAAGAAAAAGTGATGTTTTCTGGAAACGCAATTAGTCTGAATAAACAAAAATACTTAAAAAACAAACTAATTGAATTAAATGGAAAATCTATAGTTATTCCTGGATGTTCACATAGCACAATGTCTGTACTAAAGGTAATATTGAAGTTAATCAAACAACTTCAACTTGAATCAGATAATTTTATAGTACCCAAGATATATGTATTACAAAGAAGCTTAGCAAAGTTAATGTATACATCTGAGGAAGAAGCAACTAAAAATCAAGTAGAGGGACGAGAACAACTCTATGATCCGAAATCCGACATTTGCCCTGATACAGGAATCATTTTTAGAGATTCAGGATTACGACATATTTCTAAGGAAATCTATTGTGATTTGTGGAGTAACAAAATTTCTAATGCTGAAATTATTAGAATCCAAGAGATACTGGATGCTTCAAAGTTATTTGATGAAGCTGGGCTAATTATTCAAGCATTAGGATACTACGGAAATCCACCTGAAGTGTCAATATATGGTGAGATAATTTACGGAAAAGAATCTGAAAATAGAATTTATTCTAAAGATGATGGAGCGATAGAATTTAATGGAATGACTCTCCGAAACTTCTCCGCGCTTAGATTGGAACCAACGCCATTAAATCGAAAAGACAATACAGTTTATGGAAAGAATTTATATAACGCTCTATATCGAAGAATTGAACATCATATCAGTTCAATTCAAAAAATTAATACAAGTGAGGATTGAAAGAAATAATGGAGATTTCACAAAATAGAAAGCAAATGATAGATAAATTAACATCAACCATTCTTAATAGTAGAAATAACCCTCAACCATATATCGTTGGAATTTCAGGAGTTGATACATCCGGGAAAAGTCGCCTGACTGACGAACTTGAATCTAAATTATTAGAATTAAATTATGACGTACAAGTAATACATATTGATGACTTTCATAATCCAAAAAGAATAAGATATAATACGGCATTACCTGAACCTGAGCAGTATTATAATTTGAGTATCAACTTCCAACAATTAATAGATGAAATTTTAATTCCTATTAAAAATAACAATGAACTTTCCATAGTGTTAAGCCATCTTGATTTATCTAAGGACGAATTTACTAAAAGTAAAGAATATAAAGTACGTAAGGATACTATCGTATTATTAGAAGGCGTCTTTTTATATAGAAAAGAACTTAGTCAATTTCTGGACTTCTTTATCTATCTAGAAATTGATGAATCAACAATGTTAGATAGGGCAAAAATGAGAGATGTACCAACTCAAGGAGAAGAAGTTATTAGAAAGTACTATGAAAAATATATCCCTGCTCAAAAGAAATATATACACACTTATCAACCCAAACAAAATGCAAATATTGTAATTGATAATAATTGCATTTCTAACCCAATCATTATATACAAAACTATTAGCAAAAAGGAGTATTAACATGGAGATAAGTGGAATTAAAGCGATTGTATTTGATTTATGGGAAACTTTAATACCCTTTCCAAAATCATTAAAAACAAAAGCGTTTTTGGAGACAGCAAAAACATTAAACTACGAACCCAGTCAACTTAAGCCTCATTGGGAAGCTACGAGAAGAATCAGAGAAACAATTAATTTAGAAGATTATTTCTATTACTTAAGAAATGAAATAAATGCTAATTGGTCAGATCACACAATTAAGCAAGCAATGGAAGTTAGAAAAAGTATTCATGGTAGTGCCTTTGAAAATCCAGATGTTTACGCATTATATGTTTTTTATACTCTTCAGAAAAAAGGTATAAAAACGGCAGTTATATCTAATTGCAGTAGTGATGTAAGAGAGATGTTAATGTCCTCGCAAATAGGTCCTCTTATTGATGAAGTTATTTTGTCTTCTGAAGTAGGAATTATGAAGCCGGATGTCTCTATTTACAAAATCGCATCAGATAGACTGAACGTTCCAGCTAATCAATGTATTTTCCTGGGAGATGGAAATGATAATGAACTTGATGGAGCTAAAAAGGCTGGTATGAATTCAATATTGATGAACAGAGGCTATGATCGAGGGTGGAATGGAAGTGGGATTAATCAATTATCTGACATTTTAATGGAGGTAGAAATCCATTGAATTATATAGTAGATCCAAAAGAAGATATCTCGTTTGAAATAGATTTTGTGTACTCAATAGAAGATATTGATGAAATTCAATTGCTCCAACTCTCAAAAAATAGAACTTATTATGTAAGTAAACCTTGGCTTCTTGCAATAGAGAGATTAAGAAATGGTAACACAGGTTACATAATAGCTCATAGATGTGATGGAAAACTAGCAGGTGTGCTACCTATATATTGGGGGAAACCAAGCCAAAGGGGGTATTATGAGCCATATAATAGATTTTTATTAAGATCTGGAGGGGATTTTGGAATTTCTGACTGGTCGCCAAGTTTAATTGTAGGTTCTAGAGCTGCATACGCATGTGAATTTTTAATTGATGAAAATTTACAAATGGATGAACAGAATTATCTACTATACCGTCTATTTAGTGAAGCTTATTGCTACTTAGAAAAATTAAATACTGTCTCAATCTCGGCTCTCTACATAAACCCAGCTGGAGTTGATCAACTAGAAAAAATTGTTGGAAAGGACTCCTTCTTTGTTGCAGGTGCTAATACAGTTATAGATATTAAGTGGGAATCATTTGAAGAATACATGAGTAGTGTGAATACAAAAATTAGACGAGAGCGTAAAGTATTTAATTCTAAAGGATATAGCGTTGTAAAAAGCGATTTATTAGAGTCAAAAGAAATTCTTTCTGAATTATTCTCAAGTCATGAAAGAAAATATGGACATGTGGCCTCTGCTGAGAGTGAATTGAAAGAGTTAACTGTAATGACTAATACCTCAAATGAGTATAGTTTAGTGTTATTACTTAAAACTGAAAATGATACTGATACTGTGGGTGGAGCATTGTTCTATCTATGGGGAGACACTATATTCGCTAGAAGTGTGGGTATACATAAAGATTACTCAGCAAAATCATTTGAATATTTTAACTTAGTATATTATGAAGCTATAAAGTTTGCGATTGAAAAGGGCTATAAACATATAGATTATGGAATGGCTACATACCGAGCAAAATTAATAAGAGGGGCTCGAATTGAACCTTTAATGGGATTTATAACATCAAGTAATCAAATGAATCCTCTAAATGAGAGTACATTCTACCAATGGACTAAGGAAAGGGAAGCAGCTATAGAATCAGGAGATGCTTCTCAAATAGAAAGGAGTCAAATACCATGAAATCTGTTTTAGTAGTAAATACAGGAGATAGAGTACATTCAACTGCTCTTGCTGCAAGACCGGATTTAAAAGTTACTTTTGTTATTGAAGAACGTTTTATTGATATGTATCCAAAAGGATCTGATTTAATTATTGTAAAAAACTTAAACAATCCTTCAGAATCTACTCAAACTGTAGTTGAGTCTAGAAATTGTAATGAGTATTCTGCAGTAATTTCCCTTTCTGAAAGAGCCGCACTAACTGCTGCATATATAAGAAGTTTCTTAGGATTAGAGGGGCCTTCAGTTTATACAGTTTTAAACACAACTAATAAATTTGCAATGAAACGTAAATTAGAAACGGCTGGAGTTACAGTTGCTCAATATAAGATTGCTACTACCCAAGAAGAAGCAATCGAATTAAGTAAAGAGGTAGGATTTCCTGTAATAATTAAACCAATCATGGGTGCAGGATCAGACGCTACAAAAATTTTTTACTCGGTGGAAGATATAAAAAATGAAGCTGGAGTTAAATTTTTCAATCAATTAAAAAATCCAATAACCACTTCTGAAAAGGAGTTTCCAGTTATCATAGAACAATTTTTAGATGTTCAGCAAGAATTACATTGTGATGCTTTGGTAATAGATGGAGAAGTAAAATTTATTAAAGTCTCAAAATATATTAAACCTGTCATAGAATATAATAGTGGTATTTTTGGTTCCATAACCTTACCGAACTCTAACGAAATTAGTAAAGAAGTAATAAAAATTCATGAAAAAGCAATCGAAGCTGTCGGTATCAATAATGGAGTAACTCATTTGGAAGTTTTTGTAACATCAAAAGGGCTAATAGCAGGTGAAATAGCTTCAAGACCTGGTGGGGGCGGAATTAGAAAAATGTTAAATTATCAAAACGGATTTGATTCATGGGAAGCACATATCGCATTATCATTACAAGAAAAATATATTTATGAACAGTCCACGGATTGGAACATAAATGACGAAATAGGACAATTTATGCTTCCTGTAAAAAGAGGGAAAATAAAATTGATGAGTATTGAAGAAGATTTCATGGACATACCTGGATACATTAGTTCAGATATAAAAGTTAAATCTGGAGATGTTATAGATGGGCTATTAGATTCCTCAGCAGTAAGCGGTATAATTTATGTTAAAATTCCTAATTCGGCATGTTTGGATGAATTAATTTCACTTATAGAAGAAAGATTTCAATTAGAAATAGAAGAGAGAGTATATAATTAATAATGGGATGTGAAAATGTGAAGAAAAAATATCTTATAGTACCAATGCAGCCAACGCCTAATGGAAGAATGCATATAGGACATGGAACGGGTACATATCTGAGAGCTGACATACTTAGTCGTTCTTTACGTCTATTAGGTAACGATGTAAGCGTAATAACTGGAAGTGATGCATATGAGAACTGGATCTTAGCTGCATCAATTTCGACTGGAATGACTCCAGAGGAAACATGCCAACATTTCCATAATGGGATCATAGAAGATTTATCTAACTTAGACATCTGCATTGATGAGTGGATAAATCCACTTTCTGTAAAACATAAAGATTCATATTCTAAGATTCATGAAACTATTCTTAAAAAGTTAGTAGATAACAACGGAGCAAATCTAGAAGAAGAAAATGTTCCATATTCAAAAGAAACAAAGAACCCTTTAATGGGGACATGGATTTCAGGTTTATGTCCATATTGTCAAACACCTTCTGGTGGAAGTTCTTGTGTAAATTGTGGTGCACACTTTCAACCCGAAGAACTTTTAGAACCTAAATCAAGACTAGATAATAGTACTCTAGAATGGAGAAGAGTTAAAAGCTGGTTTACTAGACCATTAGATAAAAATAATATCGTAACATCTTTAAAAGAATCTGGTGTTAATGAGAAATGGATGGGAGCGGTAAATAAGTATCTTAATCAAAGTGAAGGTCGTATTCGTTTGAGTGGACCTGGAACTTGGGGGATAAATAGTGAATTAGTGGAAGATGGATTTGTCTTATCCAATCCTTATTACATATACAGCGTATATTGTGGAGAAGTTTATAAAGAGAAGAAAAAAGAAGAATTAAATCCATTTGATCCTAAAAGTTCTGTTATTACAGTTGGGGTCTTCGGAAACGACAATTCTACTCCAGGACTCATTGCACCTCATGTCATAGCACAACAATCTAATGACTATGTGGGTCCATTTGACAACACTATCGTCAATGGGATGTTATTTTTAGAAGGACAAAAATGTTCTACTAGTAAAAAACATGGAATATGGCTAAAGGATATTACAGAAGAAAACACTGGTTTAAGTTCTGATGAACTAAGATATTTTCTATCACAAATTGAGCTGGATGATGGGGTAGCAGATATTACTTTAAGTAAAATGGTAAATGAGATTAACCAATTGAGATCTTGGATTAAAACTAAACTAGAACCAGCGATAGAGAATAATATAAATTCCATAAAAGTAGATATTACTAAAAATATTTCTAAAGCTGTTTCAGAACAATCTAAGTTTCTTCAACCAAATAATTTTAATTCTCCCTCAGCAGTAAATATACTTAAGGAATGGATGGATAACATTACATTAGATAATGAAGAGTGGCTACTAGGACTTGCTATTTTAGCCTCTCCAATAATGACTAAATTATCAAAAGGCATCTGGAATCATTTAGGCTTAGAGGGCGAACCTTCTTTTTCTTATAATGAAACGTTTGTGAATATTAAAACTAATTCCCGAACTGTAAAGTTTAATTGGAATAAGTCTGATATCACCATTAACGATTTGGATAAATTTGTCCACTTAGCTGAGTCACTAGTATGAGAAAAATGTCACTAAAAAACAAACTTAATCCTTTGAAATCTAGGCAAATTCGTCACCTCTTTATTGCAAGAAGTATTTCAACTTTAGGGGATATGGTAACTCCAATAGCTTTAGTATTTGCCATTTTAGAGTTCTCTGACTCTGCTTCTGCTTTAGGAATTATACTGGCAGCTAGAGCAATACCAAGTGTTGTATTACTGTTATTCGGTGGCGTAATAGGAGACAAATATAACAGAAAAATGATATTAGTTATATCCAGTTTAGTTGGTTTTATATCACAAGGATTAATAGGAATTCTTTTACTGACCGGAGAGGCTACAGTACTAAACATTGCTATGTTGACTGCAGTTAGAGGGGGCATTAGTAGCTTTTTTAATCCCGCCTTTACAGGAGCAGTTTCAGCAGTTGCTCCTAACGAAAAAAAACAAGAAGTATTTTCATTGTTTGCTATAACCAATAATATATCAGAAATTGCTGGACCTGCTTTAGCCGGAGTTTCATTACTGTATATAAATCCAAGCTGGTTGTTGATTGGTGACTCTCTCACTTTTTTAATTAGTGCGATTCTAATATTTACATGTGGTAAAATCGGTACTCCTAAGAATTCAGGCTTCAAAACGAATTTACTGTTTAAGGAAATGAATGAGGGACTGAAATATGTGTTAACACAAAAATGGTTAACAGCATTAATAATAAGTGCTAGTGTATTTCAACTATTCCTATTGTCTAGTATGCAAGTTCTCGGGCCTGTTGTAGCGGAAAGACATTTGGGAGGTGCACCGGATTGGGCATTAATATCGATTTCACTAGGAATAGGAAGTTTGGTTGGAAGTCTTTTAGCGATGTATTATAAGCCCAATAAACCGTTATTAGTAGCTTATTCCTTGTTAATACTAGGAGCTGGTCCAACATTACTACTGTTAGCAATACCAGCACCTCTTTATCTATTAGTAATTTCAGAGTTTGTAGCTGGGATAGTAATTTCCTTCTTTTCAACCTTGGAAGCAACTACAATTACTAAAATTGTTCCAAACCATCTTTTATCCCGAGTAGATTCTATTAATAGGTTTGGCTCAATTTCCCTTAAGCCTGTTGGATTAGCATTAATAGGACCGCTATCATTGATGATTGGAATTAAATTCACACTTATAATTGCAACAATAATAACTTTACTCGCAATTTTATGGCCATTAACGATAGTCAGTGTTAGACAGTTAACTACAAATGAAATTAAAATCGAAAATGAAGAGCAAACAGTCTAAACATTTATGTGTTATAAAAAATAACCTCTTAAGATAATATATCTGTAAGAGGTTATTTTTATATAGGGGGTCCTGACGCATCGCTATCAAGCTAAGAAAAGCAAATACCCCAAATAGAAAGTCCTTCATACCAAGATTTTAATTAAAACACCCTGATTAGAATTTAAGATCTTGATGCAATGTACGGACCGTGCACAACCATATTTAATAAAAATGGCCCCTTTTTTGGACTAGCTTTAGATACTAAGTTATGGCCCCTACTTATTGATGATGGAAGTTATATAAATATCTTTGCTCTAATTATCCTTATTCTGGGAGATGGGCAAAGATATCCAAAATAAGAATACGCTTGAAAACAGAAGTATATGGAGAGGAAATTGATATAGATGAGATCAATTTTTAATTTAGTAGCTCAACTAATATGTGTTGTAAAAATTGGGCAGCGCTTTATTAAAGTGTTGACTTAATCCCTCAGAACTGATGAGCATTTCTGTTGATACTTCTAAACAGCTAGATAACTGAGTTAAAGAAGTTGTAACGACATTTTGGCTCATCCATACACAGAAAGCGATTAAATCTTTTGTTTAGTACTTACTAGTTCGTTGCACAACCCAACATAGATAAGTTAGTGGAGGATTCAAATCCAGAAGATCACACTGTGGGATCGGAATATAGTAATGTAACTTTGTTTGAAGTCGATGAAAATGGTAAATACATAATTACTACTCCTAAATACAATGACTTAATGGACACTTACTTTTATGGTGATTACGCAGCTAAAAAAATAAAGAATAGAATTTTAGGTTGAATTATCACAAGGTTCAATAATTTATTTGATTATACAGATGAAACAATTATTTTCCCTAAAAATATTTGGGACTTAAGGGGGATAGAATGAATGTTCTTCCACAATTGGCCGCTATTTTTGAATAAATCTTAGATTTTCAAACTACTTCATTGTTATATTTTTGAGTACAGTTAAGTATCTTATATCGAAAATTAAACAACTATATTTTAACCCCGTCCTAAAATTAAAACGGGGTTATGCTTGTTTTAGGTTTTAAAAATTTAATAGCTTTATTGTCTTTTTACAACAATTTAGAAACATTTCATTCGATTTCCTGTAAGTTAAGAAATTAGTTCATTTAGTTATTATAATATTTATAGTGTTAGATCCCTTTAGATGAAAAGGGGCCTTTTGTATATTTTAAATTACATGGATCTTGATTAAACAGCCAGTGCCTTAACATGCGAAGAATTGGTTAATTTGTGTCCGAAATGATATGGTGCCCCCATGCCCATCAACTTAAGATTTTGAAACTTGGAAATCTCTATTTCAAATTCATCATTGGCAAAATATTAAACAAGAGCGCTTAGAATGCCATGTGTATGGAAAGCTCATTTCTATTTTTATATGTTCTTCTATTATGTTTAAGATGCGACAATTAATTTTACAAAAAAAGAAACAAGAATTAAGTGAATATAAGGCAATTGGAATGATTCAAGATCATTTACACATTTTATATCAAACCATACAGCAAAACACCCAAGAAATAACAAAGATTCTAATCCGCCTGTTCCACTTAATTCAGAAGAATGGCCGGAAATCTCATCGATACGAGAAGAAAACAGTCTTTGATATTTTGGGTATTGTTGATGAGCACAATGGATTGAGAAAACAAAAGAAAGCTGCATAATTTTTGAAATTTAGCCAGTCTAGGTTTATTTGGTATGCTTATTTTTAAGGACACAAAATATTTTAAGAGTTTTTTCGTTCATATGAACGAAAGTTCATTTTGTTTCCATTCTTAAGTTGATGGGTATGTATGGTGCCCCCTATATGAATATTTAAGTGTATATATTTTTGCATTTTTTTTATACAAAAGTTTTTTATTAAAACTTTACTTACTGCGCTACCTCATATGAATCTAAGACAATTGAAGAATAAAGGCAAAAAGAGTCTAAGATAAATTTGTACAGGTAGATATTATAAATTTATAGAAAAATAAGGGAAAAAGTTATAAAATAGGAGATTGGATTAAACTTTCCAATTTTATTGTTGTGCAAGATAAAGACAACTAAAGATGAGGCTCTTAAAAATTCTAGTCTTTATAAAACTAACGATATTATAAAAAATCCTCACTGAAGGAACTGCAACAAATCTAATTTGAAAATCTTTAGGAGATAAATATGAAATTTTAAATATTCTTAGTAGTCCATTAAACATTATAGTAATTATTATAGGCAAAGCCTTTAACACCATCGATTTAGAAGAAATCAGTACAAATAGAAAAGATGAAGTAGTAGAAGTATTAAGTCTTCCTTTTAATAGACTTCCAGAAGCAGTTGGACATATAAAAGGTGCGATTGCAAATGTAAAAACTGATATTTGTACAATAGATCAGAATGGGCTTCAAAAAGAAGAAAATAAACTTTAGCATTATTAATCATAGGTGTCATAACTATTAATTTTTAAGTGGTGCTATATAAGAGAGAGTTTTAAATTAGCTGCATTTTGATGCTCATTACAATGGCATCATGCATTTGAATTTAAATACATAAATGCTTAGATTCGTTAAATTATTACTTTAAATATAGTGAAACTATCAGTATATAAGGAAAGAAACCCTATCAAACGAAAAAAATTGGAACGTTTGGTTGAGTGACTAGTATGCTATTTTAAAGTTTAAATTAATAACAGAAAGAGAACCTCTTAATATGTTACTACTTTGTTTTTGTATTGTTGAAAATAAGAAAGGAGAAATCAATGAAAAAATATTGGCATAAGCTATCGTTGCTTCAAAAAAATGTATTACTAACGGTATTAGTAATTCTGACCCTTGTTGGAAGTATGGGAGCGTTAAGTTTTAATATGTTTCAAAATAGTATGATGTCTATATTTGAGAGGCAGTCTTTTGAAACAGGTGATGTGGTATTAAATCAATTAGATCTAGAAATAGTAAGAGATGTAGCAAAAGACCCCACAGCTCAAAGAGTGAAGAAAGAAAAATTGACAGAGCAATTAGATAAATCTATAAAAGATATGAAAAGTGTTGGGCAAACATATGTTACAGGAGCCAAGCTAAATGATAAAGCTGAATTACAAATAGTAGCTTTGGATACACAATTAGCAAATACTGTTTCTGTAAAACCAGGTGAATACTATGAGCAGCCTACTTATTGGATGAAAACATATGATAAAGTAATACAAACAAAACAGGCACAAATGACAGAAGTGTATGAAGATGAATTAGGATTCTGGGTAACAATTTTAGAGCCAGTTACAGATGAAAATAAAAATATAATTGCAATTGTTGCAGCGGATTTGGAAGCTTCTATTATTCCTCTTACAAAGAAAAACTTTATGGTACAAGGTTTACTATTTATTATAATTTCATTAACTATCGCAATTACAATTCAAATATTTATCTCACGAAACTCTCTATCGCCTTTAAAGGATTTACAAGAAGGGTTACGTAAAGTTGGTGAAGGGGATTTAAGTATTAAATTGAATGAAAGATCTGATGATATAGGGATAACCAATATCTATTTTAATAACACTATTAAAAAGCTTAATAGGATTATAGATAAAGTAAGGCAGACTGCTGAACAGGTTTCGACATCTTCACAGGAATTGTCGGTAAGTACAAAAGAGAATAGCATAGCCTTTAAAGAAATTGCAAGTGCTATTACAGGATTAAATTTAGGAGCACATTCTCATGAATATGTAGTGCAAAAATGTTTAGAGATTGTTCAAGAAATGGAAAGTAAGATGAAAGAAATTAAAGGAGCTGCAAAACAAGTTGGAAATGCTTTGGAAGACATGGAACAGCATTCTGTAGAGGGAAAAGATTTGATTAAGCAAATCGTGAATCAAATGAAAAGAATCCAAGATACAGTTCAGGATGTACCTTCTAGTATTTATGCATTCGAAGCACGATCTAAGGAAATTCATGAAATTCTTACTGTAATTACAACCATTTCAAATCAAACAAATTCATTAGCTTTAAATGCTTCTACTGAATCCTCATGTGCTGGAGAGATGGGGGAAGAATTTTCAGGTGTTGCGGACGAGGTACGTATATTAGCGGAAAGAACCGAGGCATCTGCAAGGGATATAGCTAAATTAATTGGTGAAACCCAGGCTGAAGCAGAGAGAGCTGTAAGATCCATACAGAAGAGCTCAAAGGAAGTAGAATTAGGAATAACATTTGTTCAAAGTAGTGGTGCTTTCTTTGAAAAAATTTCAGAATCTGCACAATCTGTTACAAATCAAATTAAAGCGACTTCGAATCATTCAAGTGACATTCTAAAAGATAATCAAACTATTGTTCAGTTTATAAATGAATTATCACACATTGCAAATACATATGTGAATAGCAGTAGTAATGTGGAGACAAGTATGAAAGAGCAAGAACTATATGTACAAGATATTGCAGAGTTAGCAAATTCTTTAAATTGGCTCTCGCAAGAGTTACAGGGGTTAATAAGGGAATTCAAAAGTAAGTAAGATAGAAGAAGGTAAAGGTATAGGGTATGACCTATACCTTTATTTATTCCCACATAAGGGATGAAAGCTTAGGTATATATGTAAAATAGCTAAACGAATAATTTTTTTGCATATTTTGTTGGAAATAGAGCATGATATTACCAAATTCAATGGAGGTGTTTAAAAAATGCAAATTCGCGAAAATAATAATTCAAACGAAATCTTAATAGCAGCTGCAGCAAGTGCAATTGAACAAATGAAATATGAAATTGCTCAGGAGTTTGGTGTTACACTTGGACCGGATTCAACTGCACGAGCAAATGGTTCAGTAGGTGGAGAAATTACAAAACGTTTAGTTCGTATGGCGCAAGAGCAGCTATCTGGTCAATATAAAATTCACTAAAACTAAAGGTATATCCCATTGAAGGGATATACCTTTTTAATTTGTTTGTAAAGAGGATCGTTACATTTTTTATTATTGGTTAAGTTTAGAAACAGCAAATTTAGCTGTAAAATTCATCTTCTTCATGTACGTAGAATTTACACCTGCTTGAAATTGTACTGAAATATTACCGTCTTTTTGCGCTTTAAATACGCGACCATATGGGGAATTAGCATTGAATGTGCCAATTACTTGATTATCCGCATCAAAGACCGTATAAGAAATTGGGAACCCTGAATTTTGTACAAAGACTGTAAGTTCTTCCCCTTTTTTTAGATTAAATGATTCTTTTTGAGACACTTCATAGGAACTCATAGAGTAGTATTTTGTGACTTCTTGAATTTCTAAATTCGTAGTAGCTGCACTCGCTTTTGATGCCTCAGCCCCTGGTAAGTTCATACCTGAAAATACTGCCACTCCTAGTGCCCCTGCTAAAATCAATTTTTTCATAATAGTATTTCCTCCTTTAATATATTGTGAGATTTGAAACGAAAGTGAAAATTTCAATCCCTGAAACCATTATAGTTACAATGAGAATTATTTTCAATGAGGGTTAGTATGTAATTTTGCATATATAAAGTATTAACGTAAGGTAATCAGTCAAGTTTTGAAGTATTCTTAACAGAAGGGAAGGAAAAAATTAAAAAATCATGAATGATATTGTAACCGAACTATATATCTTTTGAGCATATTCCGTCTGCATCAAGTGAATATATTATTAATTTTATTTGTATTTGTTTTTTATTATAAAGCATTTTAAGGTTGATAAAGTTTTATTTTGTGGAATTATTAAACAAAAATTACAAATTATATGTTATTATAAAAAGGCAATAAAGTACATCATCCTGACTTTATTGTGTATGTTTAGCCTATGTATGTCGTTTGTATTAGAAATAAGAAGTCTCCTAAAAAAGAGACTTCTTATTTTTTGTATGGAGGGGTTATTACAGATGATGGATTATTATCAATTTTTTTATTACCATGGCAGGCATTGCCTTATTCTTTTATATACAACATGCTGGAAAACCAACGAAAAGAAACAAATGGAAGTTTTTAATTATAGTATTTTTATTTTATCTTTTGAACTATTTATTTCTTAAATTCTTATAGATGTAGAGGGGATACGTTTATCATTCTAAAATATAAAAAAGGAAGGTGTAATCCTTCCTTTCATTATCCAGTATGTCCATGCGAATATTTAATAATATTTACAGTACTTTGAGTGCCTGTTGAAGAACTTGATCCAAAAGTTACTGTAACGACAATTAAGATACCAAGTAAGCTAACCGCTAATTTTTTCATTTTAATGCTCCTTTTTTAAAGTTTTTTTCATTGGCTTTACTAGCTTCATAAAAGTAATAGCTAGCTTTTAGATGATTATCTTCTTTGTAAAATTGGACTGCCAATTTTTCGGTATATTCATTTATATACTCATATAGTTCTTCTCGTTCAAAATAAGAAATTCCTTCTAAAACAGCTTTTTCTAAATCATTAGCACAGCTATGTAGATTTATTTTTTCTAAAATATTAAAGTGATGAATATAACCTTCAATTCCCAATTGAGTAGAGAGTTGGAGGCCCTTTTTTATTAATTCTTGAGCAATTTCATGTTCTCCTAATTTATAATGCTCTCTAGCTTCAATAAATACAGCTTTATAATCGCTAGGTAGTTTCTGATTAACTTCAGATAAATATCGTAATGCTACTTCAGATAGATTCTGAGTAGCGTACATAAACCCTAGATTGTGACGGACAATTAAAATATTGTATTCTAAATTTTCTTTTTGGAATGTATCCATAGCAGAGATAAAGTGTTCCTCAGCTAATTCCCATTCTTTTAAATGAGTGCATGCTAATCCATATAAGTTATTACAGAAGGCAACTTTTAATTCATATCCAGGATGCTTTGAAAATATATCTTTAGCCTTCATTACATGATTAATACATAAAATTGATCTATGTGTATGACAATAGAAAATGGCTAACTCATAATGGAATTCAGCATGTTCAATCTCATCAGGTATTGTTTCTAACAGGTATTCTGCTTTATCGTAATGTATTTTTGCAAGGCTATGATTGCCGGTAACATTGGAATGAATGGCTTTAAAGAAGTGATAATAGTATGAAAGGAAATCGTCTGTAGGAGTTTTGTAAGCATCACTTTGTTTAAAGCTATCTTTAGAAATACTTAAGCTATCAATTAAATATTGATGTCTAAAATCTAGTAGTGAGTAGTATAATAATATCGTTTGATTTTCTTCTATATTATGAATTCTGTTTTCAATTTCTTGTTTAAGTAATTGAGCGGCGTCTACATGCCTAGCCCTAATTTCTTGATACCATTCATTTAATAAATGAGTTATTTGCTCATTCCCCTGTATATGAACATTCATTGTTCAATTTCATCCTCTCCAAAGATATTATTCAGCAATTAGTATCATATCAGAAATTTCCTCTATCAAAATCTATTTAATAGCATTTATCAATATAAGACGGAATATTCTATTAATTTACATTTATTGAGATTCAAGTAGTATGTATTATTGTAATTTCTGTAAAAATAATCTTTTTTGATTTGAAGATTTGATCAAAATATACTTTTTTAACAGGCGAAAAGGGAAACATACCTAAGTAATTATGTATAGTAATAATAGGAAAAAAGAAATAAATAATAAAGGGGAATTTGAAATGTTAGAGTTAAAAGAAAAGAAATCTTGGAAGAAGATGTATTAAAGGAAATGACACATCCAGTACGGTTAAAAATAGTAAATGAGTTAATGTACCATAAGACATGTAATGTTAAACAGTTAATAGAGATTTTAGAGCTTCCACAATCTACGGTTTCACAAAATTTATCAAAATTGAGAGGAACCGTACTTCGTGCAGAAAGAAAAGGATTAGAAGTGCATTATTATATTGAGAATTCCAAAGCCCGTCAAATCGCTAGAGTTTTAAATATATAGATTGGAAATAACATCAAAATCTTCTGTATTAAAGCAGGGGATTTTTTTGTTTTTATTAAGCGTAAATATTTATATTAGAGTAAAAAACTATTTTCTTATTATAGGAATGAGATAGGAATATCAAATGGTTTTTAAATAGTAAAAATATAGAAAAATATGTTAATGTGATAATCGAAATATAAATTTATTCGAAAAGGAGTGAAGAGAGTATATGTTAAAAAGGGGTGTAATGTTATTATTCTTTATTCTATCTATCTCGACATTTAGTATGGTAACTCACGCTGCTAATAGTTCTGAGTACGTGAATCAATCATTCTATGGGTATAAAGAACCGTCATTTACTTCAGCTAAAACAAATGGTGGATCAGAGTACGGTGCCCAAAATGTAGGAGTCGTGGAAAAAAGAGATAATGGCTGGTGGAAGATTGAAACATGGGAAGGTCCAGTTTGGATTAACTTGAATGGGGAAGAACGTGTCATGGGAGATTTCTATGCATATGATGAACCTTCTTTCTCATCAAAGGTTGCGAATGCTGGAGCGAAGTATGGGCGACAAACATTTAGAATAGTAGATGGAAAAACAGATGGTTGGCTAAAATTTAAGACGTGGGAAGGCGACAAGTGGATGAATCCGCATGAAACAGATTCAGGTTCTTCTAAATATCAAATGCCTATCAAAAATCCAAATGTTAGCTCATGGTATGGAAGTCGTTGGGGGACAGTACATAAAGGTATTGATTTCTCAGCGGCAAAGGGTACACCAATAATGGCATCTAAATCAGGAACTGTAGAATTTGCTGGTTTTGGTGTAAGAGGTCAAGGATTTGGTGGATATGGAAATGCGGTGGTTATTAGGCATGAAGACGGACTTTGGACATTATACGGTCATATGGACTCAATTTTAACTACTGTAGGGGCACATGTACAACAAGGTCAAGTAATAGGGAAAGTAGGTAGTACAGGCGATTCTACTGGGAACCATTTGCACTTCGAAATTAAGAATCAGTATATAGGTGGACAAGTAGATCCAAAACCATATTTACCATTTTAATAAACATTAAGTTTGAATAATTAATATACGATAACAATAATATATTTATTGCATATTTAATAAAAGGACAGTTATCTAAGGATAGCTGTCCTTTTATAATTTATCATTTTAGCCAAGAAGACTCCTTCCTCAAGGAACGTGAAGGGTCACAGTCCAGTGAGTAGGTGAGAGATGAATTGGCTTCGAACAAGGGATGGAAGGAAGCCATCTTAATTGTTCGACATATAGAAAGTATTACTCCACTACCTATCGAATGTACGTTTGGTGTATAATAGTCATATACCAAAATAGAGGTGAATCAAATAATGATGAATAAAGCCTATAAGTTTCGTATCTATCCAAATCAAGCACAAGCAATTCTAATCAACAAAACGATTGGGTGTTCTCGCTTTGTATTTAATTATTTCCTATCCTTATGGGATCATGCATACAAAGAGACAGGAAAAGGCTTGACCTATGGTACATGCTCTGCCAAACTACCTGCCATGAAGAAAGAGCTTGTTTGGCTAAAAGAAGTGGATAGTATTGCGATTCAGTCGTCTGTTCGCAATCTTGCGGATGCTTATACGCGCTTTTTCAAAAAACAAAACAGCGCACCGCGCTTTAAATCTAAGAAGAACAACGTACAATCTTATACCACAAAACAAACAAATGAAAACATTGCCGTTGTAGGGAACAAAATAAAGTTGCCGAAACTAGG
>NZ_FNUW01000006.1:0-261471 GCF_900108285.1 Bacillus sp. ok061 | reverse complement strand
CAACGGATCGTGAAGGATATCGTCACTATAAATCCAACCCAGAAGACTGCGCTGTTTGTCCGCTACGTGAGGTATGTTTTTCAAAGAAACAAAAACAAAAAGTTATCACTCATCATATATGGGAGAAATATAAGGATATCGCTAGAAAAAACAAACTAACAGTTACAGGGAAAAAGTTGTACAAAGTACGCTGTTCAACTATAGAGCGAAGCTTTGCGGACGCCAAAGAACTACATGGCTATCGATATGCTCGATTTCGGGGGCTGAAGTCTGTCCAAATGCAGGCTTATCTCACCGCAACTTGTCAAAACATGAAAAAAATAGCCCTTGCAGTACTTTGTATCCTTTCTTCCGAAAAGTCAAACGCAACACCTGTATTTATATATATTTCCTGTATAGGTAAATTCCAATCTGAATTCGCTCCCTCTTCAAAGAAAGCAATCGCTTGTTCCGGATTCTCTCGATAAATTTGAAACAATTGCATCGCTCCTATTTGTGCAATTGCATATTCAATTTTATAAAAAGGAAACTGAACAAAGTGAAATGACTCGAACCAACTCGAACCAATTTCATTCTCTACTCCTGCAATATCAACTGATGAATATTGATACCTTTTACATAGTTCAATATATTTTTCATCTCGCTCTTCTGGTGAATGGTTTGGATTTGTATAAAGCCAGTGCTGGAATACATCTCCTGAAACTGACGATATTAATAACGATAAAGTACGATATAATTGAGCTCGCTGTACTTCTTTATAATCATCCTCTTGCGTATAAAAAATATTAAGCTTATCCATTAATAGTAATTCAAGACTAAGGGAATAAAGTTCCGCCACCTCTTCACGAAGGTATCTTTCCTGCATACTACTTTCATTGTTAAATTGTTTATAAAAGTGAAATGCATGCCCCAATTCATGTATTAATGCATTAATTGCATAAAATGAAGAACTAAAATTAGAATAAACAAAAACGTCTTTACTATGAGATAAGGTAAAGCAAGCAGCTCCTGGTGCTTTATTTTTCCGTTCTTGTACGTCAATTAATCCCGCTTTCCTTATATGAGTAAATTTCTCATGAAAACATGAATCTGTCTTCCGCAACATTTCTTCAATTCCATCCAATAAATCAATGTAATTTTCAAATGGAGATTTTTGCAAATTACAAGGAGCAAGATCCCAGGGACGATACGTTTTTACATCAAGATTCTTTTTAAAAAGACTTCCTAACTGTTTCCAAATTGGTACAACACACTTTTCTATCGACTCATGAAACTTAAAACAATCTTCAATACTGTAATCTCTATTTTTTTGTTTAAAGGCATACTCACTATAATTATTAAACCCTGCATTTAAAGCCATCTGATTCCGTAATTGTACGAGTTCCTTCATAATACAATCTATTTCTATTTTCACTATACTTCTTGCTTCGCACAAAGCATACCAAGCTTTTTCTCGTATAGCTCTATTCGGGTTATCTATCTTTGCTTTTACGTATGCATACGTCTTTTGCTCGCCTTCCCAATTAATAGATATGTTAGACATTATTTCTCTATATTTCGTAATAAGTTCTTGCTCTTTAACGGAAAGCGCAATGTTTTTTTCATTAAACATCTTACTCTTCAAAAATCTTACTTTTTTCATAAATCCATATTTCTGCTCATCTAATAAATCAGAAAACAGACAATCTCTAAATTTCTGGTCAAATTTTGCATTGTATCTTTTTAAAAGTGGCTGAATTGTATTTTGGTTATACATATGTATATCACGTATATTACTATCTTTTGTATCTCTATACATAGCGATTAAATTGATCGTTAACTCCTCTTCTATTTCTGCGTTTAAACGCAGCTCTTCCGAAAGCCAGCTCTCTAATTCTGAAACCGACGTAATATTTCGCTCTAAAAGTGACTGTAATTTACTCTCCAAATCATTAAACATACACAACCCTCCCGTTTTTAATTTTCTGTTTTTTAGAGATAAAAAAGGACAAGTAGCCAATCTGACTACTTGTCCTTGCTGTTTATGTGTACTCAATAAAATTAAGCTTGGAATGCTTCTGTTAATACTGGTACGATTTGTTTTTTACGAGATACAACACCTTTTAATGTAGCTGTGTTGTTTTCTAGTGATACGTTGTATGCTTTCTCAACAACGTTTGCTGCTTTACCGATCGCAAGACCGACAGAATCGTTAGTTAAGATATCAGTTACAACGAATAAGAATAGGTCTAAACCTTTTTCTTCTACTACTGCAGAAATTACTTTTTCAAGTTCCGCTTGGTGTACAAGAACGTCGTTTGTATCAACAGCGTTTACTTGTGCGATTTCAACTTTCGCATTACCCATTTGGAATTCTTTAGCGTCAAGAGAGATTAATTGCTCCATTGTTTTTCCGCTTAAGTCAGCACCAGCTTTTAACATTTCTAAGCCGTAGCTATCAGCATCTACACCAGCGATTTCCGCTAATTCACGAGCAGCTGCTACGTCTTGTTCTGTGCAAGTTGGAGATTTGAATAGTAAAGAATCTGAAATAATTGCAGATAACATTAAACCTGCAACTTCTTTACGAATTGTAACGCCATTTTCTTTGTACATTTTGTTTAAGATTGTAGCTGTACATCCAACTGGCTCACAACGATAGTATATAGGATCGCTTGTTTCAAAGTTAGCAATACGGTGATGGTCAATAACTTCTAACACACGAACTGATTCGATATCGTTAGCACTTTGTTGACGCTCGTTATGGTCAACTAAAATAACGTTGTCCACTTCGCTTGCTACTGTCTCAACAAAACGCGGTCCTTCTACTTTAAAATAGTCTAACGCAAATTGAGTTTCACCGCTGATTTCGCCTAAACGTACAGGCTCAGCATTCATTCCTAATTCTTTTTTCAATTCTGCATAAGCAATTGCAGAACAAATTGCATCTGTATCTGGGTTTTTATGCCCGAAAACTAGTACTTTTTCCATGTTTTCCACCTCTTCATGAAAAGGATATCTTAAAGAAGCAAATATGACAATATTTAAAGCATATTTTTTTATAAATAATTGCACTTTCTTCTATATTTTTCATCATTTTCATAAAAAAAATCATCTAAAATGAATTAGATGATCGAAATATATGTTTCAATTAAAATAGTGTAGGAGCTTGCACTACGTTGTTAAAAGCGAAATTTGAAGCTAAGCCATTATTCACAAGGTTTACATCTATAACTTGATAAAACGCATTTCCAGTGTCTGCAATTTCCCAAACAGCTAAAATAAGATGGTATCCACTACGATCAGTTGGTACATTTGCTTCATGCGTTACTGTTGTCCCTGGTCTAGCCCCACCGTCATTTTTCACATAGAATGGCACTAAATCTAAATCTGATCGCGTTAAAGGTTTATTTGGATTCCAGCCTTTTTTCGTAATATAATATTTCCACTCTTTCGTACTATGAGGAGCAGTTAGTTTCCACTTGAATGTATTCGTCCCGCCATTTAACGTAACTTTCTTCCACCTATCCACAGTTTGAACATCTAAAGCAGGAAAATGACCAGCCCCTGCAATTTGTCCATCAGAAGGTCCTAGTTGCGGAAATCCCCCTATCCCTTCTACACTTTGTGGTTCATATTGAATCGGTCCACAATTTACATTTACCCCTTGCTTACATAAATAAGATCGGCTCGCTGGTGATTCTACATAACCATGAGCTGAAGCCTTTTCTGAAAATCCAAATGTTAATAATCCCGTAAGTAATACGCCACCACTTAAAATAACTTTCTTCATCTTTTGTAAACTATTCTTTTTCATTCTTTCATCCCCTTCCGATAATAAAGCGAAAATAACTATAGTTGGCTAGTCATCTTCTCTACATTTATTATAAGACGAGAATCATTACTAAAAGAACCCTCTAAAAACTTTCTCAAATTCATTTAGTGCGTTAAATGGATTATATCAATAAATTTATTTAACACCGCCAGAAAAATATAGACGGTGTTAAAATAGTTTCTTATTATTCAGTATGATAACCTTTTAATCACAATTTATATGCATTTATAATAAAGAACCGTAGCATCTAACTTTCCATTCGGAGAAATTGCATATCCTGGTATTGTTCCAACTTCTTGGTAGTCTAATGATTTGTACAATTTATTGGATGGATCTCCTTCTCTAGTATCTAATACTAAAAGAGACCTGTTTTCTTGCTTCGCTCGTTCCTCTGCTTTTTGCATAAGCAATCGTCCAATACCGTTACGTCTAAAGTTTGGATGAGTCATTAATTTGCAAATCTCGGCTCTATGAATTCCGTTAGGCTTTGTAACTAATTGTAATTGAATACTCCCTGCTACTTCGTTGTTTATTTTAGCTACATACAATATCACTTCTGGCGCTATGACTGTTTGCCAATACTTTGTTGCGTCTTTTTGTTCCAGTGGAGGCAAAAAACCAATTGATGCCCCATCATTTACAACCGTTTTCAAAAGTTTCGAAAGTTCTTCCATATCATTTTCTAGTTGCTTAATTTCTTCAATTACTAAATTTCGCATTACTTTTCCCCCTTTTGTTTCATTGTAACAATTTTTAAAGAAGGAATAATGAAATAATAAGATGAATTTATATTAAGATATGATTTTTTGTGAAAGGATAACGATATGAAATATATATTAGATAGAACGTACGCAAAAGAACTACTCGAATGGGCATATGAACAAAACCCGGGCCCTTGGTTTGAACATTCACTACATGTTGCTCATGCAACTGAAAACATAATTATAGAACTTATAAAAAAAGGGTATGACCTAGATGCTGACATAGCATATAACGCTGCCCTTTTGCATGATATCGGAAGATACAAAGGTTTTACCAAATCGGTCATTCATTCCTATGATGGTTATATGTATATGAATGATTTAGGATATGCAGGAAACGCCATTATTTGTGTGACACACTCATTTCCCTGTAAAAATGAACATATAGATATCGCAGCGGAATGGCATCTCGTTCCTGACCATATGAAAAGCCGGTTGGTTGCAATATTGAATGAACATAGTAACTACGACTTATACAATAAAGTAATTACTCTTTGTGACGCTCTTGCTGACGCGGATGGCTTTACTACGCTGGAAAGAAGATTAATTTCCGTTGGTTTGCGTCATGGTACAACATCTCATACATCTTTACATTGGAAAGGGTTTTATGCAATTAAGAAAGAATTAGAAGCTTTAATCGGTAAGAGTATATACACAGTTCTTCCTGATGTAGAGAATTCGATTTATGAAGATATAGAATACTAAAGTGAATACAAATTTAATTTCACATAAAAAAACGTTTTAAACATAAAGTTTAAAACGTTTTTTTATTCAATGCTTTTGATTTTTCAGTTCTGTTAAACACTCTTGCACTAAAGTTACCGCTTGACTCATCGCAGCTCCGCCAGCAAATGCTGCTGAAACACCACATGCTTCCAGAATCTCTTTATCCGAACATCCTTGATCAAGACAACCTTTTGTATGATAAATTGTACAATACTCATCTTGCGTTGCTAAACTAATTCCTAATGCAATAAGTTGTTTTTCTCTTTTTGTTAAAGCACCCTCTTGAAAACAAGCTTGCGTAAACGCATTATATGTCTCAGCGATTTCAGGAATTTGATTTGTAAAACTACCTATACCTTCTTTATAATGATGTAGAATATCATTTATCGAACTATGTTGCTCATGTTCCATCTTATTCCCTCCAGTCATATTATCCATACCTATTGTAGTATGCGATGAAATGGAGGCAATATACCTTCTTTTAAATTAAGAATTTTCAGTTAATTTACGTTATAATTTTAAATTATCATCTACAATAACTTTTTCTTTCAACCTCTTTACTTCTTTCTTCCCAAAATGTTAATCCTTCAATCCCCACATTTTTAGGATTAAATACTGGATCTTTCCCTTCTTTTTTCTGCGTTTCATAGTCTTTTAACACTTTTAATGCGATTTTACTTAATAATAGAATCGCGATTAAGTTTAACCATGCCATACTACCGATTCCTAAATCTCCGAGATTCCATAAAAGCGACGCTGATTCAACACTACCGATGTAAACCATAATTAAAAATCCAAATTTTAAAACTGGTTTTAACCAGCCATACTTCAATTGACGATCTAAATAAGTAAGTGTCGTTTCAGCGATATAGTAATAAGCGAGTAACGTTGTAAATGCAAAAAAGAAAATTGCAATTGAAATAAATATTGGACCAAACCCTGTCATCACAGTTTCAACTGCTTGTTGCGTATAAATTGGACCTGCTTCCACATTTCCTATGTTTTTTACAATAGCGCGTTTCCCTTCAGGTATAACATTATACATACCTGTAATTAATATCATAAGAGCTGTCGCTGTACATACGACAATTGTATCGATATATACGGAAAACGCTTGAACTAATCCTTGTTTTGCAGGATGCGATACTTCAGCAGCAGCCGAACTATACGTCGCTTCTCCGACACCAGCAACGTTTGAAAATACAGCGCGTTTTACGCCCCATGCAATAGCTGCACCAACAATTCCACCAAACATTTCATTTACACCAAATGCGCTAGAGAAAATTAAAGCAAACATACTTGGAATCTCCGTTACATTCGCAATTAATATGATACATGTAACAATTACATAACCAATTGCCATAAATGGAACAAGCATTTGAGAAACGCCAGCAATTCTCTTTACACCACCAAAAATAATTGCTGCTAGTAACACGACTAAAAATATACCAGTTATATATTTGTTAATACCATTAGAGTTTTCAAATCCAACTGCGATACTACTAGATTGAATACCTGGTAATAACACGCCATATGAAAGTGTTACAACTACCGCTACAATGACTGCAAACCATTTCATTTTTAAACCTTTCTCAATGAAATATGGAGTACCGCCGCGATATTCATTCCCTACTTTACTTTTGTATACTTGAGATAATGTTGATTCAACAAACGCGCTCGCTGCCCCTAACAAAGCCATTACCCACATCCAAAATACAGCTCCAGGCCCGCCGAAAGCGATTGCTGTCGCTACCCCTGCGATATTACCAATTCCAACTCTTCCTGATAAGGCTAAACAAAATGCCTGAAAAGATGATATTCCCGTCTCTGAACTCTTTCCTTCAAATAATAGTTTAATCATCTCTTTAAAATAACGAATTTGCAAAAAGCGTGTTGCAATCGTGAAATATACGCCTGCCCCTAATGCAAAAACAACTAAACCGATACTCCACACTTGCCCTACTAACCATTCTACTAAATTTTCCATCCAAATCCCCCTTATCATTCTTTTGAAAAACAATTTTGTATATAAGAAAACGGACAACTATTATCAAACTTTCTAGTTGTCCGCATCTTTCATTATTTCATCCCTCAATTTTTGTCAGTAAAACGCCCTATTACTTTATATTTACCCAAACACTTTTCACTTCTGTATAATTATCAAGCGCATATGAACCTAATTCGCGGCCAATACCAGATTGTTTGTATCCACCAAATGGTGCAGCTGCATTTTCTAAGTTATAATCATTAATCCACACTGTTCCTGCTTTTAATTTATTTGCCACTTGATGACCCGTTTTGATATTTTGCGTCCATACACCCGCAGCAAGGCCATAAGATGAGTTGTTCGCTCGTTCAATTACTTCTTCTGTCGAATCAAATGGAAGTACAACAACAACTGGTCCAAATATTTCTTCCTTAACGATTGTCATATCGTCTGTAACGTCTGTGAATACAGTTGGCTTAACGAAATAACCTTTTTCAAGCGCACGTTCACCACCAGCCGCAACTGTAGCACCTTCTTTCTTCCCTTGCTCAATGTAATTTAACACACGCTCTTGTTGTTTCTTAGATACGAGTGGACCCATCTCCGTTCCTTTCTCCATACCTGCTCCAAGTTTTACGTTGTTCGCCATTTTCACAAGTGCATCTACTACAGTTTCATAATGTTTACGATGAACAAATACACGTGATCCTGCGCTACAATTTTGACCGTGATTATACATAATACCTTGGAATGCACCACTAATTGCTTCTTCCAAGTCCGCATCTTCTAAAATGATATTTGGTGATTTGCCGCCAAGCTCTAACGTTACATGCTTAATCATTTCTGCAGACTGACGCATAATATACTTTCCTGTAACAGTAGATCCTGTAAAAGCAACTTTATCAATGTCATGATGATTTACAATTGCCGCTCCTGCTTCAGGACCAAATCCTGGTACAAAGTTTACAACACCGTTTGGGAATCCAGCCTCTTTAAAGAGTTTCGCTGTATACAGTAAAGATAAAGGCGTTTGCTCTGCTGGCTTTAATACAATCGTACACCCCGTCGCCAGTGCAGCTCCCATTTTCCAAGAAGACATAACAAGCGGAAAATTCCACGGAATAATTTGTCCTACAACACCAACAGGTTCATGTCTCGTATAATTTAAGTAATCTTTTGAAATCGGGATTGTTTGCCCAATAATTTTTGTAGCCCATCCTGCGTAATAACGATAATTTTCTACAGTCGCTGAAATATCATCATCAAGTGCTACTTGATATGGCTTTCCATTATCTAAAGCTTCTAGTTGCGCTAATTCTTCTCTATGTTCTTCAATTAAATCTGCTAATTTATAAATAAGATGCGCTCTTTCAGCAGTAGTCATTTCTGCCCACGGACCAGATTCAAATGCAGATCTTGCCGCTTTTACTGCAGCATCAATATCCTCTTCTTGCGCTTCACATACGACTGCTAGAACCTCTTCTGTTGCTGGATTGTACGTTTCAAACGTCTTTCCGCCAATAGCAGAAACAAATTCGCCATTAATAAACATTTTAATTTCTTCATTTAAAAACGCTTCCACTTTTGGTTTCAGCTCAATATTTGTCTTTAACATTATGTTCTCCTCCTTATTTAAACAGCTGTATGAGCTGCAATATTTGATAAAATCGTTTGAAGCTTTTGATCTTCGTTAACAGTTAATCCTAGTCTTGGATAGCGAGAAGGTCCTCCCGCTTGCCCATGTAATTCCATGGAACGTTTAACGATTTGAACATATTTCCCTGACCCTTCAAGAAACTCGCAAAGTGGTAAAATAGCATCGTTTATTTCCCATGCTTTTTCTAATTCACCATTTTGAAAATGCTCATACATTTTTGTAACGAGACCAGGAACGATATTTCCTGCTACTGAAACCCATCCCGAGGCACCAACTAAATATGATTCCATAACTAAATCTTCAGAACCACAGAAGACTTGGAAAGCCCCTTCACTTTGTCTTACTAAATCTCTTGCTTTTCGAATATCTCCGCTAGATTCTTTAATATGTGTAACATTTTCACACTCTTTTCCAATACGGAGCATTAGCTCTGTACTCATATCAACACCAGAAGTAAATGGATTATTGTATAACATAATTGGTATATTTACAGAGTTTGAGATTTCTTTAAAATGAAAATAAATCTCCTCTTCCTTCGGTTTACAATAGTAAGAGTTTATAATTAATGCACAATCCGCTCCGTGTGCTTCTGCATGTTTCGTATATTCAATTGTTTCTTTCGTCGTCTCTGCTGCAGTTCCAACAATGACTGGAATACGGCCATCAATTTCTTTCAACACGGTTTCTACCATTTTAAATCGTTCTTCTTTTGATAAACTTACAAACTCTCCTGTACTTCCATTAATGATGACACCTGCAACCTTTTGTTCGATAAAGTAATTTACATTTTGTTTTACCCCATCCCAATTAATTTCCTGAAATTCATCCATCGGTGTTATTAATACTGGAAATGCCCCTTTAATTTTTTGCATATTTATCTCTCCTTATCACATTTTATTTTAATAAGAACCCTGCCGGAAATGGATCCGTAGGGTCTAATAGAAACGTCTGCATTCCTGTAATAAATCCTCTACTTTCAAAACGGAAAATGTATCCTAGCTCCTCCTTCTTCACTTTTTCCACAGTTATAAAACTATTAAATATACTTTCATTTTTAAAAGGTTTATCCGCCATATAATCATTTTTAAATAACGCATGAACATAGGAAACGATAGTAGAAACAAAACCTGGCGAACGTACGATAAAGTTATCTTCATGAAATGTAATCGACTTTATATGGTTCTTTTCTTTTTGCGAAGGATCTACTAAAATAAGCCTTTTTATTAGCGACTGTTTTTGTATAGCCTGCAGTGTAGCTTCTCCCCATCTTTTCAATTCTGGAATGTTTTCAACACGAATTTCTGGCGAATACGCACCTTTTTCTACAACTGCATATACTTTATCTGCTTGTATGAGAGAATAACTTACATTACCAACCTGTAAATTTTCCTCAATCAAATAGCAAAGTTTGCTTTCAAACGAAACAGATATAACTTCATCATTCTCTACATACGCATGAACTAAAAATATTCCAGATAACGTTTCAATTTTATATTGATTGGACTCTCTCTTTTTTAAATACCCACTTTCGAGTAACATCGTTATTACCGCAACAATGCCCCCATAATGAAGCGGAATCGAACCTTCATGATTAAAAAATAATACAGCTGCATCTACTTCATTATGGATAGATGGAACGACAATACACCCATTCAAACCAATAAAACCACGTGGTTCATTTAATAAAAGCTTCATCTCTTCTGCTAATTCACCTGAAAATTGTTCATTTAATTGCTCCAAACTGTAGTAGTATTTGCATGGTACGTCTTTCATTACACGAAATGCCTCGCCATTTACATGTACGTCTACTGCTGTATACATTTTTTGAATGTTCATTTTATATCCTCCGTTTCATGTTCCATCGGCGGAATTAGCAAAAATCCTTCTTTGAGTGGATCCATTTCATTGTAAAAAAATTTATGCATACCCATAAGCCAAGCTGACCCCGTAATTTTCGTTATGACAGCTTCAATATTTTCAACATGTGTCGTATTCACGACATATCCTTTAAATAAAGAACCAACGATACTCTCATGAATGAACTCTTCACCAATTTTGATTTCTTTTTGAGCGTATAATACAGCTAGCTTCGCAGATGTTCCTGTACCGCATGGGGATCGATCTATTCCGCCTGGTGGTACAACAACTGTATTTTTCACATGCGCACATTCATGAGTAGCATCTGTATAAAATTCAACATGTGTTAATCCTCTAATAAACGAATACTCTGGATGAATGATTTCAAACTTCTCATTAATTGTGTTTCTTATATGAATCGCCTTATCGATGATTGTAGATGCATTTTCTGGTACTAATTCTAGGCCTACTGAATTCGCATCAATAATGGCATAAAAATTCCCTCCATACGCAATATCAGCCTCTACAGTTCCAATGTCTTTGACGTGTACAGTAATATTTTTCAATAAAAAAGCTGGTATGTTACAGAAAGATACCTCTTTTGCTTTTCCATCTTGAACAGCAATATCTACTTCCACTAAGCCAGCCGGGGTATCTAGTTTTAAAGAAGTAATCGGTTCAACTACTGGAATTAAACCTGATTCAACTAACGCTGTACATACACCGATTGTATCGTGACCGCACATCGGTAAGTATCCACCTGTCTCTATGTATATAACACCTATATCAGCCTCAGGATGACACGGGTCTGTTAATAATGCCCCTGACATTACATCATGACCACGCGGTTCATTCATTAACAATTTTCGAATCCAATCATATTCCTTTTTCATATGTAACATCTTCTCTGCCATCGTCTCTCCAATCAACTTTGGAAGTCCGCTAATTAATGTCCTCGTTGGATTCCCGCCCGTATGTGTATCAATAGTCGTAAAGACTCTTTGTGACCTCATCCGTTTAACACCCTTTCTGTAAAACGACTCAAACGAAGTGGTTCAATAGGAATAATTGTCTCTTTTTCATTTAATAACTCTTCAATTACTTTCCCAGTAACTGCTGCAAGACTAATCCCATCCCCTTCATGTCCAGCGGCAATGAAATAATTCGGAATATGTTCCACTCGTGAAATAATCGGCAAATGATCTTCTGTCCACGGACGTAAACCAGCGTAAGAACGAATTACCATCATATCTGCCATTTTCGGATAAAAGCGAATCGCTCTATTTGCGATACATTTAATGACTTCATTGTTTATTCTCGTATGAAACCCTACAAATTCACGACTACTTCCAATTAAGAAATTTTGACTTTCAGTAGGCTCAAATACGAGCGCAACCCCGTATTTTTCAGTTAAAGCATCTACTTTTCTTTTTCCGCCAAATTTAGAAATTAAATAACCGAATTCCATTACTTTACGGCATCCTACATGTTGTTGCCTTGATGCTACTATAATATGCCCTTTTCTCGGTTCAATTGGTATATTTACATTTAACATCTGACCAATCTTAGGAGCCCACACACCGGCTGCATTTACAACTTGTTTTGCTGTAAAAGTACCATTCGTAGTTTCTACAACAAATGAACCATTCGTCTCTATTTTCATACTCTTTACTTCGGTCTGCTTAAAGGCTTTTGCGCCAAACTTTTGTGCCTCTGACAGAAGCGAGAAAGCAAGGAGATATGGATTCACAGTTGAATCCGTCGCACATTCTAAACCGCCTAATAAATCATCAGCAAAAAAAGGCGACTCTTCTCTTATATCTTGCCTATCAAGCATTCGAAACGGTAATCCAGCTTCTTTTTGCCGATCTACCCATTGCTGCGCAGCTTCCATCTCTTCGTCTGACTCACATACGAGAATACTTCCTGGTGCCCTATATTCAAATGAATGCTCTAATTTTTCACTTAAATCAGTTACTAATTTTTGACTTACTAAAGACATTTGACTATCAAACCCTGGGTCTTTATCAATGGCCAAAATATTCCCATCACACCGTGAAGACGTCCCGCTGACAAATTCTCCTTTTTCAATGATTGTTACGTCTCTTCCGTATTTTGAAGTGTAATAAGCGATAGAACACCCTATTATTCCACCACCTATAATTAAAACGTCGCAGTGCCTCACAATATACTCCTCCTTTCCCTAAACCTCTCACTTTCTTTTATGCAATTGACGTGCCAATTCTGCACATATACAATTTCCATAAACAATATTTTTATTTGTAAAAATAATTCAAATTTATAGTAAATAGGTGTATTATTTTTTTATCACTGTCAAATTTTTTATACATAATGGGAGGATATTATGGCATTTTCATTTCCGACTATACAAGAGTTTTTGGAAAGTATTTTAATCGATCATACATGTAGCCTTAATCACATTAAGCAAGTAAACGGAAGGTTTTATTATCTCCCTTCTACTACAGAAGAATATAATTGCGCCATTATTTATGTAGATGACTCATTCACTGCATTAATTGACGCTTTTTCTTATGAATTAGCTGTTATCATCCTTAACGAAAACGATGAGCCGATATTCTGTATAACCTCTCAGCAAATGATTCCATTTCTTTATAAGTCCTACAATGAACTACAGTCATTTTATAACACCGTAATACAAACAACTGACTCTTCTGTTACAGTCATTGATAGTAAAGAATGCGTTCGAACTTGGACAGATGGTGCTGAAAAAATATTTTCAGTCAACCATAATGAGATTATTGGGCAACCGATTACTCGTTTTTTTGATTATAAAGACTTGGAAATTTTACAATCTTTACATGATGGAAAAAATATAGTCGCTCAGTTCCATCAGCCTCGTCCCGATTTATTCGTATTAATTAATTCAAATCCAGTTTATTGTAATGATGAAATTATAGGAGCAGTCGTTTCAGAAACAGATGTTACAAATCAAGTCGCTTTAAATGAAAAACTATTTAATATGTCACATGAAATGCACCGTTTAGAACAAGAAGTGGCAAAGTATAAAGATGAATCCGATCCATTCCTTGCGATGAATGGGAAAAGTCCTGTTATACAAAGAACGATACAATTAGCTAGAAAAGTTTGTTCGGTGAAATCAACTGTTTTAATACTTGGGGAAAGCGGAGTTGGAAAAGAAGTATTTGCGAAAGCAATTCATGAAGCAAGTGAAGCAGCGAAGGCGCCTTTCATTTCGATTAACTGCGGGGCAATTCCAGAAGCTTTATTTGAAAGTGAATTATTCGGTTACGAGCGTGGGGCCTTTTCTGGAGCGAATAGTAAAGGGAAAAAAGGTAAAATCGAACTCGCACAAGGCGGTACTTTATTCCTCGATGAGATTGGCGAAATGCCGCTCGATATGCAAGTAAAACTGTTACGTGTACTACAAGAACGAAAGTATTACCGAGTTGGCGGAGAAAAAGAAATTAATATTGATTTCCGCATTATCGCTGCTACAAATCGGGATTTACAAGAAGAAATGAGAAAAGGAACTTTCCGAGAAGATTTATATTATCGTTTAAATGTAGTTAGCCTGCATATTCCACCGCTGCGTGAAAGACGAGAGGATATTATCGAACTCACATACTCATTCTTAAACGATTTTTCGATCAACTATAACCGACCAATTCGTGACTTACCTTCAAGCATTATGCATGAACTGCTTCATTACAATTGGCCAGGTAATATTCGCGAACTTCGAAACGTTGTTGAACGGCTTGTGGTATTCGCAACAGACGGAATTATAAAACAAGAATATTTACCATTTCATACGACTGAAACTTTAGACAACCATACAGCTCATTCCCTATTACTCAGCAACAATAATACAATCCTTTCTTTACAAGAAGAGATGGATGAGCATGAGAAAAAAGTTATTGAAAGGGCTTTACGAATTTTAAATGGGAATAAATTAGAATGCGCAAAACAACTTGGCGTAACAAGGGCTACTTTATATAACCGTTTAAAGAAACTCGGACTTCAATAAAGAATCAGTATGCACCAATCAGGCGTTTACAGGTAGCCCTCTCCCCTCTATATTGGCATGATTTTTGCATATATAATTTGTGCAAACCGAACTAGAGGAGGAATACATATGACAAATAAAAACAACTTAATCGTTTGTCGTTGTGAAGAGGTTACATATGGACAACTTCAATCGACAATTGCTGAATATAACTGCTCGGCAAGAGAATTAAAACTAAGAACACGTGCTGGCATGGGATTTTGCGGTGGTCGCACATGCAGAATAATGATAGATCGAATGATAGAAAATGCGAATCCTGACGTAACTCTTAATGAACTACCGTTAAAATATCAACCACCAATACGTGCAGTTACTTTTGGATCGGTAGGTGAAAGTAAATGAATAGAATTACACATCACCCTATTTTAGGTACTTTACAAAGTAGTGAGCGTATTACTTTTCAATTTAACGGTCATCAATACGAAGCATATGAACATGAAACGATAGCTGCTGCCCTGTTAGCAAATGAAATACGGACATTAAGAGTTCATGAAGATAGCGGGACACCGCGAGGTATTTATTGTAATATCGGGCACTGTTCCGAATGCCGCGTGACAGTAAATAATCAAACAAATGTACGCGCATGCTTAACTGTTGTAGAAGAAAACATGGTTGTTGAAAGCGGGAAACAGCATCCGAATATCGTGAGAGAGATGGTGAAAAAACGATGAGTGATGTAATTATCATTGGTGCAGGACCAGCGGGATTATCTGCTTCTATCTCTTGTGCTCGTTTCGGACTAAAAGTGCTCGTTATTGATGAATTTATGAAGCCGGGCGGGAGATTGTTAGGACAGTTGCATCAAGAGCCTACTGGAGAATGGTGGAACGGAATAGAAGAATCGAAGCGACTTCATGAAGAAGCAGAATCACTTTCAGTACATATCAGGTGCGGTGTTTCGGTCTATAATTTAGATAAAGATGAAAACAATTGGTTTGTACATACTAATATCGGTACGTTAGAAGCACCGTTCGTACTACTTGCTACTGGTGCTGCGGAATATTCTATTCCCCTTCCAGGCTGGACACTTCCAGGAGTGATGTCAATTGGAGCAGCTCAAGTTATGACAAATGTTCATCGCGTGCAAGTTGGAAAAAAAGGAATCATTATTGGTGCTAACATTTTGTCTTTCGCCATTTTAAGTGAATTGCAATTAGCGGGAATTAAAGTAGATCATATTGTACTCCCTGTAAAAAGCGAGTTAAGTCAAAAAGCTGGTGAACCTGAAGAAGTTTTAAACTCTCTTTTAAATGCAGCACATCTCGCTCCTTCTGCTATTTTACGAATAGGTAGCCACTTTATGAAATATGATTGGATTCGAAAAGCTGGATTAACATTCTATCCAAACAGCGGAATGAAAATAAACGGAACGCCACTTCACCTTCGGAAAGCAGCTCTTGAAATTATCGGAACAGATCAAGTTGAAGGTGTACGTGTTGCTAATATTGACTCTAAAGGAAATGTTATGAATGGATCAGAGAAAATATATGAAGCAGATTTTGTTTGTATTGCTGGGGGATTATACCCACTTGCCGAACTTGCAGCTGTAGCTGGTTGTCCCTTCCATTACATTTTAGAATTAGGCGGACACGTTCCTCTCCATTCCGAAACAATGGAAACCCCTCTTCCTGGTTTATTTGTAGCTGGCAATATTACAGGCATTGAAAGCGGAAAAATTGCGATGGCGCAAGGAACAGTTGCAGGTCTATCAATTGCTAAATATGCAGGTGAAAAACATGATATAGTCGACCAACAATTATATCACGCCATTCAAAACGTTCACTCTGTTCGTCAGAAAGCTGCAATTCAGTTTAATCCGATGGTAGATATCGGTAGACGAAAGATGAATGAAATTTGGCGTGATCATTCTTCTACATATGCACATACTAAAAAGAGCTGCTGAGATTACTCTCAACAGCTCTTTTCTCTACTCATCTGAGTTATTAAATTTCGCTAATGCGTAAATACCTTCTTCATCATCTAATTCAAGTTGTAATCTCGCTGCGAATGCATTGACATTATATTCTCTGTCAAGCAATAAACGTAATGCTTCGATTAAGTTTGCTTGAATTAAAATTTGCTGGCGACCATTTACCTCTACTTCCGCAGAGAAACCGTAGTCATCGTCATACATGAGTTCAACTAACACTTCTTCTGGACCCACTTGTCTTTTTTCAGCGATATATACGCAAAGCGCATTTATTAATTCTTGTTCAGAAATTTTTATTGTTTCCATGCTACTTCATCTGCCTTCTTCTTACGTTGGTTCTTGAAGTATTTAAATGCACGAACTGCTAACATTACGATACCAGCCATTACTAACATATTTACCATAAATGCTAATACAGAACCAAGAGCTCCCATATTTGCAAATAAGCTACCCATTAGTAAACCACCAAGACCACCTAGTAATAAACCTTTCATAAAGCTTCCTTTATTACTTTTTGGTGCTGTGTTTGTTGCTTTCGTTTTTGAATCTGGAGTCGTTTTTTGAGAATTTACATTTGAGTCTTTTTTGTTTAAATCAACTTTTGACTTTTGACCTGAACTTGGTGTAAATGATTTTTTACCAGATTTGTAACTTTTCGCTGCCGCATGATCTACGAACATAAAGCTGCTAGCTCCAAAGATAACCATGAATGCTGTCATTACTGCTACAAGTTTTTTCAACATATTATATCCATTCTCCTTTTATATAGATATATGTGAAATCTATCTTTCTAGTAAATTCAGAGTGATAGATTTGTTTTTAAAAACATTTTAAAGGTTCTTATGAACTTATTATATGAACTTTTGTCGAAATATGCAAGTATTATTTACTTTCAACAGTTTGGTGACAAAGGAAAAATTAAGCAAAACAGAATTGACTTTAAATGAAACAAAACATATTATAAGTTCATAAGAACTTTTTATTATTTTGGAGGTGAAAAGATGGAAACATTTCATCTCACACGAAACGAAATGGCTACCCTTCTTCTATCACTAAGAGGATGGAATACGAAAAAGCCTCTCGGTATTTTACAAGAAGCTTGGGCGAAGTCACATAAAAAAGATATTGAAAGCGGACAAAGCGTTACAGCTTTTATTACTACCGCACTTTCACCTATTTTTGAAAAGCTGATTAAAATTGACGATACTGACGTCGGTTTTTCTTTAAATGAAATAGTCGCACTTGGCAATCAGATTGAAAACACAAGTTTCTCTGTAACTGCTATGCAAAACTGGGTGAAACGAGATATAAAAGAAATGATTGGCTCTCCTCAAAAAGGGAAAAAATATTCAATTGAACAAGCAGCCTTACTATTCATTGTCGAAGATTTAAAAACAGCACTTGATTTCGAATCCATTCGTAAGCTATTACGCCTTATCGTAAATGACCCAGCCGATCGAAGTGATGATTTAATCAATCCTGTTCATTTATATGTAGCATACTCTTCTCTATTTGAAGAACTCAATCAAGGGAATTGCTTACAATTAAATGCAACAGATACCGTTCATACAATTGAAAACATCGTAAAAGAAAAAGCTGATAAAATCGCAAGCAAGTTTGATCAAATTAATAATGAACAACGTGAAGCGATTCGTAACGCCATTATTATTGCGACCCTTTCTGTACATACCGCTTATGTACAAATGTTAGCAAAGCGTTACGTAACAGCAACGTTATTTTTACAAAATTTAGATGTGAAACCGTAAAAAAATAGAAGCAGAATTGCTTCTATTTTTTTAATGAAAACAAGCAGCTACCTGTCATATATGTAGATGCGTGTTTTACTTCAATCTAATTCGTTTTTCGTCTATATTTCATTTCATATAAAATGGTGGTATTACGTACACCTGCAAGTAATGTCATTTTAGGTTTCAAACCCTTAGTTTACATTATATTTGGAATTAATCATTTACATTTTCTTTTTATACTGTTACCTCTCCCTTAATTCTATGCATATTAAATACCTTTACTTCATTCTCTATATACGATTTTATTTTTTTAAATCCAGCTTTTTCATAACACCGAATTGCCCTCTTATTATCTTCCCTAACTTGCAATAGAACCGCTTGTATATCGGGATCTAAAAATGATTTATTAATAAAATACTTTGTAACCTCTGTTCCAATCCCTTTTGAATATAAATTTGAAACGCCAATGAGAATAGAGTATTCCATCACATATGTATCCTTATATTTTGTCTTTTTTAATCCAACTCTACCTATTACTTTATCCTGCACTATTATTACATGATAACTTGCATAAGACCGCGCTAATTTTTTAGTCCAATACTCCCGAAGTTCTTCTATTGTATATCGCTTAAATGGTTTCATATCTGCTATGTTATGTAATTCTTCGTCGTTATACCATTCTAATATAATTGGTAAATCATCCAATTCTAGAAGACGTTCTTTCCAGTTCACATTTCCACCCCATCTATTTTATGTTTTCAAACCAATTTAAAAAGAATATGCATATTCTTTTTTAGGTAATCTCACTATCTGTTGAATAAAAGGGGATTTTTCTATAATATCCTCTAACTGCCCCTCACTATAAACGTAAATACCCCCTACATATGAACTGTACGCCTTTTTCTCAGTTATTATCGCTAAATTGTTATTTTCCTTTTTAAAATCACCCTCCACTCCTTTTTGAAATGATAAACTTTTGGTTGGTGAAACATACAGTTGAATTAAAGATACTATTTCAACATCATCTGATTTTGCAAAGCACTGTATTTCATTTAAAATTATTTCATCTTGTAACGGAAGAAAGTCCTCTACTACTAACTTCTCTTCTTTATGAAAGAAATTTTGTATTTCCAGAGTATGGAACGAAAGGTTTTTCTCCATTATCTTTTGAAAAAAGGATTGCAACAATAAATCTTTTCCTATTACAAACGGATGACCAAAACCATTATTATAAAGTTCTTCTTTCATTTTCATTAGTTGTTCGATCAAAGGGATTCCAGATTCTTCAATTACAAGTTTACCATTAATAAAACGTATACTAGCAATCAGTTCTTCAATTTGTAAGCCCTCTAATTCAAGCGTAGAATAATATAAATCTCTATTCCAAAAATCTAATTGATCCATTCCTAATGAATTAAATAAGAGCTCATCTATAATTGGAAAAACTCCATCTTCTGTTAAAACTTTCGTTACATCATCTAACAATCCAGGTGTCTGATTTAAAATCGTACGTATTTCTTCGTCCTCCTGAATGATTCGTACCGTCCACTCACCATGATCTTCACCCGATATTTGCTGAAAACAATGTGAATACGGACCATGTCCAACATCGTGTAGAAGGGCTACAGTAGATACTAGCTTGCGTTCATATTTCGATAAATGTATGTCACCAATCTCAGTAAGATGTTCTATCACTTTATTTACTAGCATATATACACCTATCGAATGTTCTTCTCTTGTATGTATTGCGTTCTCATGTAAAAAATAAGTATGTCCTTGTTGTTTAATATACGCCAACCTCTGAAATGCTTTTGTATCTATCAATCGAAGGATATCTCTATCACGAATAGAGATTGGTCCATAAATCGGATCTGTAATATACATACGTCCCCCTCCTATTTTTGTAAATTAAAGACCTATATCATTATACTTAATTTTCAGTCTATTATCATTGATATATGAGAAATTTTTAATAATCTTTTCATTAACCCTTCATGAAAACGTGGCTTATATCCTTTACTATAATACTTATGAGAGACATAAAAGAATTGAAATAGCAATCCCCTATGTAAATAAGGTATAATCTACATATAGTGAACCTTTTACGTCGTTAAATAAAAGGTTCTTATACTAAAAAATTCATAAACTAGAAGGTGCAACAATGTTAAGTAGTTTTATTCATTCAGTATTAACGTTTTTTGAAGGACTAGGTTATTGGGGCATTATGCTTGGACTGATGATTGAGATTATTCCAAGTGAAATTGTCCTTGCTTATGCAGGATACTTAGTATTCAATGGTAGTATCTCATTTATAGGCGCAGTTGTATTCGGTACAATTGGCGGTGTTATTGCCCAAATCTTTATTTATTGGCTTGGACGATACGGCGGCCGCCCTATATTAGAACGTTATGGAAAATATATTTTCATACATAAAAAACAAATAGATGCTGCAGAAGATTGGTTTAATCGTTACGGAACTGGTGTCATTTTTACAGCACGCTTCATTCCAGTAGTGCGGCATGCGATTTCAATTCCTGCTGGTATTACAAAAATGCCATTACTACGTTTCACTACATTAACAGCCCTTGCGATTATCCCTTGGTCTATTATTTTCATTTATTTAGGTGAAAAACTAGGTGAAAATTGGGAGAATATTAACGATATTGCTGGGCCATATGTGAAATCATTCGCAATTGGCGGTGTCATACTCGTTCTTTTATACTTCATCATTAAAAAATGGACAAAAAAACGTAAAAATCTTGCTTAAGATAATAAATAAAAACCGCTATACATTCATTACGAACTATAGCGGTTTTTTATGTTTAAATTGACTAATCTGTAGAAATTACAAGAAAACCCCTCAGTTTAACATTTACATGGATAAGCAACAATTCACTCGTCCATTTCGTATATTATCTCAAAAAGGAGTGATTCCCCTATGCATTGGCAGCAAAAAATACCATACTTAATCGGACGCCCTATCGGTATTTCCTTCATAAATGGGCAAGGAACTTCTGGCGTATTATGTTCAGCGCATGATGGTCAATTATATGTATATGAATACCTTTATCAAGCCCAGTTCGCAATGAAACATTATGATTATAGACAGATTCAAGATATACATGTATTCCCAAATTGCCCTCACCAAAATCCTCTATACTAAAAAAATCGGAACGGCCATAGCCATTCCGATTTCTATACTTTATTTCTCAGAATTAAATTTCTGCACTGCTTCATCAAAATAAATCCAACCTTTCCAGCCCAAATGAATCGTATCTTTTAAGAAATACTTATCATATTCATGACCAGAGAAATCAACTACTGGATATCCTGCTTTCTCGACCTGTTCTCGAACTTTTTTATAATACACTTCACGGCGTTCTTTCGGAAAGCCAGTATAATCATACCAAGGCCCATTTACAGGTACAGAAATAAAGAGTGGTTTGACATTTTTCTCTTTAAATAAATCTAAAATAATTTGCAAATCATCATATTCTGGTGATTCATCATATGTTTCATTTGCTCTAAAGTTTTTTAAACCTTTTAGTTTTTTCTTCAGATTATTCTTATGATAATACGGATTTTCAATTCCGAATGTATTTGTAGTAGACTCAGCTTTCCCTTCTTGTTCTGCGTGTTTACGTGCGTCTTCCCAAGAAATTGAACGAAGTCCGATATTTGTTTTCTCTTTCATCGGTTCGATTTTAAATAAAGAGTTAAATAAATCTCTATGATCTAAAATATTTCGATGCATATAAGCAAGTGGTTTAACTAAACCTGCTTTTATGTTATGTTTCGTATCATTATATACAATACCTTCTAATGAATTTTTTAATATATCATCTTCTTGAACAACTTTATAATCTAATAGCCGTTTCGCGATTTGCTTCTTCATTTCTGGATTTATCTCATCATTAAAAATAAAATGATATGCTTGTTGTTTGGAGAAATTATTAGTGAAATCCCCTTGTGATACACCAGTCTTTGTAAACCATTGTGGTGAAAGAACAAAGACTACTTTTTTACCTTCTAATTCATCCATAGTAGATGTCATATTTAAAATATGAGCTAAACTTTGTGTACCGCCAGTTCCAATTAAAAACGGTGTAAAACCAGCTGGATTTACTTTGAAATAATTAGACGGATGATATGCATCCATTCGTAAAAATTCTGATGAACCGTACATCGGTAAATACTGTGAATTCTCTAACATTTTTTGCTGTAAGAAAACACTTTGTAATTTCCCTTTTTGTAAAGAAGTTGCCGCATCTTCTACCTTCTTATCACTAATAAGCGGCACTAAACTTTTCGAGGGGATTAGAATGATAATGAAAAAAAGCACACACGCTAAAATTATAGGACCAAAAGCATGCTTCATTTTCATCTTTTGTCCCTCTTTCTATCGTTATTAAATTGTAACCCTTGTTTTTGACACGTCATCTTTTCTCTCCTTTTTATCTATACATGTTCCATTCTATTTATCTATTATATACATGTATGTATTTCCTTCCTTGTTCTATTAAGTCCTATATAAATAGCGCAAGAAAATGTTTCCATAGAAACACGTTAATTATACAAGATTATACATAAATTTCACACTGGAATTTTACTAATAATTTTATTTTTTAACAATGAAAAAACATATGAAATGTCTAGAATTCTTTGGATGATGTATGGAGTTCAAAATATGATAATAAGCGCCCGTTATGATTAACTTCATGAGTATATATAAACCCGAGCTTTCGTAAAAGTTTTTTCGAGCTCTCATTTGCTACTTTAACTCTAGCAATTATTCTTGTTACATTCAAAGTCTCTATTGCATATTTAATAGAAGCCTCTGCTGCTTCTAATGCATACCCATTCCTCCAATGTTCTGGGTCAAGGAGATACATAATTTCTATTTCACCTGTTTCATCTACCTTTCTTAAACCACAATGTCCTAAAAGCTTTCCTGTTTCACTATTAAATAACAACCATACCCCGAAGTCATACTGTTCCCAATGTAAGATAAGTTGCCCAATATAATCATTTGTTTCTTCCTTCGACATTCCTCTTGATTTAGCCAGCCATTTGCCAACAGTATCTTTTTTTAATATGTTATAAAACTGATCAATATCTTCTACAATTGGTTTCCTCATAAATAATCTTTTTGTATAAATTACTTTCTCTTCTTCAAACATAGACATCATTTTCCCTCCAAATACTGTTTACAGACTAATAAATTATACCATGAACCATTTTTCTAACTTTAAATAAGAAAAAACAGACTATCACATACGTGAAGTCTGTTTCCCCATTCTTTTATTTTTGTACATCTGCCCATTTTAAACTTGTAGCTGGACCAAATTGATGTACATATAAATCTTTCACATATGATTTTTGTAAGTAAGATAATCCGCGCTGGAATACCGGTGCAATTACTGCATCATCAAGTAGCATTTTTTCAGCATCTTGCATTGCTTTCCAGCGAGCCTTTTCATCATTACCTAATTCTGTTTTAATCTTCTTAATTAACGCATCATATTCTGGGTTTGCATATTCTGTATTATTGACGCTACTTCCAGAAAGGAATACTTCTAAGTAAGTCATTGGATCTGGATAATCCGGTAACCAGCGTGATAACGACATTTCATATTCTTTCTTCTTCTCAAGTGCTAATTTTTGCGTATGTGGTTGTAATTTCACATTCACTTTTAAGCCTGGTAAGTTTTTCTCAAGCTGCTCTTTAATGTACTCTCCAACTTTTTTAAAGTTTTCTAAGTCATAGTTTAATAGTTCTAACGTCACTTCATTTGTACCTGTCTCTTGTTTTGCTTTCTCCCAATATTCTTTCGCTTTTTTTACATCAGTTTTATTAAACTCACCTGCCGTACTTCTAAAATCTTTTTTGTCTGGGCCCTTTAAAAATCCTTTTGGTACGTAATAGTTTGCTGCAACCGATCCATCATTTAAAAATGAATCTGCGAGTCCCTTTTTATCAAAAACTATACTTAGCGCAAGACGTGCATTTTTATTTTTAAGAATCGGTATATTTTCATTAAATCGGAAGAAGTACATAACTGGATCTGTGTATTGTTTTAGCTCTTTATTATTTTTATATTTATCTACGAATTCAGTTGAAATGACAGCTCTATCAACTTTATCTGTTTCGTATAAATTTACCGCAGTTGAAATTTCTTTAACAATTTGATAGTTTACTTCATCTAACTTCACTTCTTTTTTATCCCAATACTTATCATTTTTCTTCATTGTAAAGCTCGCTTCATGCTTCCACTCTGATAATGTAAACGGTCCATTATATACCGCTTTATTTGCCTCTAATCCGTATTTATCACCTTGCTCTTTCGCATATTTTTCGTTAATTGGATAGAAGGATGGTAAAATTAATAATTTCGTAAAATACGGTACAGGATGTTCTAGCTCTACGACGAATGTTTTATCATCCTTCGCTTTTACTCCTAATTCATCTAGACCTAGTTGTTTTTTATTTATCTTCTCAGCATTTTTCACATCGTACGCAATGTATGCATATTGAGAAGCGGTATCTGGATTAATCAATTGCTTCCAAGCATATACGTAATCATGAGCGGTTACTGGATCTCCGTTAGACCATTTCGCATCACGCAATTGGAATGTATATGTCTTTCCATCTTTACTCACTTCATATTTTTGTGCGCCGGCTTCAATTACTTCATCATTTTTCGATAGACGGAATAGCCCTTCCATTACGTTATTTAAAACGTTAAACGAGACCGCATCTGTTACTTTCCCTGAATTTAACGACGGAATTTCACCCGTTTCTAGTAACTGTAATACTTTCTTCTCATCTTTCGGCTCTGTTGCAGTTTTTTCTTTTGCGCAACCAACTAAAAATGAAGAAACTAATAGAGTACTAACTAATGAGTAACGAACAACTTTTTTCATTTAAAACCCCCCCTCTATTTTTAAGGTAAGTAACGACGAGCACCAGCGTATTCTTCTATATATCCTGGTGTATTTAGCGGTATAATCTCTACCGACCTTTCAGCTCTTGGTGAGTGAATCATATTGCCATCACCAATATACATTGCAACGTGATGGACACTACCTTTCCCTTGATCATGTGCAAAGAAAATTAAATCTCCTTTTTGTAGGTTTTCTTTATCAACTGCAACCCCTGCTCTTGATTGCGGTCCAGAATCTCGCGGAATTGTAATGCCGTGCGATTTATAGATCGTATGCGTGAAGCCAGAGCAATCAAATCCAAAACCACTTGTACCAGCCCATATATACGGTAAACCTAAAAACATTTTCCCTGTGTTAATTAAATCATCAGCGGTCGGTTTTGGAATATCAGTTTGAGAACGGTAAACTGTTCCATCATTTTTTCGTAGCCATGCTTTCTGACCATTTGGCAACAATACACGATATGAAATTGTGTCTTCACTTAATAACGGCAGTCTTGTATTATAACTAACTTCAAGTGATTTATGTTTTTCAGAAGGATTTATATATAAAATCGCTGTTGGATTTGTTATTAACACAAAAGGTTCATTTGTTTTATCTGCAAATTCTTGATTATATGTTAATTGCTTTTCAGGCATCCAGCCCGGATAACCTTCTTCATTTCGTGGTGTTGGCTGTCCGTGCACTAATACCTTCACCCACTCGCCTTTCTTATCAATAACAGTTACTTCTTGACCGAGTAACGCTTGTGTTTCTAATTTATTTGCATTTGTTAACCATAGTTTCTCGTCAAGTGTCATTGATTTCGTCCATTTCCATAGATCCACTGGATTTGTTGCACTCGGTGTATCGATTGGCCTTAATGAATCAGGTGCTGTCCATAACGTTGCAGCAGATACATCTATAAATGCTTTATTATCCTTCTTTTCTTCAGCATTTGCCGATGTAAACGATGAAAATATAAATAAAGTTGTTAAAAATGCAGTTCCTACTTTTTTCATATATATCCCCCTTAAAAGATAGTTTCCTAGTCTCTTCTCCTAAGACTTACTATTCACTGTCGATTGAAGGTTTACCTTTGATCCAGAATAAGTCATTCCTTCCGGCTCTTCCATTAACCAAAGCGGTGCATCAAGATCAAAATAATGTATATTAGGATGCGCTGCCGCTAAATGTGCAACAGCGCTAACGGAAAGTGAAGATTCCATCATGCTTCCCACCATACACTTCACACCAGCTGTTTCTGCGATATCTGCAATACGCCATGCTTCACGTATGCCACCACATTTCATTAATTTAATATTAATGAAGTCTGCATATCTTCCTTGAACGAGCTTTAATGCATCACTTGCTGAAAATATACTTTCATCGGCCATAATTGGCGTTTGCACACGATCTTTGACGTACTTTAACCCATCCCAATCTTTCGCGTGTACTGGTTGTTCAATAAATTCTATATTTAAATTACGATTTTCCATCTCTTGAATGATAGAGACCGCTTCTTTTGGACTCCAACCTTGATTCGCATCTAAACGTAATGTCGTATTTCTTGGTACCACATTTCGAATTGCCTCAATACGTTCCAAATCTAAATACGCCTCTTTACCCACTTTAATCTTTAATGTTTGAAATCCTTTTTCTATATGTTTCTTCGCTTCTTTTGCCATTAATACAGGCTCATCCACACTCACTGTAATATCGGTATAAATTTCTTTCTTCCCGCCTAACAATGCATATAACGGTACATTTTGATATTGGCAATATACATCATATAAAGCGATATCTACCGCTGCTTTCGCACTTGAATTTCCAATACAACTCATTTGAATGCGCTGTAGTAACTGCTGAAACTGAATGATATCTTGACCAATTAAACATGAACGCATCGGTCCTAAAATCGCTTCTTCCATTCCACTGGTGAAATCACCCGTAATAACTGGTGTTGCGGCTGCAGCCCCCTTACCAATCACTCCTTCGTCTGTATGAATATAAACATCTATACTTTCAATTTCTGTTACAGTACGAAGTGCGGTTTTAAACGGTGTATGAAGTTTTACACGTCTACGATTTACTTTTACATCTGTAATTTTCATTTCGTTCATCCTTTCGTTCTCCAATGAAGTGAAATTTTAATCCACCGGAGATTTATACCCACAGATTATTAGGTAAACCTATTGGGCTTTTACCCTCCTATCTCCCTACTTTGTTTTCGTTTACTTTTGATGTAGGACGATAATGTGAAATAAAAAAATCCAGCCATAAGAATGATTCTTACGGCTGGATTTTGTCTATGATTGAGTAGACAAAGCAGCAATCTGATTATATTTTTTCTGTGCATCTTTTAGCGCTACAAGTAACGCTTTTTGAGAAGAGCCGAAATATCGGTTCTTTACTTCCATTACTAACGCCGGGTCATTTATATTTTTATGTAGAAATAAATATTTAACAAATTGAGATGTTAATGCAATTGTCGCTGAGCAGTCTGCATCTACAATTTCCCCTGTATCCTTAACAAGTACAAATGCTACGAAATAGCTTTTAAACTTTTCAGTAATGGGATTATTTTGAGGTGCTTTCGCATCCCCTACGATATAAATTGTATTTGAAGCGTACACAGCTATCTTCCTTTCGTATACGAGGATAACGGGTTTCTTAATAGTCGTATGAGCGAGGAACTCAACGTTGATTAAAAAATGTATCCGCTTACCTTGTATTATAATACAATTGACAGAATTTTAACAACATTTATTTTAGTGCATATTCCATATTTATGAAAATAGCTTAAACTCTTCATTTTTACAATATGTGATTGTTCCTTGTACCATGACATTCATACATAAAAAAAACAGTTAGCGATGGCTAACTATTTTTTTCATTACTTGGGCATCACAAATATAGTTTCATTTGACTTAGAAAATTGATACTCTTTTCTCGCAAACTTCAAAATTTCTTCCTCATCGTCTGTTAAATTTTCTATGTTAGTCTTTAAAGAATCTTTATCTTTCTTTAAAGATACTAATTGTTCCTTTTGATCCGTAATCGTATCTTTCTTCTTATCAATTACTTCTTGTTGTTTCGTTAAAATATATTGAACGTACAAAGTAGTTGCTGCAATAAAAAGGACCATTAAAATAAGTCGCCTTAACTTCTTTTTATTTATCCTAAGCTTGTCACTAGGTTGTGATAATTGCTCTGGTATATTAGGAACATTTACTCGTTTGAGTTTCCTCATTCAAATCCCCCTAACCCATATTTTTCACTACCATCGGCACGTTTTCTTACTAGACTAGATTCTATTCTTATAAAATAAACTCCTTCCCAAAAATATCCCATAAATTAACCAATTAAAGATAGCATTCGACGACATTTCCATATTTACACCGATTTTTTTTATACATGCTGCTATAAAATAGTAGTTTCTGTAATTCTTTTTCTACTATTGTAGAAGAGTTTTTTTACACACAAAATTCCTTCCCTACATATCCATGTTATAACATGCTTACAAGGAGGGGAAATATGCATTACCGCACATTAGGCAAAACTGGAATAACTGTTTCTGAAATAGGTTTTGGGGCATGGGCAATCGGTGGTGATGAATGGGGACCTGTTAACGATAAACAATCTATAACTGCTATAAAAAAAGCCATTGAGTGTGGTGTGAATTTTATTGATACTGCGGATGTGTATGGTTTAGGACATAGTGAAAAGTTGGTGGCTACCGCGATTAAAGGACATCGTAATGATATTATCCTATCAACGAAAGGTGGTTTAATCGGACATCACTACGACCCTAATGGCGTTCCTGTATATGATACTCCCGAAAAAATCATCGCCGCATTTGAAACAAGTTTACAACGTCTTCAAACAGATTATATTGATCTTTATTTTTGTCATATTTGGTGGCATAATCGTAGAGAAACCGAAGCATTTCTACGTGCATTTGACATATTAAAACGTGATGGCAAAGTAAGAGCAGTCGGTGTTTCGACTCATGATTTACAATACATTCATCATTTCAATAACAACAACGAAATTGATATCGTACAACTTGATTACAATATATTAAATCGAAAACCAGAAAAAGATATATTACCATTCTTACAAGAGAAAAATCTAGGAGCTGTTATTCGTGGTCCATTAAAAATGGGCATTTTAACTGGAAAATTCACAAATAAAACAATTTTTCCAGATGGAGATTTACGCAAAGATTGGCCAAATGAAACTTGGTTTCAAGAAGACTTACAAACCGTAAAGAAACTTCGGTTGCTCTCAAATAAAAATCAGACCCTAGGGCAACTTGCACTTCGCTATGTACTCTCTCATCCGGCAGTAAGTGTTGTAATTCCTGGTGCGAAGTCAGGAACGCAAGCACAAGAAAATGCAAATGCATCTGTTCGCCCTATTTTGAGTGATGAAGAGCTTAACTATATTCATTCAATATAAAAAGCCCAATCCGAGCTTTTTAATTTGGCAAACTAATATCATACTCCATTCGTTTCGCTGTGTCCTCCGCAACATGCACACCTAACAAGTTTTTCACAATATGAAATGCCATATTAATTCCAGCTGAAATTCCGGCAGATGTTATAATATGTCCTTCATCTACAAACTTTACATTTTCTATAACTTCAACATTTTGAAACTCATTTTTAAACTTTTCAATACTAGCCCAATGTGTTGTTGCTTTTAAACCTTCTAGTAAACCTGCTTTCGCCAGTAATAACGCTCCTGTACAAACTGAAGTCATCAGCTTTACTTCTTTCATTTGCTGGCGAATCCATTTTATTACTATTTCATTTTTTATTTCATATTCTCTAGCACCTAGCCCACCCGGAATTATTAAAATATCCACTAGCGGTAAATTTTCAATACTATAATCCGGCTGTACCTTCAATCCGTTCCTTGCTGTAATCATTTCCCCATTCTCACTAACTGTATAAACAGTAAATGGTTTTTCTTCATTCACCTCAGTTACAGAAAAAACTTCAAATGGCCCTGCAAAGTCTAACACTTCTACTTCATTAAATAAAAATATACCAACACTCCATTTATTCATCATAAGTTCACTTCCTGTTTCAAATGATGTAAAAGATGGTCATATCCTTTTTCTAATGCAATATCATACGCTGTTTTCCCATCATTTTTCTTAATCATCTTATTAGCTCCATTTTTAAGGAGTAACATAATTATTTCTTCATTTCCTAATAATGCTGCTTCGTGGAGTCCTGTCCAGCCACCACTTTGCATAATATTTACATCTGATCCTTTTTCAATTAAGAAAGCGACAAGTTCACTTTGCTTGTTCGCAATTGCCGCTTGCAAAGGTGTATTTTCATTTTCGTTTTTTGCTCTACTATGTATATCTGCACCGCTTTCTAAAAGAAAACTCGCTATTTCTTTCTGTCCAAAATAAGCTGCTAAATGAAGTGGTGTCCAGCCATCTTCACTACATTCGTTAACAATACTTGGACTCGGCTTTATAAACTCCACTACTTTTTCCTTATTACCACTTATAACAGCTTGTGCTATTGATTGTAAATGCTCCATAATAATCTCCCATCCTTCATAGTATTTAAGCATCCCCCTTCTACATGTTCTATTAATTATTACATTTTCCTTTTAAAACCTTAAGTTTACATAATAATATTATACATTACTTTTTTGTGCTTAATGTTGAATAGCAATAATGTTAAAAATAATACCTTTAAACTATGAAGACTATGATTTCATTAGAGTTACTGAAAAAAGCAATTAAAAAAACTATACACATAGTTTTCATCATATTCGTTCAGTTGCATGAACTAAAACAGGTAATGTTTATTCTGTGCTATTCATGCTTTCAACATATCAAATAATATTATTCCAATAAAAAAACAATCCATTTTTAAAATGGATTGTTTTTTTATTTCTGTTTTATGCGGTTTATGTTATTTTTGTATTTTCAATGACGAAATAATTACGTTTACAAAAATGAAACACTACTATTTTAGTCCCTCTTACACTAAGTTTTTCATTTGAAAACAAAAACTTATTTTCGCCTTACGATTGAAAAAACGTATGTAAAACTTTCTAAAACAGCTGCCTTATCATACTAATCTATAGCAATTCTGTCTTCTTCCCTTACCTGTTTCCTTTAACACATACGATTTTAAAACAAGCGCCGTTAATGAATCTGTTAGTGTTTTATATGATAAATTTGATAATGCCAATAGATCGTTCGTATATAACATTCTATGCTTCTCTAATAATAATAGTACTAATCGTTCAGACGGTTTTAATGCCTCATCACTTTCTAGTATAAAGTCTATATTTTTCATTTCTCTAATTATTACTCCTTATATAAAAAAATACTTTAGGTGCTAATTTAATATAAAAATAATACACAACAAAATTTGAAATATATTAAAATAGCATTGCTTTAAGACACTATTATACTATAACATATAAAAAGCATTTGCCGAAATAGGAAATGCTTTTTATATTGCTTATATAATTCTTCAAAAACTACATTTAAAAACGGTTAGTCATTCTCTAAATATGAATGACTAACCGTCTTCCAGCTTCTTCTCAATTAACATGTTTTACCTTAAATATTTCTTGCAATATGCGGCTTACTGTAATGACTTGTTCCACCACCACCTACTACTACTTTACCGCCTTTTTCAAAAATTAATAATTTACTTGAACCATCTGCAAGAAGCACTATTACTTCAGCATTATTACTTGTTGCTACATAAATTACATAACCACTCTTTGATATACAAGTTTCCCAATTCGAATCAAATTCTGATCTTACTACACGATTTGAATACACTTGATTTTCAATTCTATCTTGTTCTACGTTTTCCAAATTTATTCTCCCCTCTTCCCTGTATAGTTATATATATATTAAAATAGCAGTCCTGTTTAAAATAGCGACCGATTTTAACATAAATAGTATATGTAATTAGTAGGAGAATGCTTAGACAATGGAAACGAAATAGACTTCGAAAATTTTACAATTGAAACTTCTCTTTAATCATTTCCGCTACTTCTTTTGCACTCAAATACGTGTTATTAATTTTTATATACTCTTCTTTTTCAATTTCACCATGAAGAGAGTTTAATCTATGCTTTTTCATCGTTTCTTTCAAATTATTTTCAGACCACTCAATATCTCTTTTTTTCGGTTTATGTTCTAATCTATTCGGACTTTTATTCCGTTCTAATCTTTCATCTAATTCCGCTTCCAGCTCTACAAAATACACTGTCCCACCTTTTGATTCAAAAATACTTTCTACATGATGTATATAATCCCAATCCGATTGGAGGTCAAATGCCCATATATACGTAAAAATCATTCCAGATAAATGACTTTTAGATACTTCTTCAAATATTTCATTACGAAATAAACTTACTAGTCTTTTTGCTTCTGTCGTACTGTAATCAAAAATTGGACTTACTAAATCTATTGTCATGTGGTTATGAAAAAGTTTTAAACCGGTTAATGTTGCTAATTCTTGACCCACTGTCATTTTCCCAACTGCTTGTGGGCCAAATATTAATATAAGTTTCATTTATTTCCCTCCGATCTTTCTCTATAAACAATTACATAAAATTAAAAATAAGGCAGCCGATTTTGAATCGATTGCCTAATTTTTTTATTCATAGTATTAGTTCTATTCTTTTCGCACAGCTTCAAAAGTAAACATTTGATTTGCATTTGACGGTTCGTTTTTATAAGCATATTCAGCAGAGCAAGTAAAATTAGAGAAACCTATACTTTCTAACAGAAGTTTAAACTCTTCTATCCCATACCAACGTACCGCAAAGCGTTGTAGTTCTGTTTGTACTAACTGTCCTTTACTCCACTTTTCATATTTCAAATATGATACAGTAACTTGGTTCAGCCAATCTATTTCAATTGATTTATTTTCTAATGTGATTCCGTCTCCGCTCGGCAAAGAGAAAGTCGATGTATGAATTCCCCCAGTCTTCCAGTCATGCGGAAGCATAATATCTACAATTAATCGTCCATCTGGATTAAGATGTTCATAAAAACATTTCAATGCATTTATAGAATCCACACGATTTTCAATTAAACAAAAAGATCCAGTAGGAATGATAATTGCATCATATTTATGCGGAAGTGACAATTGTTGCAAGCTTCCTTCATATAAATTAGGATGTAAGCCTCTCTCTTTACAGCGCTTACGGAAAGAATCTAGCATTTCAGGTGAATAATCTATCCCATCCACTTTAAAACCAGCCTCTAGAAGCGGAATGATGACACGCCCTGAACCTACTGCAGCTTCGAGGATTCTTCCTCTACAATCTTTTAAACGTTCTTTGTAATACTCAATATCACCATTTAAAGAATAACCGACAGGCTTTGTGTAATCATACAGTTCCGTACAAAGTGTACTATAAAAACTAAACATTTATTTTCTCCTCCGTTTTTACGTACGGAAGATTTCAATTCAACTAATCTTCCTGTACCTCGAATTTTAATGAGATTTTGAAAGAGCTGACTGTCATAATATATCACTCACTTTCCATAGAATATAATGATATTGTATTACATAACCTTCCAATTTGAAATATAAAAATTAAAAATTCAGACTATAAATTAAAGAGCTTACTTTAGTAAGCTCTTTAGAAAAAATATTTATTTCACCATCGGCAATGTCACTTCACTTAATTTCACTGTAAGTTTCGTGCCACCTTTCGGTCTAATTGTATAATCATAATCACTTGCAATTAAAACAACTCCGATTTGATGCCCCACTTTAAATACATAATCATCTGGCTGCATGTCCCATGTAAATGTATAATCTTTGCCCGGTTGAATCGCTGTTGAATTTTCTATACTCTTTAAGTTTTGTGGATCCATCCAGCCTCTCGTTACGATTTCCGGCTTCGCTCCTCCATAGTCAACAAGTAATGCTGTTAAATTTGATACAGATCGATCAATATTTCCTGTAATTGAAATCTTTGGTGTACCACTTATACGCGTATCTTTTTGCAGTACAGGCATTGTATATACTAATCGATTTGCTACTTCTACTTCTGGGTTTGCTACTAATTGATTTGATTTCATTTGTGCATCATCTACGAATGAGAAAACTTTATTAGCCGATCCCATACTTAATGGCAAATTGACTGATTTATTACTTAAATACATACGGATTTTTGAAGGTACAGCCTCTGGATCTGGCCAATTTTTTATCTTTTGCCACGATTTATTTTCTCTTTGCACATCAACCATTGGTTCATCCATAATTCCATTTTCAATTCCGTATAACCAATAATCTAACCATTTATTTTGTGTTTGCTGCCAGTTATTACTTGATGTCCCACCATGACCACCTTGGTGTAGCCACATTTTACGAGGAACATTATTTTCCGCAAGTGCTTCCCACCATTGCGCGAACTGTTTCGTCTTAACATTCCAATCGTTTAAACCATGAACAACAAATACACTCGCTTTTACATTTTTAGCATCTTTTACATAGTTACGTTTATCCCAAAAATCATTATAATTACCTGTTTTTCGGTCTTGTCCAGCCGTTAACTCTTTTATAACTTGTCCGCAAACTTCAGGATTTTCCCTTGTCAGTACTGCTTCTGCCATATTATCTGTATCTTCTCCTTGATATCCGCCTGGAGCAATGACTGCACCATTTGCACGATAATAATCATACCAACTACTAATTGCTGCGATTGGAATAATTGTTTTTAAACCTTCAACTCCAGTAGTCGCAACAGCATTTGGTAATGTACCATTATAAGAAACTCCAGTCATACCTACATTTCCTGTAGACCAATTTGCCTGAACTTCCTCACCCTGTTCTGTAAATGCTTTCGCACGACCGTTTACCCAATCAATAACAGATTTTGTCCCGAGTATCTCTTGCTCATCTCCAGTTGTAGGACATCCATCTGATTTTCCAGTACCGATACTTTCGCCTAGAATAACTGCATAACCTCTTGGCACGTAATAGTTCCCATACGAACCAAGATTAACCGCTCCATACGGTTTTCCTTCATACGCATACAATTCTTCATCTACATTATATACAGGAACATCTTTTAATCCAGATCGATATGGACTCATTTCATAAATAACAGGAACCTTCACATTCGGATTTGTCTTTGGACGCATAACTTTTATCGATACTCTGTCTTTCTTACCGTCGCGATCACTATCAACTTCTGTCTCTACATATAAATTTTCGATAATAGCTTCATCGAGAGAATAAATCGGCTTTGTCATCCCATTTTCTAATTCAATTTTCGTATTTTTAGTCTCTTCCTTCTTCTCTGCATGCACATTCATAGTAAAGCTAGGTATAATTGTTGCAGATAGCATTGCTGACAGTGTAATTGCCATTTTCTTTTTACTCAAAATGTTCCCTCCCCTTATTCGTTCTCTTTTACTATATAACAAAATAACTGAAAATTCAGTTTTATTTTTATATAAAAGTTGAGAAACTCAAAGATTTCTTATTAAGTAAAATTTAATGCAGGTGTGAAAGTATTTTCCCACTCCCCCCTTCTTTATAAAGTGAAACTTTAATCAGCACTCACCAATCGGGCGTTTACGAGCAGCAGGGCCCCCTCCTAACTTCTTTGCTTCCCCTGAATTTTGAAGTGGGGGTCTTACTGCCCGGCAAATAGCGGGATAAATAGAGAAAAAGACAACCGATATTTCTATCGATTGTCTTACATTCCATTTATTATTTTTCTAACTCTTTAAAGGTATCTTTCAAGTCTTTATCAGATACCTTTATATCTGCATTTTTAAGCAGATCTCTAGTAACTTGTTGATGGAATTGAGGATCTTGTATACGTTGCTGTTCTAATTCTTTACGAATATTTTCTTTCTCTTCCTCATACGGTTTAAGCTCTTTTTTATCCGTTAGCTTAATAATATGATATCCGAAAGAAGATTTAACAGGTTCACTCAATTGACCAACTTCTAACTTATACGCAGCATCCTCAAATTCTTTCACCATCATACCAGGTCCAAATTCAGATAGTTCTCCACCTTTTTCTTTAGAACCTGGATCCTCTGAATATTGTTTAGCCAATGCCGCGAAATCTTCGCCACTATTTAATTTTTCTTTAATTTCTTTTGCTGTCTTTTCATCTTTCACTAAAATATGGCTAACTTGAAGCTTTGGCTTATAGTGATTTTTAATATCTTTTTCCGTTACGGTTGCTTTAATAGCTTTTTCAAAAGCGAAAGTAAGCTTTAATTTCTCTTTCAACTGATCTTCATTTTTCACACCATTAGATTCCATATATGTATTAAAATTATCGCCCATCTTGTCTTTTAATTCTTTCAGTTGTTTCGTTATCTCTTCATCCGTAACTTTATATTTATCATTTAATACTTTCTCTACTACCATTTCAGATAAATTCTGTTTACCGTAGTTTTCTTTTAATTTTTTGTTAAAATCACTTTCTGAAATACTTCCTGATTTTGTAGTTACAATATTATCTGATGAACCACATGCAGATAAAGATAACGTCATACCCATTAAAATGCTACCAATTACTAATTTCTTTCTTTTCAAATCTGAATACCTCACTTCATTAAATTCAAATATAACTATGTAAATATAACGTTTCCCTGTGAACTTCACGTGAATTTAATGAAAGTAGAACATTTGCTAATTCTCCATTTAATACATCAATTTTGAAAATTATGGTGATTCATCCTGTATCGCTAATCTCTAAAGCTGTAAAAAGGACTAATATTTTCATCAGTCCTTTTTCACATTTATATAAAATTGAATTTCTCCATCTATAGAGGAAACTCCATATTCAAAACCATGCCTTTCTAAAATACTTTTCACTATCGCTAGACCTAATCCTGTACCTGATTTTTCTTTACTACGAGAAGATTCTAATACGTAAAAAGGCTCCCAAATTTTCTCGATATCTTTAATTTTATCCGTATGAATGCCATTTTTTATTTGGAAATATATACTTTTATTTCTATCTTCTAATGTAATTATTATGTTTTGATTTGCTGTATATTTTATCGCATTAGAAATTAAATTTTGAAATACCATTCTCATTTTATTTAAATCTGCATAAACGATTGTATCGCCCGTATTACAATTTACTTGCAAGTTAATTTCTTTCGAATCCAGTTCAATCTGATGCTTATCTAATATACTCTGGACAAGTGGTTCAATGGGGAATTCTTCTTTTTGTAAAATATCTCTTTCTAGTTTAGAAAATCGTAATAGTTCTTCAATTAAGTTTGATATTTGATCTGTTTGTTTAATAATTGTATCTACGTAAGTCCCATCATCTAATCCATCTTTAATCCCCATAGAGTATGCTTTTACTAATGCGATCGGTGTCTTTAATTCATGCGTTACATCACCCATAAATCGTTTTAAATGTTCATTACGATCAGTTAAATCTTGATGTGCTTCATGTAGTTTTTCACTCATGATATTAATACTATTGGCCAACTCTCCTATTTCATCATTCGTTTTCACTTTCGTTCTTTTAAACTGCAAATGTGAAATATCCTGAGCTACATCACTTAGCTCTTTCAGTGGCGTCGTTATTATTTTTGAAAGTATCCACACAAGTAAAATAATAAGAAGGAGCGAGAAACATACGATGTATAAGTAAAATGTATTTAACGTATTTATAATTTCATTTGAATTCGCAATGGAAGTCCCAATTAAAATTATCGTATCATCCTTCGCAATATATTTAGCAAAAAAACTCGATTTTACCTTTCCTTGATCGTACAGTTTATTCGATTGCCCTTCCGTCTTCACTTTCATGACTTCGTCTTTCGTAATCCAAAGTTTATTTAAAGTTACTTTCTTTTTCGTAAGTTGCATGCGTAACGCTTCGTTCATAGCATCTTCTGACTGATTAATCGGTGTATACGCAATTGTAACGTTGTTTTCACTTTCAATTTTATGAATAACATCCTCTATATTTCCCACTGTTGTATTTTGTATTTGTGTTGTAAATTTATTTAAGTTTTCACGTGTTTTATAAATATTATAGTTCGGTAAGAGATTGTTAATGAATAATAATGAAATCATAAAGATGAGAATAACAGTTGCAGAAATGCTGAAAAATAACTTTTTCCCAAGTTTATTCACTTTGTTCCTCCAAACTATAGCCCAGCCCGCGATGCGTCTTAATAATATTTTCTCCAATTTTTTTACGCAGCCTTCTTACATGTGTATCAACCGTTCTCTCTTCTCCAAAATAGTCAAATCCCCATACCATATCTAGCAATTTTTTACGAGTTAAAATCGTTCCTTTATGATTTAAAAAGCATTTTATTAATTCGAGCTCTGTTTTTGTAATTTCTAACTCTATATCATTTTTATATACTTTATTTTTGGCGAAATTTATCTTTACATCTTGTACTTGAATAATATCATCATGCTGAATAAGTTTTTTCGCTCGTGTAATTAGTACTCCTGGATGAAATGGTTTTTTTACGTACTCATCTGCCCCACTTTGAAGCGCCGCTAATTCATCTTCGCTTTCACTTTTCGCCGTAAGCATTAATACTTTTACGCTTGAATTCTTTTTTATTTCCTGACAGACAGTAATACCACTATGTTTCGGCATCATCCAATCCAAAATTGCTAAATCAATTTTTTCATCATAAAACATTTGAAGTGCTTCCTCTCCGTCTTTCGCTAATAAAACTTCGAAACCTTCTTTTTCAAAATAAGCTTTTAAAATTCTTAACATATCTTGTTCGTCATCTGCAATTAAAACTTTCATATTTTTTCCTCCATTGCTTTTAAACAAAAACCAATTGTATCATACAACATCTTTGTTACATGAATGTGACAGAAAAATATTTAAAGCTTTTGAGGGGATAGTAATGGTGAGGTGTTGTATTATGATAAAAAAAATCGGGGTCATTTCTCTTCTTTTATTTCTATTATCAACAAATGCGTTCGCAAAAACCAATCAACAAATTGAAGTATTTGATTGTCAAAAAGAAATGGTCATTCAAAAACAATCTTTAGATCCAGTAATCCAAAAAGAAGCAGTTCAATACGCTAAAGCAATAACCGGTCCATTTAAAAACTTAAATGTCGTTCCAAAAGATGGCTATATGATAAAAATCCCATTATCTAAGCCGGTTTCTATTACTAATCAATGGTTACACACTACAATAGACGAGGTACTTATACTGCTCCCACTAAATGAAAAGCCTTATATTATGCTTTATGATGATGAAAATAATCCACATTTTTATTATGTAAAAGGTAAACCAGGATTATTATTGAAACAAATGAACGTTAAAACGTAATTGACTGAAAAGGAGTCACCTTATAAGCTAAATTTTAAAAGCTAAGGTGCTCTTTTTTATAATAACAATTTAGTAAATGAAATTATAAAAGTTGTTTTTTAATATAAGGGTCGCAACTTCATATATATCAGCGATTTTTAAGATATATCGATTTACCAACAAAAACCCTGTCCGTAGCTATTCTTTGGATAGCAATCTCTATAATAGTTTGTAGTGACTCGATCCCTTATATAATCCCCCTTTTACAAATCCATTTGCAGTATAAAACACATCCCCTTGCTTCGTGTCAGCATGTAAAACAATCACTTCAAAATACTTTTCCGCATGACATAATAGTTGGTTTAATAATAAGTTCCCTAACCCTATACGCCGATAATCCCTTGAAATATAAAATCTCCTTAACCGTCCAATCTTATTGTCTTTTGTGTACGGATCCTCATTTAAACCTCCAACTCCAATTAACATATCACCTTGGAAAACACCATATAAACATTCTCCAGTTTTATTGAATACATTTATTTTGTTTTTATATTCATTTATTAGCCTTATAAGGAAATTAAAGCCCTCTTCTTCACTGTCTTGAACGAGATGACTGAATTCATATTCCATTAAATTTTCTATTTGTTGAATATGTATATCTTTCAAGTCCATTCCCCCTAAGTACGAAAATACCTAAAAATGCTCGAGAATCATTTATTCTGAGCATTTTTATGCTTGTTACTTTATTTAATTCATAGTATGCATATACTTCACTTCATATGTAAATCGATAATACAGTTGATTAATTTTATTATGAAAATATAAGAGCCTTGTTACAATCTAGTGTGTCGTAAGGCTCTTTAAAGTTGTTTAATTCTTATTGAACTAAAGCATCTGTTTGTTTAAGTGTATACATTCACCATTTATAATTTCTCTCAAATATACTATCAGTTTATATATTCCTCATTCTTCTCTAACAGGTTCAAGATAAATTATAATTTGTTAATCGATATGTTTGTGTAACCACTGTTCAAATATCTTTAACTGTTCTTCGGTATGAAAGTAATGTTCACCCGTCTCCATAATTTCTAATTCACAACAATGTTTTTTTGTAAAATAGTTAATAGTTTCAAGTTCACACAGTTCATCCTTAGCTCCGTACATAATATATGTATCTGTATTCCATGTACTAATAGGATGCTCTTTTACATAGCATAAATAATCCCAATATAACTTTTGACCAATAGGTGTCTCTATAGTCATTTCTTTTTGCAAAAGCTCCGGTGTTACATTAAACCATTTCATCATATTTTCAATAATCCGTTCCATATTAACTACTGGTGATAAAAATAATGCCTTTTCTAGCACATCATTTTGATAAGCTAAAAGACTAAAATACGCCCCCATACTACATGCAAATACGTTTATTTCTTTCCAATGTACTTTTGCGTAGTTCATAATTATAGATAATTCACTAACACAAAACTGTACTTTGCAAGGAGTGTTATCATTTTTTCTTTCTCCATGCTCAGGTAAATCCAAGCTTAATACTTGATAACCTTTTCGATTGGCTTCTTCAGCTAATATTTGAATAACTGCATCTTCCTTATTTGACATATTTCCATGTACTGCAATAAAAACTTTTTCACTCTTCTCTCCCCACAAAACCGCAGGAATATTACTAATTTTAAAATTATTTTTAAGCATATTCCCCTCCATAAAATAAGACATATAGGACTCGAAAAAAATGCACACACTTTATTTATCTCTGTACAGCAGGCAGTATCCGCTTTAACTCTATTAAATCATCTATTACTATATCAGCCTGAGCAAGTTCCTCTTCTTGCGCAAAATCAAAATTGCATCCAATTGCAAGTAAACTGTTGTCTTTCGCTGCATTTATATCAGATAGCCGGTCACCAACTACCGCTGCCTCTTTTATATCATATTTGTTCATAATACTTTTAACTAAGTCACTTTTATTTAACGATTGTATTTGTTCAATACTAAACGTTTCAGTCACCCACTTGTCTAAAGCATAATAAGTTACGATTGCTCGTAAATATTCTTTCAAACCATTACTAGCAATGTAAATTGAACAATTATTTTCTTTTATATATGTAAATATTTCTTTTACATTTGGATATAAAGCGCCTTTTCCGCTTTTTATGTTTTCAATAAGTCTATCTAAAAAATATGCATCTGTTTGTTCTCTTACTTCAATAGAATGGTCCGGTAATAAAGCTTCCCAAACTTTCGGTAACGGCACACCCATAATTTCTCTATATTTATCAATTGGTGTTACTGTATCCCATAATTGTAGTGATCTTAAGTGATTGAAAGTATCATCTAATGATAATTCTAAAATTTTATCTGTTTGAAATAACGTTCCGTCCATATCAAAAATTAATGCTTGTAACATCTCATTCTCTCCTTTTGAACTATAGTACAGTTTTACTCGTTATATTTTTAAGCATCTCAATAATAATTTCTGAGCAATAATTCGCAGCAGTTTTCGCGAAGTCATCATAAGAAATTTGAGCTTCATCATCTGCGCTGTCAGAAATACATCTTATAATGAGAAACGGTATATCATTTATGTAGGCAACATGTCCAATTGCTGCCCCTTCCATTTCTGTACAATGAGGTGCGTATTCGTCTATTAATTTCGCCTTTAACTTTGAATCTTCAACAAAACATTCACCGCTGACAATTCTTCCTTCATGAACTGCAATCTGTAAACTACTACTAATACAAGCTTTACGTGCTAACTCTATTAATTCCTTACTTGCGATAAATTCTTCCTTGAACGGAAATAAATTTTTCATTTGAGTTTTACTTACATCATGATGAGTAACGTTAGTTGAAATAACTATATCGCCGACTTTTACATCTGAATGTAATCCGCCAGCAACGCCCGTATTAATGATAGAGTCTACATCAAATTTATGAATTAATGTTTGCGCGCATGCAGCTGCATTTACTTTCCCTACACCAGAACGTGTAATAATTACTTCTATTCCCATGAATTCTCCAATATAAAAAGGCATTCCCGCTATTGTCTGTTCCTCTTGTATAACTAGTTTTTCTAAAAGTAAATCTATTTCAATTTGCATTGCTCCAATAATGCCGGTTCTGTTCATGTATGTAGTCTCCTCTTTATTTATAAGTCGGCCAATATATTATGTAATACACCATAATTTTCAGCTATCCAATTCATTTCATCTGCAAAGCGTGAAGGTGGTACACTATGCTGATCCATATTGGCATGGATCCACCAAGTACTCTCCATGTACCAAAGCATTTGAATTGCCCGAACAATATTCCCTACTGGAAAGTCTACTTCATTGCGGTACCCTTCTAAAAATGATGCAACAAGACTCTTATTTAATACTCCGTCACTTAATGCGCACGATATAACTACACGGCCAATATCTAACTCTACATAATCGTAATCCATGCGATCAAAATCAAGAATCGCTGATACTTTATCATTAAGAAACAAGAAATTATCTACCCATAAATCACGGTGCACCCATGCCCGTTGGCTATTATGAAATTGTTCTGTATTTACCAATTGTGTTGCTTCTTGCTGTAATTTTATATAAGGGAGAATGTGCTCTTTTCCTAGCTTCTCTACTTCTCTCCTTTTATCTTCCCAATGTTTCAATCTTGCCTCTTTAGTAGGTGGAACAAATTTAGGATTTTCTCCTTTTATTAAAGAGCCATCATTTAACAAGTTATGCATATAACCTATCGTCTGACCAAGAGAGTGAATTTCCTTTTGATTCACTTTTCCTGGTGAAACTAAGCTACCTTCCTTATGTTCTAATACTATAAATCTTTCATCACTTTTTGATATATGCATTACATTATTTTTATAAATTAATACCTTTGGACAACTTACACCATTATTATGTAATCTTTGCTGTTGTTGTAATGCTTGTATTAAAAGGTCTGAGTTATACATTTTGTACCGTTCTTGATTATATTGCTTTAATACAAAATCCCCTGCATCCGTTTCGAGTTTCCACTTCAAATTTAGCCAACCACGATGAATAGGTATTGCATTTCGAATTTTAAATTCAAATAAAGTTTCACATTCTACTTTCAGCTCTTGAAAAATCATTGTAGCTTTTTCATTAGATAACGGCTCTATCATCTTACTTGTCCTTTCTTAACTTGGCATTCCTTTCACTCTCTCTAACATAACCGACAATAAAAATTTCGGAAGTACAAGTTGTCTCTTTAACCTTTTCGGCTGTGAGAGTAACCTATACAGCCATTCAGTTCCAGTATCCCTCATTATTTTTGGTGCTCTTTTTACAGTACCAGATATTATATCAATCATGCCTCCGATACCAATAGATAGCGGAACGTTTAATGTTTGTATGTTTTCATAGATGAACTCTTCTTGTTTTGGTGAACCTAGTCCTACGAGTAGTAAATGCGGCTTGAATTGCTTAATTTTCATTTTTATTTCTTCTATTTCTTCACCATTTACAAATCCATGCTGTCCTTTAAACTGTGCTCCTGGGAACTGCTCATTTAATTTTTCTAATGCCTTTTTATTACTTTCTGGAGCGGCTCCAAAAAGAAAGACACGATATTCATTGTCGTTACAATATTTTATTAAATCGTGAGTTAAATCCGCCCCAGTAACACGTTCTTTCAAAGTTCCTTTTAATATTTTCGAGCCAATTATGACACCAATCCCGTCCGCTGTTATTAAATCCGCAGATAGTAACATCTTTTTAAACTGCTTTGATTTTCCCGTATTTCCCTTTGCAGACATAACAATTTCAGGATTTGCAGTTACTACAAACCTTGGTTTCTCTTGTTGTTCATGTAGCCAACCTTTTAATAAACTTATAGCTTTTGCATATTCTAAAGTTGAAAAAGGTATACCTTTTATAAACTGCTGATCCACTATACTCTCCCCTTACATAAGCTGCAAATATTCATCAATGTCTTTAGAAATTTGAATAAAAGCTTTATTCCAAAATTCATAATTTCTTATATCTATTTCAAAATGTTTTTTCATAAGCTCTTCCACTGGAGCCTTTCCTGTTTCTCGTAAAAACTCTTTATATTTCGAATGAAAAGTACTTTTACCTTCTTGAGCTATTTCTAATAAACTAAAACTTACTAAATATCCAAATGTGTATGGATAATTGTAAAAAGGAACATCTGCTATATAAAATTGAATATATTTCATCCATACAAACGGCTGGTATTCACTTAAAGCATTTCCATAAGCTTCTTTTTGTGCAATTATAGATAATTTCTCAATTTCATCAGCACTTAAAGGACCCTCTTTACATTTTTCATAAAATGTTTTTTCAAACTGATACGATGCTCGTATTGCCATTACATAATTAAAACTATTTCTTATTTTCCAGCTAAGTAATGACTTTTTCGTATCTTTACTATCCGTTGTTTCAATTAGATAATTTAAGAGTACCGTTTCAAAGAAAATAGATGCTGATTCAGCCGTACTCATTGGCAAATAATCATCTAAAAAAGATGTAGATTGTTCAAAACTCATATTATAAAAATGCCAAGCATGTCCTAATTCATGAGCGAGCACTCTTACACTATCTATACTCCCATCATAACGAATGGAAATTCGCGATTCTTTCTCACTGAAAAATGGAGCACAAAACCCACCTGGTGGTTTATTCTCTCTCGGTTCAGCATCTACCCAACCACTTTCTATCGCATTACGTGCAAATTCTGCTAATTCTTCATCAATATTCTTACATGCATCATAAACGTTTTGTATTGCTACTGAAAAAGGAATCATGACCTCATTACTTTCCTTTACCGTCATAAGTTCATGCCATGTAATTGAAACTTTCCCTTTCTTATACACGTTTAAAGCACTTACTAATTTATCAAGGTTTTCTTCTGTCGCATTCCACATTTGGAATAATACAGTTTCTGAAATGCCATTCGCATGAAAAGATTGTGTTAAAATCTCTCTATCTTCTATTTCACTACTCTTTGCATTACGCAATCTCCCTATTTGATTTAATACAGTAGCAAAGATTTCTTTTTCCTTATGTAAAGTATTTGTAAGTAACTCGAATACTTCTAATCTTTCCTTTTCATTTTCACTATTCATTGCAATATTATTTGCTTGTCCAAAGGATAATTGTTTATTATTGTGCTCTATTTCTATCCTATCCCGTAATTGTATGTACATATTTTCCCACGCACTAAGTTCATTTTTTATAAACTTAGTATTAATATTATCGGAAGTTTCTACTTCACTATGTTTTATTATTTGCTGTACTTCACTTTTTAGTTCCTTCACTTTCACATTCAATTTAGTAAGGTCAGATGAAACACTTTCTTCAACCGATTGACAGTACAAATAGTATTCTGCTTTTTCAATAGCTTGTATAAGCTTTGAAAGAACCTCTACATCTTTTGTTACAAAATATTGCTTTTTCAACTCTAAAATCGGAAATAGAATATCCTCATTCAAATACAATCGATTTAAATCCCATCTAGCAATTTCTTGCATTTTTATAGCCGCCTCCTATTTTTACAAATAGTTACAGATATTTCTTCCTACACAATTATATATGAAATGAAAAAATTTCGATATCCTTAAATATTCAGATTCCTATAAATACATTCTTATTTATACTCTTTTCTTCTACCATAAAGTATCATTCCACATAAAAAAAATACTCCCTCTACAAGATTGCATTTGATATAGGCTAACTTCAAAGGTTTCATCTTCATCAATACCATATCGACCGATTATCACAGATTAAAAAATAAAAAAGGATTGATCAAAAGATCAATCCTTTACTCTACTTCATTTAAGAAAAATAACGTTATAACGCCAGGACCTGTATGTGCTCCGATTGCTGCACCAATTGTATTTACGATAAATACTTCACAACCGAATCTTTCCGTAATTAATGATTTTAATGCTTCAGCTGTTTCTAAATCGTCACCGTGAGTCATACCGATTATTTGACCTTTAAGGTCTTTACCACGCTCTTCCATAATATCAACAATACGGCTTAATACTTTCTTTTTCCCTCGTACCTTTTCAAGTGGTACAAGTTTTCCTTCTTCCACGTTTAAGATAGGCTTAATGTTTAGTAAACCACCGATAAAACCAGCTACTTTACTTAAACGTCCACCTCTAACAAGGTACTGTAAGTCAGCTACAGTGAAGATGTGCTCCATATGGTTCATTAGAAAAGCGACACGGTTTAAAATATCTTCTTTTGATGCGCCGTCTTTTGCCATTTTAGCAGCTTCTAAAACGACAAGACCTTGACCAAGCGAAGCACATTTCGTATCAATAATTTCTAAATCTAAATCTACATATGTTTCTTTTACTTCCTCTTTAATGACAACTGATGATTGATATGTACCAGACAGTTCAGATGAAAAAGCTAAATATATACAAGGGTTACCTTCTTTTGCATAAGAAACAAATTTTTCTTGGAAAGTTTCAAGTGAAGGCAATGACGTTCTATAAACAGCGCCTTCTCTCATTTTTTGCAATAATGTAACTGACTCTAATGTTACTCCATCTAAATACTCTGTTTCTGCTTCATCATATACACGGAGTGGAATTAAATCAATATCATATGCTTGCAGCAATTCTACTGGTAAATCCGCCGCACTATCCGTAATGATTTTAACACCCATTTTTAAACCTCTATTCTGTTATAAATATAAAATAATAAAATAAAAATAGTACTTTTAAATTATATACGTAAAACTTAAATGAAGAAAGGAAAACACTTTATATTGTATGCACTATTCTTCAAAACTTGAACTGTTAATGAAAATGATTCTATTTTAAACACCTTTTTCTTATTATTTTCTATAACACGAGTAAATTTATAAGTATTTTGTATCAGTATATTTTACTTCTTTAACTTAATATTATCTTTTCAAATTTATACTGTTTAAAATTGAAAAGCCAAATCCAATAAAGGAAATGGCTTTTCAATTTTCATAAAATAACCAAACTTTATTTTCCATCACATTGTTTGTTTACATTCATACTTTGGTGATGTTGAATATTAGTCCAGTTATGATAAATATTTATAGCCTGTACTATAATTAAAATAGTGAATATTTACCTGTAAGATGCACTATATCTAAAAAAGGTTAAACATTTTATAAAATATTTAATTTTACTAGTAAAGCTAATAAAATTTGGAGAAGAATTTGAACATTTACTGCTATGTCTGTATCTGTAGTCGTAACTGTAACATTTCTAGAATTTCTAATAACAGTTTCTTGTTTATTAACTTGTTTAATAGATGATTTTTGAAACAATTCTTGTGCTACACGGTCAGCTTTTTCACTATCTGCTATAGAAATACTTATTATAACCACAATAGCTGCTTGTAAAGCTGCTTGAATAGATAACGCAGCTTTTGTATCTGTAGTAGTAACTTCTACATCTGCTGAATCTACTATTGTAATAGATTCTTCAGAAATTTGATAAGTTTTACTTTCTTGTGCAGCAGCTTCTGAAACATTAGCGTTTTTAAAAGACGGATGAGGATTTGAAGAATCTAATGCACTCCACTTTTTATTTCCATCTGAATGACATGTTTTTTCCATAAGTTCACCCCCTTTCAATCTAAATAACTATTAACCTGTGATTGTATTTCAGAAACAATACTTTTAATTTGCTGCTTTTTTTCTGGCGATAAATTCTTTAATTTTTCTTCATTTATCCCATGCCTATTAAAAATATCTGAGAGTAAAAGGTCTATAATTATATTCTTTTGATCCTTATCAAACTTAAAGGAAGAGAATTTATTTAAATCATCCATTTACAATGTTCACTCCAATCAGTTTTTTTATAAAAATTTCAAATAACTACCAGCATTATATGTATTTAAATACAAAATGCTTGGACAAGTAACTTAATCTTTTATTTTCACTACTTTTTACTAATAAAATCAAAAAGCTGTCTTCTAATACGAAGACAGCCTTCCTTTACTTCACATATATAAGTTTTGTTCACTGTTAAATAATAAGTTTACCTTTGTTATTGTGTAGCTTTCCACACTTAATTTCCCATCAATCTTGAATATTAATTCAGTCATAATGAGAAGTCCAAGCTTGTACCAAATATTACAGCAAAAAATATTTACCTAAAGTGAACCTTATGGCTAAATATAAACAGAATTGACACTTTATAAAATGTTTAGTTTAACTAGTAAAGCTAATAAAATTTGAAGAAGAATTTGAATATTCACTGCAATATCTGTATCAGTAGTTGTTACGGTTACGTTTCTGGAATTTTTAATAAATGTTTTTTGTCTATTAATTTGTTTAATAGATGATTTTTGAAACAATTCTTGTGTTATTTTATCTGCTTTTTCACTATCTGCTATAGAAATACTTACTACAACCACAATAGCTGCTTGTAACGCGGCTTGGATAGATAGCGCAGCTTTTGTATCTGTAGTAGTAACTTGTACATCTGCTGAATCTACTATTTCAATATATTCCTCAGAAACTTGATCGATTTCATCTGTTTGTATAGCTTCTTCTAAAAAATTTGCATTTTTACTATATGAATAAGAATTTACTGATTCGGAATCCTGATTTATTGGCTCAGAAACCTGTTTTTTTGGTTCAAAATCTCGATTTAATGGATCACGTTTTTTCTTTCTTCTACAAACTTCACAATCACACATAAAATCACTCCTTTTAGTCTAAAAATTTAGCAATATGAAAATATTGGCTAACTACTAGCATTTTATGTATTTTTTAATAATTTGTTTGGACAAGTAACTTGAATTTATATTTTACTTCTAATTCTTTTTTGTAATAACAAAAAACTGCCTTCTAACAAGAAGACAACCCTCTTTTATTTCACATTTATATAAAAGACCCATACTTAAATACACTTAACTTCATATGATATATTGCATCCTTTCTTTTTAGAATGAGTAGTCGTTACTGAAGGGCACTTTTCGAAGTGCTCTTATATTTAATCCCCCCTTTTTCAGGAGGATTTTTTTACTAAACTCTAATACAATTTGCATCAACTAGGCTGGCGATTATCACATTTCCTTAAGAGATTCAATTAATACAGTAACTACTAATTAAAATAACGCTATGATCTCTATACACTTAAACAATATCGCGTTACCGAACGTATGAACTAATTTTTATTTTGACTATGTAACACTAAATTCACAAGATTATTATCCTATGTTTGGTGAAGCCATTATTTCAATGCCAGCAAACCCACACCTTTAACTAATAAATTAAACAAATGTTCTATATAATGAAGATAGCGCTAGTATTTCGAAGGAGGATGTATATGAGTATTCAATTGGCTACATCTAATGATCTAGAATGGATTAATAATCAATATGAATCGATAGGATTTGTACGAAGTGATTTAAAGAGAGATAAAGTTGCAATTATTACATATAACAACGAGTATGCAGGTGTTGGACGATTAGTCCAAATAGATGCAGATACTATAGAAATGGGTGGGATTTTTATTCTCCCTAAATTTAGAGGGCTACAATTAGCTGGTGAGCTTGTTTCATTTTTAGTAGAAACTATAAAAAAATCACAAATACAAGATGTATATTGTCTTCCTTTTGAGGAATTAGAAAACTTTTATAAGAAATATGGCTATACTGAAGTCGATACTACAAAAGAAGCAGTCCATCCAATTATTCTAAAAAAATATAATTGGTGTTTGGAGAACTACGATAAACACGTTCTACTATTTAAATTGTAAATGTAATAAAAAGTATATTCTCAATCGTTTTTCTATCAGTACTCCTAATCGGAGCCTAAGGATTAATCAAAGATATTTTATCTCTCCTTTTATAAATGGCTGATTAAAACTCAATGTTCCGTCAATACTATAGGTAACATGATTGTATTTCTCCATTCCCCCTTGGAGAGGAGCAGTTAGCTTTTGCTAGCTGCTCTTTTATTTTTTCAAAAAGTCACATAAATATCTTTAATTCCAAACATTCAAAAGATAAAATGTGATAAGATTGTTATGAAGATATTTACCAACTAATAAATACGCCCTAGACTTACGTACTAGGGCGTATTTATTTTTTAGTATGTAATTCCTTTACTCATCTATTATCCACAAAATAAATATCATACGCTTTATCAAAAACATATCCTAACTTTTCTGCTAGGTTAGCAGATGTAGTATTCGCTGCGTCCCAGTTTGGATACTTTCCATTTTCTAAGCAATCCAATATAAGAGCTGCACTAACTACAGTTGCCAAACCTTTTCTTCTATGATTGTGATCAGTCGCAACTTCAATTTCAATTCCATCATTATAAATACTATACGAGGATGCACCGCATACAACTTCTCCGTTATATAAAATGCTATAACCTATACCACGGTTTATATAATCTTCTACCGACTGAAATTGACTTGTAAAATCTTCAGAGATCTGATGTAATGTAGGGCTATTTGCGATATGCTCATCTATTCTTTTTAACTCATATCCTTTTGGAAGTATTGATATAAAAGACTGTAATTTTGAACGATTAAAACCTTCTGAATTTCGTTTGAACTTATAGCGTAAAAACTTATCTATTTTTCTTTCATGGAATGTTTCTAAGCGTTGTTTCCACTCTTCACTATTTACAATAACTAAAATTCTTTCAGGAATATTACGTAATAACTCTTCTGTTTCTTGCACATTTGGGTCTCCAGCGTAAAATGTGAAAATTCCTACCGTAACTTGTGCTACTGTTGGATTTTCAAGATCATTTACCCAAGCAGTACCCATATGCCCTTGTAAATAAGAAAGTAAAATAACGTTATTGAAATCATCAAACATAGAAACTAGTTTTTTTCTTGTATGTATATTCGCTTCATGTATCATTTACATTCCCGCCTTCTATAAAATCAATCTTATTCTAAATCTTTTAAAATAAACTTATATAATTTTTCAATCAATCATTTACCATATAAGAAAACACCTATTAAACTTAATTTTTATATAACTATAAATTATTCACAAATATAAAATTATTATAACATCTAATAAAATAAGAATGCCTCACTTTTTCGACTTTAGAACGTACATCTTATTATCTAAATAAAAACTATTTATTGATAAAGTTTTAACCATATATCCAATTAAACTGAATAAATGTAAGATTAATTTATAAATAAGCTTTTTAAGGGGGATTATAAAATGTCTGATTTCTATTCTCGTCTTTCAAAAAGTGATGCCGCTGTTCTTCTAGTGGATCATCAAACTGGTCTTATTTCCAGCCTTGTACGTGACTACGGCGTTGATGAGTTCAAGAACAATGTTTTAGCACTTGCTAATACCGCTAATTTTTTTGATTTACCAGTTATTTTAACAACTAGCTTCGAAGACGGTCCTAATGGTCCACTTATGCAAGAATTAATTGAATTATTTCCGAATGCGCCTAAAATAGCGCGCCCTGGACAAATTAATGCGTGGGACAATGAAGAGTTTGTAAAAGCTATTGAGGCAACTGGTAAAAAGAAGTTAATTATCGCAGGAGTAGTTACTGATGTTTGTGTTGCATTCCCAGCGCTATCAGCTGTAAAGGCAGGTTATGAAGTGTTTGTTGTAACCGATGCGTCCGGAACTTTTAGTAAACAAGTTGCTGATGCTGCCCTAATGCGTATGGCTCACGGAGGAGTCCAACTAATGAACTGGTTTAGCGTGGCAGCAGAATTACAGCGTGACTGGCGAAATGATATTGAAGGCTTTGGAAATTTACTTGCTAAACATCTCCCAAGTTACCAAAATATCATCGGAAGCTATAAGGCAGCTCAAAAAGAATTTAGTAAATAATTCAATTCTTGATCAAACATTATATCAGTTTTGGAAAACTTTATAAAAATGATAAAGACTGCTAAGAGCTAATTACATAATTAAAAAGGGCTGCTTAAATAGCCCTTTTCTTATTTGTTTTACCTATATTATCTGTTACGCCCTCACTATATTTAGATTACTTAAATAATTTCTCCCTAGCTTCACTGAAATAATTTATTGTAATAAACCGTTCTGTAATAGGAAATTACTCTTACCTATTAACAAAACACTTACTTTAATACTACAATCCACCTCATATATGTAAAAACCCTCAATATAATGTAAGAGGGTTAATCAATAGGTATGTTATAACTCATTTTTATAAATAAAAGATTCCGTCTCACCGTTCTTATATACTTTAGTCAATTTAACAACCGACTTGTACGTGCTATCGTCATCCTTTATCATTTTTTTCAGCTCTTCTATTTCGGCATTACCAGTTCCACTATCTATTTTTAAACAGTTCGAAATAGAAAGGTATCCACTTGATGCCAATATAAAAATAAAAATTGCATCAGGAAAATTAATAAATAACAATCCGTAGTTTAAAGGATCTCCAGCTGGATGCGATAAAAGCAATCGAAAACCTAACAGTTCAGGCATTTGAACGAAATCCCTAGAAACAATCGCCTCGCCTACTATAGTAATTTGCTTTACTACATTCCCAAGTTCATCTGTAAATTCATTACATCTAGGTGGATTAATTGTTGTTGCTTGGAAAGACACATTTAATTCCGGATTATTAAAATCGAAAAAGATTCTACTCCCCTCCGTTAAACATTGCGGGCAAACATTTCCTAGCAAGCTAAAGTCCTCTTCAATATATTTAACTTTCGATTTGCAACTACAAACTTTTCCTATTCGGATTGCATCAATTTTTGAGCAATCTACAAAAATAACCTCACTGTCTTCTTGTACGAATGATACAATCCCTTTCATCGCATTAAATGAAAGAAAATAGGATACAACGATTTCGTTTCCTGCTATTACAATACTTTCAACTTTAGTATACGGTTCTAGACTTTGTAAAAATTCACATATACTATTTTGGCAACACCCACAATCACGTTTCGGCTCACAATCCACTTACACTCCATCCCTTCTCTATATAGAATAGCTAATACATATATATGAAAGGAAAACAAAAAAGCTTGGACAATATAACTTTAACGTAGGAATATCGTTACCTATTCATAATATTAGTAAGGGAATTACACCAATAATGAGTAATAACACATAATTTTTACTATAAATACATATAACAATTTCATCTTTCATGAAAAAAACGTTATAATGAAGTGTAGCCTCTACGATTACGTTATAAAGGAGATTAAAACAATGGCTAAAATTAAAGTATACCAAGTAAAAGAAGAAAATATGGAAGCAGTAAAAAACATCATTGATGTTGAGGAACAAAACCCAACTGCTGAAAACTTACAAAATCTATATGCATGTGTATTAGAAACTGAAGATATGGCATTGCCTGAATCATACATTGAAGAAGATATCTTAATCGATTCTATGGAAGTTATGGTTAACGCTTCTCAAAGCAAAGTAAGAGACTTAGGTGCATACGATGTAATCGAAGTTCAAAACAAAGGTAAGAAAACACAAATTTTATTACTTGCAGACGAAGAATACGAAATTATCGAAGGCTAATCTAATACCATACATACGAAAAAGCTCCTTTCCAATTGGAAAGGAGCTTTTTCATTACGCTTTTGATGTTTCACTTTTTTTATTTGTTTGTTCTTTCTTAATTACCATACGCTCATTTCCCATAAAGAAGATGAATATGAATGCTAATCCAGCTGGTACCAATGCCCACATGAATGTTTGAACAATTGAACTAGAAAGAGCATCAATAATTTTATCTAATATTTGCGGAGGGATTTGAGATCTTGCCGATTCTGATAAAATGGCTCTTGAATCCCCTAATGTGTTTGTATTCATTCCCCCGCTCATACCTTTAAATGCTTCTTCTAATTGATCTTGGAAACCTGTTCTTTGGATCATTCCGAAGATTGTAATACCCAGTGTCATACCTAATGAACGAATGAAATTACTCGTCGAAGTCGCAGATCCGCGCTGTTCCATACCGAAATTGTGAATAGCTGCCATACTTAGTACAGAGAATGAGAAACCGACTCCAAATCCGATAATAATCATATACACTGTTAATAATGCACGACTTGTTTCTGGCGTTAATGTGCTTAATAAAAATAGTCCAATTAGCATAATAACCGCAGAAATGATCATAATGTTTCGGTAGCTAAGCTTTGTCGTTAAAAACCCACCTAACTGCGCTGTTACGACTGAGCCTAACATCATTGGTAAAAGTAATAATCCCGAGTTTGTTGCAGTGCCACCGTATACACCTTGAATGAATAATGGAATGTATACAGTTGCTGACATAAACGCAGCTCCGTAACATAAAGCAATAATTGTACTCATTCCGAACAAACGTTGTTTAAACATCTCAAATGAAATGATCGGTTCTTCTACTTTACGTTCAATAAAAATGAATGCAATAATTAAAATAGCGAATCCACCAAATAAACTTAAAATAAAGTTAGAATCCCAATCATACTTTTGTCCGCCAAGTTCAAGCGCAAACATTAAAGAAACTACTGCACCAACTAAAGTAATTGCGCCAAACCAATCAATTTTTTGCTTTCTATGAACTCGTGACTCTTTATAAAAGAATGTAATAAAAATAAGTGCTAAAACGCCAAGCGGTAAGTTAATATAAAATACCCAGTGCCAGCTTATGTAATCTGTAATATACGCACCAAGCAACGGACCAAAAATACTTGATAAACCAAATACTGCTCCGAATAAACCACCCATTTTCCCGCGCTTTTCAGGAGGGAAAATATCAAAAACGATAGTAAACGCGATCGGCACTAATGCCCCACCGCCAATACCTTGAATGGCACGATAAATCCCTAACTGTGTAATATTTTCAGCAGTACCACAAAGTGCCGAACCAATCATAAAGACGATTAAACCGAAAATAAAGAACCTCTTTCTACCATACATATCTGATAGTTTTCCGAATATCGGCATACCTGCCATTTCTGCGACCATATAGGCAGAAACGACCCATACAAAGTTTTCAAGGCCTCCTAAATCACCAACGATTGTTCCCATCGCTGTTACGACAATGGTATTATCCATTGATGCCATTAAAATACCTAGCAATAAGCCCGCTACAACAAAGCCGAGCTTATTATTCTTCTCAACCATATCTCTTGCTCTCCCTCATACTACTTATATTTGTTTATGTTCCTTTACGACTGCATTACCTTTTTGATTAAAACTAGTATGATATTCTACAACACTAATTTCACATCCGGGACCAATTGTAACATTATTTCCTCTTACTACTTCAGCAATCGTATGCTCTAAATAAATCTCATCTCCTTCAATGATAGACGTTTGGAGGCTTCCAGCATGATTTGTAAATGGAATAAATCTCACTTTTTTACGAACGGTAATCTTCTTACCGCCAATTTCTCTTACTTTGCTACCTTCATAACGAAGTGAAATTTCAATATTTTCAGCATTAAGTAATCCATCACTTTCAAGGCCGCCAGTTAGTGATAGTTCTTCAACTTCAATATCTCCTTTTACATTTAAAGCGCCTTTCACATCTACGAAATCACCAGTTAATTTCCCCTTAACTTCTATCATACCTCTTACTTTTATTTTTTCAATATGAGCATCACTATGCATTTGTGTATTTCCGTATACTTTTACATATTCCGCATCTACATTTCCTTGTACTTCACTATCTCCATACACGACATAACTTTTCACTTTCATATTACCGCACACTTCACTCGTGCCGTATGTTTTAAATTCATTACAGCTCATATCATTAGAAATCGTTCCTTCACCGCGAATCTTCACTTTATTATAATCCCCGCCTGCTGAATTACCAGAGCCATTTACTGTGAGACTATGTGGATGTTCCATACTGATTTCCCCTTCCGTTAAAACTGCTTAATTTCTTTTACATTTGCATTTTTATCAACAGTAAGAACACCCGTATATTCGATCAGTTCAATCTCACAGTTCGGTCCTACTGTAACATTGTTTCCTCTTACCGTTCTTATGTGAGCATAATCAATATCGATATTGTCACCTTCTAACAATTCGGCTTCTAACTGCAAGCCAAATACTGTTTTAAATAGCCTACTAAATGTACCTGATCTATGCCTTACTTTAATCGTTTGACCACCAATTTCTTTCGCTTGACATGTACCGTGAATATTAATATTTATTTCATCAGCGCTTAATAATCCGCCAATTGTAAATTGTCCTTCTGAAGAAAAAGTATCCACTTCACAATTACCGTCAATTGTAGCTTGACCATTGACTTTAAATTCTTCACCAGTGACATTTCCACCTATCGTACCTTTTCCTGCAATTTTCAAACTGTTTGCCTTCACATCTTGCGTAATTGTTGCTTTTCCATCAATTCGCATCGTTTCAGCATGAACTGTGCCATCGACTTTACCAGATCCACTAATTCTTGCATTGCTACTTTTCAAATTTCCAGTAACAGCACCGTAACCGTTACATTCAAATTCCTCACATTCAATATTTCCATTAACATTCCCTTTTCCATTTAATTGCACTTTATGAAACTCGCCGCCATTCGATGAACCGTAACCATTTATAATCAAATTATCTGTACGCATACTTTCTCCTCCACTACAACAGTTTCGTTTTTAATGCTTCGGTATATTTCATAATCGCTTCGTGTAAAACAATTTTAGTACCTTTTTCAAAAATTAAATCGTCCACGTTTGAAACTAAGAAACATGTAGAAATCCCTAACTTTCGGACGATGATTAAGTCACAAGTTTTATGCTTAATCGCTTCATAATTATCACGTAAAACTTGCAAGACCATTTTTCCTTCTTCTAAACTAATCTCTCCCGATTGTAGTAATTCTTCTAACATGTACACATAAAGAATATCTACAAAGTGAAACTCTACTGTTTTATTCGTTTGTTCTATGAAAAATTGTAAAACTGGTTCTGATGCAATCCCCTTACGTAAAATGTCTTCCTTTGTTAAAAGAATTTCTCTCACACTCGGTGAAAACATATTCGCTAGTTCATCAAGTGATAAATCCTCTTTCATCGTTTGGATTTTATCGATGCGCTCTAATATCTTTTCTTTCGGAAAAAATGTCTCTTGACCTGTGAATGTTGACTTTCGTACAAACCAATCTTCCGGTATTAAATTTTTTCTCTTCCACCTATATAACTGTCCGTATGAAATACCAGTTAGTTCTAATAAATCTTTTTTTGAAATTAAATCTGTACTCAACTGTATAACACTCCTTCCTAACAACAATGTAACATAACACTGTTACGCTGTAAATAGACTTTTATCACAAGTAGCGTAACAATGTGTAAAACAAACCTATTCCTACATACAAAAAAGGCTTTTACACATCTTATGAAAATGCGCAAAAAACCTTATATATCAAGATTTAAACCAAATATTATAAAAATCAATCCAACCTTGTGAATTAATCATTATATTTTGGACTTTTTCATGTGTACTTACCTCTTGTTTATTACGATATAAAGGAATAATATGAATTTGACGTAACAAAGTATCCTCAATATCGCGTAACAGTGTAACTCTTTTCTCTAATTCTTCTTGTTTAAAATAAGGAGACAACTTTTCATGAAAGTCCATGCTGCTTTGTCCATGAATAAAACTATTTTTTGTAAGAAACATATATAATAGACTATCTTCTATTCGTTCACTTATTGTGGCACTATCATGCATCATATCGGCCTTTTGTATCGTACTTACTTCCAATAGCTCTTCTATGTCAAGAAAATTATTTTCTACACGAATCCCGTACTTCACACACTCTTTTTGTATCCATTGTGCATCTTCAACATGATCTCGTCCTGTAAATGTGTAGAGTTGTAGCACTTCATTATGATAAGTACTCCTTTTAATTAAACTTTCTACATCTTCCTCAATCTCTACAATGCTTTCACCTGCTAATATTAGTTTCTGTGCCACTTCTCCACGTTCTCCGCCGAGTTCTTGAACGATTGTATAACCATGAATGATTTTATATAATGCTTTCCGAAATAACTCATCTTGCATTGGTCCTTCTTTCGTATGATTACATGTTATATATGTCACGTTCGACTCAAGCCGAGACAATTCTTTATTATGTTTTTCTTTATCTTTATACTGCGCCTTTACTAAAACATCGTATGTACTTACACCTTGTTCTACATTCCACAACTCAACACGATCTAAAAAAGGTCTTTCACGAAAATATAAAGGATGACCTTCTAAAATGAACAAATTTTCATTACTTTTATATAATTGAAAAGGCCCTGTTCCAATTAGCTCTCCTGCTTCATCTTTATTCACGATAGAACACTGTTCTGCACTTAGCATATGTAAAAACATTCGATTTTCCGTATGTAATTGAATTTCGACAACGTAGTCATCCACTGAACGAATACTTTCAACGTGTTGTAACATCCATGCGTGTGCATTATTTTCCAGCTTCATAAATCGATTCAATGAGTATATAACATCATGTGCAGTAAGTTGTTTTCCATTATGGAAGTGAACTCCTTTTCGTAAATAAAACGTCCATATTTTTTCAGCATCATTATATTCCCAGTGAAATGCAAGTCTTGGCTCTATAATGTTTGTATTACCGTCTACATACACGAGTGTATCGAATATATGTTTTACCATATGGCATTCTGAACGCATTGTAGCGTATACAGGATCTAATGTGATATCTAAATTCATTTGTACTTGCAACCGGAGTACATCTCTTCTCCCTTCAGATGTCATTTCAATCTTATGACCAAATATTGAATCCACCCAGGAGTGATATTCTTCCTTTACTAATGGAAAATGTGAGCTATAGCGTTCCACAAATATGCTTCCGCTTTTCACATCCCCTTTTTTCGTTATTTCTTTTCCTCTATCTAAAATTAAAGATATCGGGTCCTTTTGAAATATTAACTTAGAACGATTTCCTCTGCCGCGACCTGGAAACCACTTGATCCAATTTAACTCATCTAATTTTTTTATAATTAATTTACTATTACGCTCTGTACAAAATAATGTTTCAGATATATTTTGCACTGTTACTTCCAATTGTTCTCCCTCTTTTCCCCCTTTTCCATAAGCAATCCATAGTTCAATGTATTGATCTAAAATAAACATCATAATCCCCCTAAAAGGTGAAAAATACTCCCTATTGTTTCTACCCTTTTTCCAATTCTTCTTTCATCTTATCATTTCAATATAGAAAGGAGGAATTAATATTGAATTATCTCTTACTTCGTTACAATAAACCTATTTTTATTAGACTGTGTGGTGAATTATTAACCCGAACGACTGAATCTATGTTAGCTCTCATTATGATTATTCATGTTAACGAAATGTTAAATGGTAATATAATAATAACTATGATCATTTTTGGACTACAGCCACTTTCAGACATCGTATTTACCCTTATTGCTGGAGGAGTTACTGATAAATATGGGCGAAAGAAAATTATGTTACTCGGCTTATTACTGCAAGCTGTTGCAATCGGCAGTTTCGTTTTCGCTCAATCTGTTTTTATATTTGCATTGTTATACGTTATGAATGGGATTGGACGTTCCTTATATATTCCGGCTCAACGTGCACAAATAGCTGATTTAACAAAACAAAAGCAGCAAGCAGAAATTTTTGCTCTTCTACAAACGATGTGGGCAATTGGTTTCGTAATCGGTCCTTTAATTGGTACTTTTTTTTATCGTACTCACCCTGATTATTTATTTATAATACAAAGTATTACACTTATGGTATATGCAGTAGTTGTATGGACGCAGCTTCCAGAAACTGCTCCAGCACTTACAACGCCAAAGCAAAAACTTAAATTGTCATCTCCAAAACACTTTGTACACAAACATTACGCCATATTTGGGCTTATGGTTTCTACACTTCCTATTAGCTTTTTTTATGCACAAACTGAGACAAATTATCCTATTTTCGTGAAACATACATTTCTGGATTTCGAACTCATACTCGTTTTTATTTCAACATGCAAAGCTATTATGGAAATCTTCCTGCAAGTTTTCCTCGTGAAATGGTCTGAACAATTTTCTATGGCGAAAATTATTCTTATTTCTTACGCCTGTTATACAATAGCTGCAGTTGGCTTTAGTTATTCAATGACGATATTGTCGTTATTCTTCACCTTACTCTTTTTAGTCATTGGAGAAAGTATTGCTCTAAACCATTTATTACGATTCGTTTCAGAAATTGCACCTCATGATAAACGTGGTTTATATTTTTCAATTTACGGTATACACTGGGATATATCTCGAACGTGTGGACCAGTTATTGGTGCAGTTTTATTAAGTAAGTTAAATGGAAGTATGCTATTTTATATTTGTGCTAGCTTCTTATTAGTTGGAGGTATTGTACAAGCGCTATTTGTTCAAAATTTGGAACGTAAAAAAATCGTGAACCATCCTACACATAATTTATAAGTTACTACTTTTTCAGTAGATCAACCTTTCTTATTGGATGCATGTTAAAAAACAAAAGTAAAGTATTTCGCATACGAAAGGAGACGTTCCTTGTTTACAACTAAAAACACCTCACTTAAAGAAAGTGAGGTGTTTTTGAAATCACTTAATTTCTTATCCAGCCATTTTATTAATACTATCCTCTGGTGAAAATACGGAAATATGATCTACCTTACCAGTCGATTTTGGAATGACAAATTTCAACTCATACTGGTTATTTACTTTGTATACATATATTTTGTCTTCACCATTCCCTTTAACTGAAGATGGTTTTCCTAATGCTTTTTCAATTTCTTGTAATGTAATTGATTTTAGTTCTGCATGATATGAGCGTACATCAAAAACTTGTGACCCTTTATTAAATCCGAAAACAACATTTTTATTTGTAAAAGTTGCGTACATTCCATTCCCTGCATGTTCGGTTTTATTCGCTTTCCCCCATGCTTTTTCTATTTCTTCAATATCCCCTGTATGGGCTGCAAATGGTACATTAGGTACTTTTCCTTCTTTTGCTAGTTCAAATAAATCTTTAACGTGGTTAATTGATTTTTGATTAAGTGTTCTATTTTTCGAATCTGGCTCAGGTGATGGTTTTGTTGTTTTTTCATTACTTGGTTTTGCTTCAGGATTTTTCTGTTCTTCTGAAGAATTGCTTTGTTCATTTTTATTATTTTCCGAGGTTGGATTTGTTTCCTTTTTTTCGTCTGTCCCTTTACATGCTGTTAGCGCAAACATACATGCTAAAGCCAAAAACAACATGACTATTTTCAAATACCCTTTCATCATTTTACCCCCTATTGCATCTTATTCATTTCGATAACTAACCCATTACACTACTTTTCAAATTATTTTTGTTCTAAAAAGTCAGTGCTTCACTCTCTCCAAAGGCTTGTACAAAATATGTTACAAAAGCTGTTCCTAAAAAGTAACCAAGTCTGTTATATCCGAAGTAACTACCTCCTGATAAACGAAACCATTTTCATCTCCTTATTTAAACCTTCTCTTCTCAATGATAATATCCTCTATCTATAGCTTAAAACATGCTGTCACAATAGCTCCTTGAAACAGAAAAAAACCAGTAGGAAGTGATTACTCTTTTCCTACTGGTTGAAATGAAATTAAACGGTAAATCTTAGTTTCTTAAAAAATGTAGCGATAGCGCTTTTTACAGTTTCAAAATTATAAGCAAATGTATTATCTCCACTTAATGATGAAATACATGTTAAACCTGCAGCTTTAATAAAAGCCTTTACATCTACAAGCATAGAATTAGCATCCATGAATTTAATTACAATCATTATAACAGGTGTTTTACGATGCTAACATGAAAGTAATAAATAAATTTCTATTATTAATTTATCCCGTAAAAGCCCAATTGGTTCAATTAATAATCAGTGGGGATGAACAAAACTCCCACTGATTAAAGTTGCACTTTATTTAGCTCACAGTACACCATTTCAATGTCATATAAAAAAGCTGCCCTAAAAGGACAGCTTCAAATATGTATATTACACTTCGATTGATTTACCATCTTCAACAATATGATAAAGTAAGTGCGCTAAATGATGAATTGGACCGTATTCTTCCTCTTCCTCATCTGTTTCGCCTTGGAATTCAAGATCGTTTAAGTATAGCGCTAAAAATTGATAATATAGTTTTAAATCAAATCCGTAGCACGCAGTTGGTTCTTCATGATCCCCTTCATATTGTAACATTAAGTATTGATCATTTCCTTCTGCATCTTCTGCATCAAAGAATACGAAGAAGCCAACGTTTGTATCTAAATCGAATAAATGACGAGTACCTTTTTCAGTTGCCTTATTGAAGTCCTCTTCACTTAATTTATGTACTGTTGTCGCTTTTGCATTATCTTCTTGATGGAAATTTACTGTAAATGATTTCAATGCTGACACCTCCTGATTGTATAATACTAGCATAACATATAAAAAGGACTGCTTACAAATGTAAACAGTCCCGCTACATTCATTTCCGCATTGCTCGTAGTAAAAAGCTCACAATGAAGATCAAAATAACCGCACCAATTAAAGCAGGAATGATTGCAAATCCGCCTATAATAGGACCGAAACTACCAAGTAATTTCGTACCAATCCAAGAACCGATAATACCAGCAATAATATTACCAATTACACCACCTGGTACATCTCTTCCAGTAATTAAGCTCGCAAACCATCCTAATAAACCACCAACGATTAAAGACCAAATCATATAATAACCTCCTTTATATTTAACCAATCAAAATATAATTAGAAACAATTGCTTACCATTAGTTATGTGACATTTTTCATAAGTTATTCATGCTGCTCAACTATAAGATTTTTGAGAATAATACACACCAATAAACCATTTTTCGAACTAATGATTTATCCGACTTATTATTAACACATTACGGACAATCTGGCTTCAATATTGTTCGCATAAACTCTTCTTTAAAAGCTGCATAGTTAAAACCAACAGCAATTCTTTGAATCGGTCGATCATCAAACCTTGTTGGTTCAGCTATTTTTCTAAAGTCAGCTACACTTTGGCCCCTAGTCACATCATTTGTCGTACTAATCCACACTGCCGATTTTTTATATTCAAAAATACTATCATTTATAAATGAGATAAAAGGTAGTAAATCGTGTATAGGACTTCCACCAATACCTGGGTATTCTTTTTTATAAAAGTTCTCATAATAAAAATCAATCATTGGTTTAATGAGTTTCGCCTGTCCAGTTCCTTGTTTATCTATTATATTGGCCATTTCAGGCGTAATGAGTGCGCCCTGTGTTACATTTAACGGGTATATGCTAGCGTTTTTCGCATATTTCATAACAATATTTGCTGCAATTGGATCACCATAAAAATTCGCTTCAGATACTGGTGTAACATTACCTGGAAATAGGAAAGCGCCGCCCATTATATAATACGAACAAATACGATCCATTATATTTGGATACAATAAAAATAACGTAGCAAGCGTCGTTAGTCTTCCTGTCGCCACAATTATAATATCTTCTGGACAAGGTTCGATTAATTTGATTAATTCACAAAAATTTTCTCGTTTACAAATTCTCATCTCTGGTGGAATAATAGGACCTAAACCGTGATCCCCATGGATTTCAGGGAAAAATAAAGGCTCTTCAGCTGTCATCGGCCTACTCGCACCTTCAATAATTTTCACTTGTGTAGCATAGTACCTTTCTAAAAAAAAACATTTTCCGTAACGATATCCCGTGATACATTCCCGTACTCTGCAACAATACCTAGAATATCTAATTTACACGTTTTATTTGCATAAATTAACGCTACGGCGTCATCAATACCAAAGTCTCCAAAAAAGATGATTTTCTTATTAACTATTCTCACCCCTCTTCAGCATAATCTACTATTATTATTATGTGAAAAAGACAAGGCGGTGAAACAGCGCAAACTAAAAAAGCCGCCTATTTATTGGCGACTTCAATCTTTTTATAAGACAAATATGCTAGTACATTTTTACTTGAATCGTATTTCGGGTTATTTCCTTTTCTCGGTTCTCTCATATGTGTCTTTTCAAATCCAGGGATGTCCGGCATTTTCCCTATAAATTCAAGCATTTCTTCCTCAGTACCTTCAATGCGTACACGAATCATTATAACTATTCCTCAATTCTCAGTTTCTCTGTACTAAGTATATCGTACTTCAGAAAGACTGCAACACATTTATCTTTTTAACGTTGTACTTTTTTTACATATAAACATAGCCATTTCAGTATAGAACGAATCTACTTTATTATTTTTAAGTTGAATATTAAAATATTCCTTCATTTCGTTTGGTGCTTTCATCATACATTCTGTTAATTTTTCACGCTTTTGTACAGGGACATCCATCATATTACACCACCAGTCAAAATCAAACCTCTTATCAAAAGTAAGACATGACTGCATTTGCAAACCGTTTTTTTCTAATAAAGTAAGCCATTCTGTCTTTTTAAGAGCTCGTTCATGACTTGGGTCCCGCTTTTTTTCTATAAAATTATAAAATGTATCATATTCATTATTTTCTGGCGAAACATTATCTATTAAGATGAATAATCCATTATCCTCCAACGTACGATTTACTTCATAAATAAATTGAGCCGGATTCGTAAAATGATGGGCTGCAATCCGGCATGTAATTGCATCAAAAAAATGGTCTGCAAATGGTAAATCCTCTGCGTTTCCTGCTACAAAAGACACATTTTCATGACCATTCTGCTTTATAAAACCTTTTGCTTTTTCTAACATCTGTTCTGTTAAATCAAGTGCAACTACTTCTTCAAACATAGGGGCTAACATATTTGCCACATGTCCGCCACCAGTAGCAACATCAAGAAGACGATTATTATGACGAGACTCAACTTGTTGAACTACATATTGTAAATCCAGTCCTTTAGCATGTATTTTACTATTTACATATTTATCTGCATTACTTCCAAACTGTTTTTTCACAAGTTCTTCTTTACTCATATTATCATCTTCTTTCTATTGTTATTTACATATACGGTTCATATAATTATTACAATTCTCTTAATGTATTTTCAAATCCTCTTTTCATCTCACTTCTTATCAGATTTCCCTATCATCAAAATAATATAATTTTACATTTTATCATTAAACAAAAAAGGCTACGGGAACTTGTCCCCTAACCTGACTAAATATTTACTACATTTTCATTTCTTCATATACATCTATATAATATAAATCCTCTTTCAACTTCATAATAACATCTACTTCGTTATAAGTAGCCTCACGTGCATGTAATCCAAATTGATCCATACCAATCCATATCCACCCAGGTGTATGATATAAAACATCTATGTTAAAATAATCTAATTTAGTAAGCTCCGATGTAATAAATTTATCTTTATTCGCGATTTGTTTATCTATTAAACCATATTCTTTTCCATTTTCAAATAACGATATAAATTTCCCTACAATCGGATGTTCACGAACAATAAAATGATATTCCTTTTCCTCTACATTTGCCACAATCAAACGAGAAACAGATAAATCAGACTCCGAATTCGACATATTTGTTTATTCACCTCCTTATATCGGTTTCTTCAATATAATAACAAATGAATATTCAAATTATGTTAATATAATGTAAAAAATAAAAAAGCTGCCTTCCCTTTAGAAATCAGCCTTTACAATTTGATCAACTTGATACTTTTACAAATTATTATAATGTTTCTTTTTCCTCATCATTTCCGGAAACTAAACTTCCTATAGCGTCCGCTGTTACTTCTACTACCAATTCACAAATACCAGCTACAACTTCTCCAATTACTTCATCCATCTTTTTACCCCCTTATTTTGTGTAACTTATTTGTAGTATAGAAGAAATTGGTGAAAGTAAACTATCGAAAAAGGTGACATAAACCTTACAGAATTGTAAGCTCTTTTATCCCTTTACTTACCTCTTTTGAAACTCCAAGTATTTTTAGCAGACATATAGGCCATCATAATATGAAGTAAGTAATAATCTAGTGTCAGGAGGCGTTTAATATGTATTACGTAAAATTAATTAAAGGTCAATCTTTCTACGCTTTTGATCATCGTTTCTTAGTGTCTGAAGAAGAAGAGGTTTCAGAGAAAATTTTTAATTACTTACGACGTAATGAATTTTTTGAAGTACGTAAAGAAGAATATTCTGCTTAATTACAAAAAGCATTAAGAAAAATATCATCTTATTGTGATATATTCTTGATGCTTTTATGTAAATTACTTCTTTTCAACAATTGTTGTGTACTCTATTAAAATATTCTAGTATTTGTCCAAGCTAATTCATCACTGCTTTCATATTTTAGTATATGAGGAGGTGAAGAATATGACTCATATCATTGATTACCAAGCTACTCAACCTATAAGTAAAACTGGTGAAACAACTTTTGCAATCCCAGCTTCTCCAAATAAAGCAATTTTAGCAAATTTGAAATTGAGAATTCCAAGTAGAGATTCACGAAATAATCGAGTAGAATTAATCGCTACAATTGGTGTAGAAGGTATAACTGAGATTCCACAAGTTTTATTCCGAATTTTCCGTGATAACATTGAAATTTTTAATGCACAAGTAGGTATTGAATCTACAGATTCTGAACAATTCTACGTACAAACATTCCAAGCTATAGACCAAAACGTTAGCAGTGGAACACACGAATATTCATTAACTGTAGAAAACCTTACTAGTGGTGCAAGTGCAGAAGTTGTTGGTCCTCTATCTTTTAGCGCTTTAGCTATTGGACAAGAGCGTAAATGTTGCTAAGTGAAATTAATTTTTAATTTTGTACTTTGGAAAAGCAAGACGTAGTTATACGTTCTTGCTTTTTTATATTTATCCTTGCTTTCTATTAGCTTTAATCATAAATCTTTTACGTTTTAATTCACTTATTTCATCAATTAATACATCGAATTTTTTACAAATCAAAAAGATTGAAATCCAATTATGAAACACGTAATATAGACTCTGACTCTAAAAAAGTTCGTATAAAAATACTACATAAATAAGGAGGTTTTATATACGAGTTTTTCATTTTAAAAGACGGAGAGGTTTTATGTTATGTGGCGTAATAAAAACGTTTGGATTGTTTTAATTGGGGAGTTTATTGCAGGTCTAGGATTATGGCTTGGTATTCTTGGCAACCTTGAATTTATGCAAAAATATGTCCCTTCTGATTTCATGAAATCAGTTATATTATTTATCGGACTATTAGCCGGTGTTCTAGTTGGACCTATGGCTGGCCGTGTCATTGATCAGTATGAAAAGAAAAAAGTTCTTCTTTACGCTGGGTTTGGTCGAGTTTTAAGTGTTATTTTCATGTTTTTCGCTATTCAATTCGAAAGTATCGCATTTATGATTGCATTTATGGTTGCTCTTCAAATTTCAGCAGCATTTTATTTCCCTGCATTACAATCTGTAATTCCACTCATCGTACGTGAGCATGAGTTATTACAAATGAATGGTGTACATATGAATGTTGGTACAATCGCTCGTATTGCAGGTACTTCACTAGGTGGAATTCTTTTAGTTGTGATGAGTTTACAGTACATGTATGCCTTTTCAATGGCAGCATACGCCTTATTATTCCTCTCGACGTTCTTCCTACAATTTGAAGACAAGAAATCAACAACACCAAGTAAACAAGCTGCAAAAGATAATAGCTTTATGGAAGTATTTCGTATTTTAAAAGGAATTCCTATTGCTTTTACAGCACTTATATTAAGTATCATCCCTCTATTATTTATAGCTGGGTTTAATTTAATGGTTATTAACATTAGCGAAATGCAACATGATCCTACGATTAAAGGGTTCATATATACAATTGAAGGTGTCGCATTTATGTTAGGTGCCTTCGTAATTAAACGTCTATCTGATCATTTCAAACCTGAAAAATTACTATATTTCTTCGCAATTTGTACTGCTTTTGCACACCTGTCATTGTTCTTTAGCGATATAAAATGGATGGCTCTTACATCATTTGGTTTGTTTGGGTTTAGTGTTGGCTGCTTCTTCCCTATTATGTCGACGATTTTCCAAACGAAAGTGGAAAAAAGTTATCACGGTCGCCTCTTCTCATTCCGTAATATGTTTGAGAGGGTTATGTTCCAAATCGTCTTACTTGGCACAGGCTTCTTCTTAGATACAATTGGGTTACAATATATGGTTCTCATCTTCGGATTCGTTTCATTATTGATTATTTCTATTTCCCTTTCTAAGCAGAAACATTATGAAAAACAGCATTCGCAATCTGCGAATTTATAAAATAAACAAAGAAGTATGGATCTAGTATTGAATCCATACTTCTTTGTTTTATAATACGCCTATTTATTACGTTTATTGAAATTACCTAAAGGAGTATCCCCCTTTTATTTCGAATAAATTATAAAAAGTACTCTTTATAAAAGGAGTGGTAAAATGTCTGATGGCATCGACGTATTTATTGTCCTGCTCTTTGCAATTGCTCTGTTTAGCATCCTAAACTTTTTAGCCATTTCCTTATCTGGACATAGTTTTAAAAAAGAATCGTGGCAGGTTTCATATTTTTACTACTGACTCCCATTATCTTTTTGACTATCGCAACATTTGCTTCTATATTCGATGAAACAGGATTTGGCGCAGGTACGTTAGCCTTTATGATTGCAAGCGTATATATATTAAATGGAATAGTGATTCTGCTTTCCTCTTTATTTATCCTCAAAAAAGACATAACATAGGCTATAGTACTAGCATGAATCTGACTTTACACTAGATTCATGCTTATTTAATTTCTCCTAAATTTTTATATGAAATTAAATAATTCTTTAAAAAAATTTAAACTTTATTTATTATAATATCCCTATCGTATTCGCACGTTTATTCAAATTTAAAAGAAAGGAGAACAAAATGAAAAAGGTTCTACTTACAATTCCTATACTAATCATCCTACTTAGTGGATGCAGCAATAACGATATATACGGTTCTTGGGAAGTCGTTGACAATAAAAATGGTGAATGCCCTGTATATTATAAATTTGAAACAGTTGTCAAAAAAGAAAATAAAGAGGAAATTGTGCAAAATTTAGTAGAAATGCAAACAACAAAGAATAAAGACGATTTATATAAAGGCTCATTTGTCAAAAATTCTAATGTATATCACATTGATTATGGTAATTCATTTACATCGGACCAAACTTTAAAAGTTGCCGACGGTACATTAAATGTATACTTTTTGACAGCCGAAAAATTATGCACATATAAAAAGAAATGATTACATTTCAGAGGAGACGCAGAAAATATTTTCTGCGTTATTTCACTTTAGAAATCCTCCGCAAAAATAGCCCTTGTTTTCGTATTCTTTTTCATTCAAAACATGAGAAATATACTTAATAAAAACTAGAAAATACCTTAAGTTATATAAAATGAATCCTATAATAGACATTTCAATTAACACATCTACGCTATTTACATCGTTACTTTTCAAAATAGGCTAATCCTTCTTCTAAATTTGTCAATCATTTTAATTTTCATAAAAAAATGATAAAATGTAAACATGTGTTTTCAGAATAATTAAAAACACAGAATGAAAGCACTGTTTTTAGGAGGGGTTTTGATGACTTACACGTTAGCAACTAGAATGAAAGCATTCCAATCTTCTATATTTAGTGAATTAGGGGCCTATAAAAAAGAAAAAATTGCAGCAGGTCATAACATGATTGACTTAAGTATCGGAAATCCTGATATGCCACCAGCTGATTTTGTAAGAGAAGCAATGGTACATACAGCGAGTGAAAAAGAGAGCTACGGGTATACATTATCAGGTATTCAAGAATTTCACGAAGCTGTAACTGAATATTACAACAACACTCATAACGTTATATTAAATGCGGATAAAGAAGTTTTATTATTAATGGGTTCACAAGACGGGCTCGTTCATTTACCTATGGTTTATGCAAATCCAGGTGATATTATATTAGTTCCTGATCCAGGATATACAGCTTATGAAACAGGTATTCAAATGGCTGGTGCAACATCTTACTACATGCCTTTAAAGAAAGAGAATGATTTCTTACCAGACTTAGAAGTCATCCCTGAAGAAATTGCCGATCAAGCGAAGATGATGATTTTAAACTTCCCAGGGAATCCCGTTCCAGCAATGGCTCATGAAGGTTTCTTTAAAGAAGTAATCGCATTCGCGAAAAAGCATAATATTATCGTTGTCCATGATTTTGCTTATGCTGAATTTTATTTCGATGGTAATAAGCCAATTAGCTTCCTCTCTGTACATGGTGCTAAAGAAGTTGGTGTAGAAATCAATTCTTTGTCAAAAAGTTATAGTTTAGCAGGTAGCCGTATTGGATATATGATTGGAAACGAAGAAATTGTTCGTGCACTTACTCAATTTAAATCAAATACCGACTACGGTGTATTTTTACCAATTCAAAAAGCGGCATCTGTAGCACTAAGAAATGGCGCTGCATTTTGTGAGAAAAACCGCGATATTTATCAAGAACGGAGAGATACTTTAGTCGATGGATTCCGAACATTTGGCTGGAATGTCGATAAGCCAGCTGGTAGTATGTTCGTCTGGGCTGAAATTCCACAAGGATGGACTTCTCTAGACTTTGCTTATGCATTAATGGATTGTGCGAATGTCGTTGTTACACCAGGTCATGCATTTGGACCTCACGGAGAAGGCTTTGTACGTATTGCACTTGTTCAAGATAAAGAAGTGTTACAACAAGTTGTTGAAAACATTAGAAATAGCGGCATTTTTGCTCTTGAAAAATCAAATGAATTAGTTAAAAATTAGTTCCCACTCCCCTGCTTAACTTTAGCAGGGGTATTATTCATTGGAGGTAATTACAAATGCATATTAAAGACACACTTCCCCATCGTTATCCATTTTTAATGATTGATAAAGTAACAAATGTAAAACAAGGTGAATCCGTTACAGGATATAAACTCATTACAAATAACGAATGGTTTATAAATGATAGTCAAAAATATATGCCTCATATGTTAATTGTAGAAGCACTTGCTCAGCTTAGTGGGTTTGTACATACAAGTGATTCTGAAGGACTAGGATTTCTCTCCTCTTTAGATGAAGTTGAATTCCACGGAAAAGCATATCCCGGTGATAAACTTGATTTACATTATGAGCTAACGCGCAATCGCCGAGGTTTTGTTCTTGGTAAAGGTATTGCAACTGTAAACGACCAGCCGATTGTAACTATAGAAAAACTATTAATATATCAAGCAGATTAAAGTGTTCCTTATATCAGTTGGAAATATCTATTCTCAACCAATTAAATAAATAGGAAAACATATTACGTAGTTAGGAGCAGGAAAATGGAACGTACTATCGGTATCGATGCTGGAGGCACATTAACGAAAATAGCTTATTTTAACGAAAAAAAGCTATTAACTTTTGAAAAATTTTATTCGCATGAACAACATAAAATAATAGATTGGATTAAAAGCAACAATGGCATAAAACAAATATGTATTACGGGTGGTAAATCGAAACTATTACAGCAACTGCTTACAGGTTCATATAAAATAATAGAGCTAAACGAATTTGAAGCTACTCTTGCAGGTGTCCGATACATATTAAAAGAAGAAAAACATACTATAAACAATTTTATTTTAACCAATATCGGTACAGGTACTTCTATCCATTACGTTTATAATGAACAGTATATTCGCGCTGGTGGAACCGGAGTTGGCGGTGGGACTATTATGGGACTTTCAAAATTGTTAACAAATATAGATCATTTTGAAGTTGTAATCCCTCTAACAAAAGTAGGCTCTAGAAAAGAACTAGATATTACGGTTGGAGATATTTATGGTGGTATTCTTTCCCCTATCGATAATAACTTAACTGCTAGTAACTTCGGGAAAGCAGCTATTACAGAATCAAATAATAGTAGCTCCGATATACTAGCTACTGTACAAGGACTTGTCGGTGAAGTCGTTACTGCATTAAGCCTTCAATTCGCTGAAACAAAAAACATTGAACATATTATTTATATTGGTTCGACTTTATGTAATAACGTACAACTTCAACATATTATTAGTAGCTACACCGAATATCAAAATAAAACACCAATCTTTTTACAAGATGGTGGTAATAGCGGTGCAATTGGTGCATTACTTCATGCTACGAAATAAAAAGCTGACTTTTGTCAGCTTTTTAGAAATGGCACTTCAAATTCAATAATTGATTCCCCGTTCTCTCCAATTCGCTCCACGCTTATTCTATCAATCACACAATTTAACTTCCCATGAAAACTAGGAATCTCCTTCACTACTTCAGCAGCTAACACGGCACTTTCTTTTCTTCCGACTGTTACATGCGGGATGTACGGAATGTCTTCTTTCAAAAATTGTAATAAAGGTCCTTTATATAGAATATTATGTAGTTCCTCTATTTGTTCTTTCCCCTTTTCAACTCGTAAAAACAAATATTCTCTTTCACTTGTAATTTGATTCTTAAATTCAATTTCTATATTCTGTATCGGTTTTGATACATTTAAAATATGTAATTTCAGCTCATCATTTGAAATCGAACTTTCAAATGGGAATACAATTGTAATATGCGGTGGAATTAATCCAAATAAAGGATCATGTTTTTGCCTAATGTCCTCGATTTCGCTAATGAACATGTTGTTTAGAAAAAGTAAAATTGTACGCATTTTTATCCCCTCAACTTTTCCTCATTATAATATGTATCATATTCTATGACAGCCTGCCCTTCAACAACTTGTTTTGCTTACCTGTAAAAATAAAAAAACTTCTCAAATGAGAAGTTTTCATATAGCATGATTATTATTTTCCAGCCAAACTTTCCTAAACTTTATATAACAGGCAATTCTCCAAGGAAAAATATACGATACTGCAACAACATAAAATAATAAACCTATTGTTTGCTGATCTAAGTCAACAATATATTTTCTTGAACCGTATCTCAAAACGACAAGTGCAATAAAAGTAATTAAAAAAGCTGCACTTTTTTTCGTATAAATATTCCCATCATCTCTTCGTTCATAATTTGTTAATACTATAAGCGGCACAGCAAAAAGTACACCAATGAATACCGCTATAATTACTTGTAATATAGCTAGATGTACGGGACCTAAAAACCATACAATACCTGGTGTTAAAAATAGTAATGGCCATAAAATACGTTTTCCCGATCCCTTTATTGGCTTATGCATGGAGCGATAACGACGCCAAAATATTAGTAGTGCAATGCATAAAAAGACGGTTATTAGTGAGGACGTGTCTCCCATATATTTTCCTTCTCCCTAAAAGAATAATCTATCACTATTTTAAACTGTTCGTTCAAATGATACTTTACGAATAAATATACTACTAGTTATGATATAAAGAATTGTTAATCCAATTGAAATAACCATAAAATAGGGAATATCTATTAAAATGACTCTCTTTCTAAAATTTCGAAGTTTCAACTCTTGTTCTCAAATTCTTTTCATTTATACCATTTTGACAAAAGTTAAATTGTTGTCCCTGTATTGACTTTGTACGATCTACTATTTGCCCTAAATGATAACTCGTGTGCTCCACTAAATGTAATAAACTATGAAGTTCAACATGGCTTTTTTCTTCCCGTGCTTGTATATATGCTTTTCCCCATTCATCAAATACTTTTTCAACGTACTGTAGCACAACTTCAGTACGTTGTCGTTTTACTGGAAAATACTCCTCAATTCCATTTTCAAAAACTATATTGGGATCCTTATAACGCCATGTATTTCTCTGTAAATGTTCACAAATATGTAGTACGATTCCACCAATTGAATTCACAGAGGCCTCTTGTTTCCACAAATCTTCTTCACTAACGAGCCTAATTGCCTGTACTAACTTAGGTAAATAATGATCCTGCATTCTATGATAAGAAATTTTGTATACTAACTCCATCTTCTCCCCTCCATTATTTCAACTGCCTCACTGGATATTTAGCAAATAAAGATTTCCGAAAATCTTTATCTTCCACAAGCATTTTAATTTTTTCTTCATTGTCGTTAAAGAACTTTATAACTTTAATTTTATCCCATATATCATTTTCTTTTGGAAAATCATCGAATTCCCTATGCAAAATTGATAACATTTCTTCCCTCGTTATCTTAAAGTTTTTATTTTCTATTTGAAACTCATAAGCTTTTGCGTTTGGTACTAAAATTACTAGATAGATAGCATTAAAGAGAAAATTCTTCTTCATCGTATCTTTCTCATCAAACCAATACGTCTCAATCATTTCTTCTGTAAGAGCCCCACTCTCTTTTGCGCCATATTTCACTTTTACATTTTCATGTTCTAAACTTACACTTTGAAATGTTTCACCACCAGGTAAATGATTAATAATTGCAACCACATCTGAATTATTACCAACGTATGCCCCAGTATATTTCTTAAAATCATCTGACCTAACATCATATATATCTTTTATTCTTTCTCCGTTAGAACAAGCCGCAATGAATAAAAAAATTGTTAGCATAACGATCATGTTATGATGCATATATTTCATTTAGCATCCCCCATTTTTATCGATATTTCGTTAATTACAATATTTACTTCCAAATCCCTTTTTAAATATACGCATTTTAATCAAAATTAAAAATTTTCATTTTTTATGTTTACAATTATCCATTAATTGTATATACTTACTAACGTAAGAAAAAAATTCTAAAAGGAGGTCGAAGGAAATGATGAAATTACAATTACATGCATTAACTTTAGCGTTAACTACACCTGTGTTTTCTGGACAATTAAATATGAATTCGACCACCCTAATGGAGAATTGAAAATCGTACTTTATTTCATTTAATTCATAAATTCGCCACAGGAGGTCGTATACTTTCCTGTGGCTTTTTCACGCCCAGCCATAGGAGAACTGTATCTTCCTGTGGTTTTTTTGCGCGATTTTTTAGTCTCTTACATTATTTTTCTAAGAAAGGAGCAACATTCAATGACTATTAGCGTATTGTTTTTAAGTATTACGATTCAAAGAAATACAATTTCCAAAGATGAAATTCTTCATAATGAGCAAATTGAAAAAGCTATGAATGATATTAAGGAGCGCCAAGCACTTTATTGTGATCACATGTAATTCCTTTTCGAAAGGAGGAATTCATTTATGACTTTTCATATTTTCTTTTTTACGACTGTCCTTCAAAAAAATACTTTATCTGAAACTGAAATTAATCGTAAACAACAGTTAAAACAACTGACTGATAAAATAATTGACATTAAAAGTTCATACTACACTCAAATGTATTAAAAATATATTTTAAAGGGGTAATATATTCATGAAATTTAAAGCATTCTTTTTAACCATCACCATTCAAAAACGTAAACTTTTACAGAAAGAGATTTTACGTGAGCAACACATTCAAAATATTATGGGCGAAGTAAAAGAGCGCCAATCTTCTTATTACACTCTTTTTTTCTAAATCACTTATAAAGGGGTAATTATCTAATGAAATTTAAAGTATTCTTTTTAACCATCACCATTCAAAAAAATAAATTTTCTGAGTCTGAAATGCTTCATGAACGACAAATTATTCAGGCTATAGATCATGTAAAAGAAAGACAAAGTCATTACTGTAGTCACCTGTAATTTCTTATTACACTCGTTTTTTCTAAATCACTTATAAAGGGGCAATTATCTAATGAAATTTAAAGTATTCTTTTTAACCATTACCATTCAAAAAAATAAATTTTCTGAGTCTGAAATGTTTCATGAACGACAAATTAATCAGGCTATGGATTCTGTAAAAGAAAGACAAAGTCATTACTGTAGTCATCTGTAATTCCAATTCGAAAGGAGGAATTCACATATGAAGTTTCACCTTTTCTTTTTAACGATTACGATTCAAAAAGAAACAATATCTCAAAATGAATTAAAACAAGAAAGACAATATAAACAAGTTATTGATGAAATTCGAGATCGTAGAAGCAAATACTACACTCACCTTTAATCGTTTAACTATATAGAATTGAAAGGAGTCGATTATGATGTTGATAGCACGCTGTAAGGAATTGATTTGGATAGTTCAGAGGGATTCCACATAGTTTTATAGAGCTTATATCACACAAGTTTATCACTGAATTTGATGTATAAAAAATATATAATAAAATCAAATCAACCCACTTTTAATTATTTATTTATAAACAAAAGATACACCACTTAAAAAGCGGTGTATCTTTCTCAGGTTTTACTATTTACGATTACTTCTCTTTGTCTTAAACAATCTCACTAAGTTCGAAACAACAGTTTTTGTTACTGCATAAACTGGTACTGCTAAAATCATTCCGATGATTCCAGCAAAGTTACCTACCCCTAAAATTAGGATAATAATTGTTAATGGGTGAATGTTTAATTTCGAGCTCATAATACGTGGTGAAATAATATTACTTTCAAACTGTTGTACAATTGTTACGATAATAATTACGTATAAGGCTTGCATCGGAGATACGAACAGTCCTACAATAACAGCTGGTGCTGCCCCAATAAATGGACCTAAGTTAGGAATGATGTTTGTAAATGCTGCAATAATTCCTAAAACGAAAGCGTACGGTAAATCGATAATTAAATAACCGATAAAAGTAAACGCACCTACAAATATACAAACGAGCGCTTGTCCTTGAATATATGCAGATAATGTTTCGTTCGTTTCCTTAATGATACGAAGCCCCTCTTCACGGTAAGACTCTGGTAATAAACTTACCGCTTTTCCTGGAAAGGCATGTCCATCTTTAAACATGTAAAATAAAATGAACGGTACAGTAAATACAACTAATGCAACGTTCGTGATAATACCAAATAAAGCCGTTGCACTCGACGTAATTGTATTTGGTATATCTTTTAAGTATTCAATTGCATTTTTTTCAATTGTTTCAATGGAAACGTAGTTTTGTGTAGATAACCATTCAAACAACCTATGATGTGATAATTCTTGTATGTATACTTTTCCCTCTTTTATGTAGCCTGGCATATTTTTTACTAAGTCCATTAGCTGTTGTGATATAGTAGGAACAACTACTCCAACGCCAACGGCAGTTAATGTTATGATAAAAAGATATAACAGTAATATCGCTAAATTTCTAGGTACTTTTTTATTCTCCAAAAAGATTAATACAGGATTAAATATGAAGTATAAAAAAAGCGCGATTAAGATTGGGAAAAATAATGTTGATATGAAGATACCAATCGGTTGAAATAAAAATGATATTTTTGTGCAAATAAATATGATTCCTACAACCATTAGCACTTCTAATGTCCAAAAGTGCACTTTCGATTTCAAAAAAATGGCCTCCTTTAAACTAGCACTTCTCTTCATTGTACCAAAATAAACATGAATTTCACATAATATTTTCCTTTACAATATTCCAAAATACCAATAAATACACTACAATGAGATTATATACAAATTTGCGGGTAAAGGTGATAAAAATGACACAATGCATCATTTGCAGAAAAGATACGAAAGAACTTAGTGAACAATATGTCATTCCAGAAATATTATGTGGATATTATTTCACAAACTCAATTTGTGATACTTGTCATGAACAAATGACAACAAATATTGATCGTCCTTTAATTAGGCATAAATTGAGTCAGTTTAAGATTGAACAAATGAAAAGACAAATTGATTCCCCACTCTATACGAATGAGCACGGTGAAGAACTTGCGGCTGCTGAGACTGATGTTGTCGAAGTAAGCGACGAAATTCTTTATTCTAATGCATTAATTATGAAACTATGTAAAAAGCACGATATTTCCTTACATAATGAAATTTGGAAAGAAGAACGTGTAACGAAAGTAGCGAGTTCTATTCAACGTGAATTGCTATTAGATAACCGTAAATATAAAATGAGTATATTAAAAATGGCTTATACATTCGCTGTACAAGCAGTTGATGGCTACTTTGAAGATCAAGATGCGATTGATATTTCTACCATTCTCTCAAATGCAGATTTCGTGGAACTAAAAGAAAAAAGCATTGTACGTGATTTAAGCAAAAGTTCTTTATGGAATACGCTAAATACAAGTAGTGAAAATCATTACTTTATTTTACTTAGCGATAAAGATGGGCTGTTCTGTTTCATTCGTCTATTTGATATTTTTGATGTTGTTGTTCATTTATCAGAAAAAAGATTCGACCTTCCATCACCAATTGTCGGTGTAAATAATGTGAATACACAGAAATTTTATATCCAAAGTTTAAAGCAGTATATGGATGGGCTGTTTAAAGAAAAAGCACCTACTATACAATAGAAATCAGAACATACGGTCTCCTTTCTTGATGAAAAGACACTGTGTTATAATGAGTATGAAAAGAACAATACAATCACATAAACCAATTATAAATTGTATATAAATAAAAAAGACTAGTGTGCGGCTACACACTAGTCCACGTAACTTAGCAGATTGGATTGTTCATTTATCCTATTTGTTTCTTACAAACAAAACAACCCACATTCTATAGGCATAGGTGGGTTGTTATTTTTTGAGCTTGTCTATTAAAACGACGACGAACGTTAACAATGCAACGAGAAACAGTCCACCTTGCAGTAGCAACGCTATTTCACTCACGTATTATCACCCCCCTCCTACTCGGAGAAGTGATAATTGAACAACCAACCGCACCTTAAGTTACCCTTTAATTTTACCATATTTTCTAATAATTTACGATGAAAACCCGCAAGCGAATAACTTGCGGGTTTTTTCTCACTATTTTTTTAATGCATATGCATCAGCAATCATTTCACCAACAATTTTATTTTCTTTTTTCTTCTCGTCTTTCAATAATGGAAATAACAATTCTGCCACTTCATACGCTTCTTCTAAATGCGGATATCCTGATAAAACAAACGTATCAATTCCTAACGATTCATATTCTTTTATCCTTTCTGCTACTGTATGCGGATCGCCTACAAGTGCAGTACCTGCCCCACCTCTTACAAGTCCGATTCCGGCCCATAAATTAGGGCTTATCTCTAATGATTTCCTTGTTCCTTTATTTAAATGTGTCATTCGTTTTTGTCCAACTGAATCATATCTTGCAAATGTTTTTTGAGCAAGCTCAATTGTTTCGTTATCTACATATTGAATTAAACGTTCTGCCTCTTCCCATGCTTCTTCTTCTGTTTCTCTTACAATTACGTGTAATCTAATGCCAAATCGCAGCTTACGTCCCTTCTCTTCTGCAAGTTTTCTTACTTCTTCTATTTTCTCTTTCACTTGCTCTGGTGGCTCTCCCCACGTTAAATATACATCACTATGTTCAGCTGCTACTTCTTTTCCAGCAGCTGATGATCCTCCGAAATATATAGGAGGATATGGCGTTTGAACTGGTGGGAATACCACTTTACTATCTGTAACTTTAATATGTTTTCCTTCTAAAGAGATCGTTTCACCTTGCAATGTCGATTTCCAAACTTTTAAAAATTCATCCGCTGCTTCATATCTTTCATCATGATCAAGATATAATCCATCTCCTTGTAGTTCAACTGGATCTCCTCCAGCTACTACATTAATAAGCAGTCTCCCATCTGAAATTCTATCAAATGTAGATGCCATCCTCGCTGCAACTGTAGGGGACATTAGTCCTGGTCTCACTGCTACTAAAAATTTTAGTTTTTCTGTTTCAGCAGCAAGAGCTGAAGCTAACACCCAAGGGTCTTCACACCCTTGACCAGTTGGAAGTAAAACACCCGTATATCCTAAATAATCAGCTGCCGCAGCAACTTGCTTATAATAACCATATTCAGCTGCTCTTCCTCGTTTTGTCGTTCCTAAATATCGACCATCTCCATAAGCCGGAATAAACCATAATAATTCCATACCTTTACACACCCCTTATTTATTTTGAAACGTATACTAACACATTCTATATAAATTACCTCTAATAATTTATATGTTAATTCCCAGTCTCACCTTTAAAATTATCTCGCCATCTTAAAAACTTCACTTCTAGTAAACGTACAAGAGAGTCAGAAAACTTCCCAACAAATGCAAAGATAATTATGCCGACAAATACGATATCTGTATTTGAAAATTGCCTTGCATCCATAATCATATAGCCAATACCTTCTGTAGACCCCATAAGTTCTGCTACTACTAAACTCACCCATGCAACACCTAACGATAACCTTGCTCCTAGTAAAAGGTTAGGCAATGCGGCTGGTAAAATTAGTTTCGTGATTAATTTTCTTTTACTAAACTCTAACACTCTCGCAACATCAAATAACTTTGAATCCACACCTCTAATACCTAAAAATGCGTTTACGTATAAAGGAAAAAATGCACCATCTGCAATTAATAGCACTTTCGATGTTTCACCAAAACCGAACCATAATACGAAAAGCGGCGCAACAGCTAAATGAGGTACAGTTCTTAACATTTGCACAGATGGATCTAAATATTGCTCACTTCTCGTTGAAAATCCAACAATCGTTCCTAAAATGATTCCTAAGCCCCCACCAATAAAGAAACCAGCCGCAGCCCTGAATACACTAATACTTAAATGGCCGAATAACTCTCCTGTTTTAATAAGCTCTTGGAAAGCTAGAAAAATATCTAATGGTGTTGGTAAAACTGTTTTAGAAACAAGACCGAATACGCCAGCCAACTGCCAAATTATTAATATAATAACCGGTATAGTAATCGCCCTTACTAAAACCTTTACATTTAACTTTCGCACCTTCTTGACGCTGTTTTTCTCAATCGTTATACTCGTTGGTTTAATAACAGCTTTCGTATTTTCCACTTTACAAAACCTCTTTTCACTTCGCTTTCAATGCTTTTTCTACGAAAGAATTATCTACAACTTTTTCCGTCTTAATTTCTTTCTTTATAGAACCGAGCTTATATTGAAAATCCGCTGTCTTTTGTTGTTCTGCTATTATTTCCTTCGTTACCGGAACTAAAATTGGTTTGTCGTGATTAAACACTTCTTTTACGATCTCCGCATCTATCTTTTTTACAGAAGTATATACTTTTATTGCTTCATCTAAGTTAGCATCTTGCCATACACGTGCTTTCTCATAAACTTTGAGGAATTTCTCAACTAATTCTGGATGTTCTTTCGCAAATTTTGTTCTCGTAATTAAAAATTCTGGTGAAGAGGCATTTAATGTTTCACCGTCTGCAATCACCTTCGCACCTTTATTTAACGTATGTAATGATATGAAAGGGTCCCAAATCGCCCATGCATCTACTGATCCTGATTCGAATGCAGGCTGCGCTTCATCTGGTTGTAATTGAATGACATTTACATCTTTTGAATCAATCCCTTCTTTATCAAGTGCTCGATACAATAAATTAAAAGCACTACTTCCTTTTGCTACTGCAATTTTTTTACCTTTTAACTCTTTTACACTCGCAATCTTGCTATCTTTTTGAACAAGAATTCCAGTTCCTTTTCTCGCATAACTTGTATTGGCGATTTCGGTAAATCCAATACCTGCTGCTTGCGCTGAAATGACTGGAGAATTCCCTACTTCACCAAAGTCTAATCGGTTTGATGCGATTGCTTCAAAATAAGGAGGTCCACTTTGGAACTCTGTCCATTTCACTTTAACTCCTTCTTTTTTAAACTCCTCTTCAAACCACCCCTTTTTCTTTGCTAGTAATAGCGGGCTTAATCCTTGTTGTATACCAATTTGTATTGTTACATCTTCTTTCTTACTACTTGCTGTACTTTTTTCACATCCTAATAAACATACTGATATAGCTAAAGCAAAAGAAAGAACTTTAAATTTTTTATACATATAAAATCACCCTTTTCCTATATACTTGTTTGAATCAATCCTCCATATTCAAACTGCTGTAATACTTTCGTTCGAAGTTGTTGGAACGATTGAGAAGTTTTATTTCGCGGATAAGGCAAATTATTTTCAATTACTTTATGTATTTTTCCAGGCTTTGCACTCATAATGATGATTCGGTTTGAAAGATATATCGCTTCGTCTATATCATGTGTAACGAATATCATTGTTGTTTTCTTCTGCTCCCAAATATTTAGCAATACTTCTTGCAAATGACTTCGAGTAAAAGCATCTAGCGCTCCAAAAGGTTCATCAAGTAATAATACATTTGGATCTCTTAATAACGCTCTCGCTATCGCAACACGTTGTGACATCCCGCCTGAAATTTCTTTCGGATACGATTTTTCAAAGCCATCTAACCGAACGATTTCAACCCATTCTCTCACCTTATCTTTCACATACTTATCTTTTAACGACAAATCTGCCGCTATATTTTCTTCAACTGTTAACCATGGAAAAAGCCTATGTTCTTGAAAAATAAAACCTTGTTTCTTACTCGGTTTTAAGATAGACTCCCCGTCAATAACAACTTCACCTTCAAAATCATTATCTAGACCTGCAACAATTTTTAGTAATGTACTTTTTCCACACCCACTCGGACCAATTACTGTAACAAAATCCCCTTTCTCTAATTGAAAATTAATATTCTCTAATACTTGAACAGTACCAGTTTGTTTCAAAAAATATTTTGATACCCCATCAATTGAAACAGTCATTTCTTCCCCTCCTTAAAATGATTCATATAAATGAACAGATTCAGTATTTGTGCAATAAAAAAACCAAAGGCATTTTATCAACAGATAAAATGCCTTTGGTTTCTCCAATCAGCAATACGTTATGGAATTAAGTACATATTATACAAATATTTCCGATAAGTCAACTAGGTTTTATCAAAACATACATATGATTCGTTTGAACATTTTTACTGTTGTTTATTTGAACGATATCATTTACTTACTATTTCTTCTGATCTTTAATCCACTGTAACCAATAAGAAAACTCACATGCTAAATGCATTTGATGGGATTTAATTAGGCTATTAGGACAAAGGGCTGGGAACTCAACAACTAGACTTACTTCTATCCCTGTATCAGTATCTTTAAATTGATGTCGAACTCCACCAATAGTAGTACCATCTTTCATACGTGCAACACCTGTTGATTGGTATTGATAAGATTTATCTCTCGGTGTTTTTAATCCGGTTTCGTCACCAAAAACAATGAAAAATTGAACTGGAAACGGAGAATTACCAGTAGTTTCGATAACCTCTAATTCATTTTCCCCAAAGGGTCTTAGTACATAGTGATCAGGACAAGCAGATAAATTCACTTTGTTATTTTCACGTGATTGTTCAAGCATCAAACTATCAATTCCATGTATAGCTACTTCTGCTGTAATCCCATCTAAATAAATACTAGTTTTTGAAAATTTTCGTCTATCACCAGATAAAAGAGTACAGATACGCATACCTATTGCACTTAATCTAAGTTTTGATTTCAACTTTTCGTACACTTCATTGTATGTATATCGCAACTTTATTTCCGTTAGCTGTTTTATCATGACGTCTGTATCATTTATTTCAGGCTCTTTATGTCCTAATGTATATAATACTTTTTTTATCCGTTCTCTTTTCCATTTTATAAGTTGCTCTTGTGAGATATTATTTCCATCGATAATAATTTTCATAAACTTTCTCCTTCCTTTTGATTGTATCGTAGTGTAGTTAATACTAAATTAACCATTTCATGTTTTGTATCTAGATTCAACTTTACTTCTGAATGAGCAATACTGCTAAGACCGTATAGAATAAACCCAGAAGCTAATAACGAGTTATCAGTATAAAAAAAACCTATGTTTACTCCCTCTTCAATTACTTGTCTAATTAACGGTTGCATACGTGCGAATAATTTCTGTTCCAGTTGAAAATGTTGTTCCGTTTGAAACGAACTCACATTTTTATAGGGTGCTAACTTTTCAATAAATGTCCAAAATATATCTAGTGAATCTTTCATCTTTTGCATGACAGACCGTTCATTTGAAATAAGTATTTCTTCAATTAACTCCATATTTTTCACAATAAAGTCATTTAAAACTTCATCAACAAAATCCTCCTTAGACTTGAAGTAATAATAAAATAAACCCGTTGCTACACCTGCATGATTCACAACATCTTTTATGCCAAATCCTTTCATACCATTTTTCATATATAGTTCAAAACCAATATCCATTAACTCTTGCCGTCTTATATCTGGTTCTTTTGATATTCTTTTCATAGGTCATCTCCTATTTTTTTCTTGCGACTGAATCTGATTCAATCATAAACGACTGAACTTGATTCAGTCAATCTTATTTCATAAATTTAAAATCAATTTAATAACTAAGCAACGAAATTTCTACAAAAAAAGTAATCTCAAGAAATATGCTACTAACCTTAGATTTATCAAAAAAGTTAGATCATATAACTTGAGACTACTCATTTCCATTCAAAATATTTATGTAATTAAATTTTAGTTCTTCTGCGCCCTGGCTGTCTCCAAAACTATTTGTGGAAGCTCTTTTTGAATGATTTCTTTCAGTCCATAAAGAGCTTCCTTCACATAACCACCTTCGAAATTTCCTAATGGTTCTGGTAATTCATCCTCATCTAATATGAAGTATTCTCCATTTGGAAGTACCATAATATCGATGATTAAATCTTCGAAGGAAACCACTTCGTCTTTTATTTGTGTGTTTTTTACGATATTAAAATAGGAACCTAAATAATTTCCTTTTATATCTCTCCAAACGTATAAATTGTACGAACGATCTTTCCAGTAATATGCGATTGTATAACTCCCTTTTGGGATTGTTAACTTAGTATCTTTTGCAGTCATTGTAAATGAATACTGCACCTCGTGAAATAAAACGATACTTTGTGATTGCTTTTCAAGTAATAAGCAATTGTGATCTACTATCGTTGAGTTATACCGGATTTTTCTTTCTATAATTTCAATTTTCGATGTAAGTAACTTATTCATTATTTTGTTTCCCCTTACGCTAGTTCTATCCTCAATTATATCTATTTATGTAGTGATAAAGAAGTATATAGTTTTTTATATAATGATTTATACAAGTACACAATAAAAACTCCTTCTTATTTAGAAAGAGTTTTTCACTATCCATGTTTCATATTTTTTCACTTCTAACGGAAGCTCATTTGTTTTTATGTAACTAACAGCACTATTACTCATGTTTTAACTTTTCCTTAACCGCATCATAAAATTTTCGCTCTTCATCAACATTTAAGTGAACACGACTTACTGTTTTAGAAAAGCCATATAACAACTGTGCTTTCACTGGCTCTTTTAATGTTATTTCAAAAGTAGCAGGTTCTTTTATGAACTCCATAACAGTTGCATCCAATACCTGTTTCCCTTCTTTTGCCGATAGCAATTCACCCTTGTAGAACGCAATATTATCAATTTGTGTAAATGGTATAACAATTTTCTTTCCTAATCCAATTTGAATGATTACTTGTTCTTCTGTTACGACAAGTGGATTTTTACGCATTGCTTGTATTTCAGCTAAAAAATAAAACATTGCATATACGTTTAAAATAAGTAACACCCATGCTACAACCGGATTCCATTGATGAAACAAATAATGAAAACCGATACTTTCTATTAAGGTCGCATGGATGATCATGATATATACACCTATTGCACCAGTCTTTTTGTGATATGAGTATACGGATTCACCTTCTGGTACTTTTTCACGCCACGATAAAAATGCATAATAGATTAACTTACACTCCGTTACAATGATATCTATTAATTTATTTCTTTTCATAGTAGCTTCAAATGCTGCATCAATCGCATAAGAAAAGGAATAATTTTCTCTTCTATATTCTTTATATCTTTTTATTATTTTAGGAAGCACTCTAACAATTTTATAGAGAAGGAATAATTCTAGACCTACAAATACAATTTCACCCGCAACAATAATATAAGAAACGTATGAAAAATCTTGTAAATAGTCACTTGGAATAATAAATCTTGCAAAAATATAACCAGCTATTACAACAGGAACTATATACGTTAACGAGTATCTTTTTCGAATAATGAAGAAATACGTGATGATCGGAATGACAAACATGCAATCTAATAATGACCCAAGCACAACTTCTTTCGGCGCAGCTGGTACTATTGGAAGAGCATACAATAAATAGTTTGATAGCATAATTAAAGAGACGAGTCCAATCCAAATACCTTTTCGCCTTCGCGATAGTGTAATATTCATACGTTTACTCCCTTATTTAAAAACCTCATTTAAATGGTCTTTATAAAATGAAATGGCACGTTCAAATTCTTTTACTTCCTCTACTTTCACGACAGTTTCAAGTAATAATTTCATCGCTGATTCGTGATCGTTTACGTTATATTTTGCTAATGATAAAAATACTTTCATCGGAGCGTTCTCTGGGAATTTTTTCACCCCAGCTTCTAATACTGTAATTGCCTTTTCATATTCCCCTATACAACGATATGTACTTCCTAAACCAATATAAGCACTGCAAAGCGATTCGCCATCAAGTCCATTTGCGATTGCCTGCTCATAATACGGAACTGCTTCTGTTTCTAGCCCCATTACATCATGTATCCACGCACACTGATACAGTACTTCTGCATCCTTTGTAAAGTTTGTTAATCCTATAAGTATCTCTTTAGACTGCGCATATTTCTTTTCGTTTCTAAGTTTAATAGCTTGCTTTAATAAATGTTCCATAGAATCCACTCCTCACCAATTATTCTGTGTATAGCTCTTGATTGGTATACGCTTCACATTCGTGTAAAAGTAAAATTCCCACCAATTAAAGTTTCGCTTACTTATTACTATGCGGATTCATTCTTATCTAAAAACTTAATTTTAAAAAGCAGTGACACGATTACATAATATCTCTAAGCTTTTGACAATTTCTTTCGCTGTTTCATCTTTCCCATTACACAACTTCCCTTTACCATCCTGTCCAATTACATAATGTACGGCTCCGCGCGAATATAAAGAATGTGGTGAATTCGCAATCATTACATTCGCCCTTGCTTCTTTCATTCTATTTTTTGCTCTTTCAAACAGTTCTTCTTCACTTAAATCACTTTCAAGTTTAAAACCAACAAGTACTGTTTCTGGGTCCCATTCTTTTATTTGTTTTAATACTTTTGGAGCCTTTTGAAAATGAATAATCGGTGCTATATCACTTGAAATTTTTCCGTTCATATTAAGAACATTACCATCTTGATCACAAATCTTCTCCACAATCCAATCTGATCCAGCCGCTGCCATAATGACTGCATCAACCTTTTCATGTTTGATGATACTTTTCATTTTATCTTGTAAATCAACGATTCCTTCAAACGGATGTAATTCTAACCCTCTATGTACATCACTCGGTTTCTCCGCAAAATAACCGTGTAAATATATAACATGTGCCCCTTTAGCTAGAAGTTCTTCTGCGATTATCCTTCCGATTGTACCTTTGGCCATATTCGTATGCCCGCGTACTTGATCCCATTTTTCTAGACAACCACCGCTCGTAATTAATACCTTTTTCCCCTTCATTGTAACCATCCCTTACTAATTTTTCTTACGAAACCATTCTGTTCCAAAGTCAACTATATCACGCTGTTTCATTAGACGACACGTTGCATTCCCTATCTTCCCGTTGTTTACAGTTCCTTTTCGCTCAAACTCCACACCAATTTCTACAAACTTCTCAGATTCGTAATCCATTTCAATAAACTCTTTCCACACTCTTTCACCATTTTCTATAATAGGTGCTCCTACTTGTATTAACTCACATGCACCAGTGCGCACCTCGGATAAATGAACAGACGTATTGGAATCGTATCCAACACCAATTAATAATACGTAACCGTCTAAATCGTATATTTTTCTTAATGGAGATTCTTCTCCAAAGCTCATTGATAACGTATGGTTCATTGTTATTTCTACTGCATGTTTTCCCCATGCAGCAAAACTTCCTAACGGATGATTACTACGTACTACATTCGGATATGTACGAAAACATTCAACTATTTCACCCATTCCCCTTGTTGGGGTTATACGTGGATCAAATGCTGGGACGTTATCTCGGATAATTTGCCACCAGTCTTCCGGTACAGGCGGTCTGGACCAATGCTTCGGATCGGATAAATCCGAAGATTGTGTTGGCATTATTATCGTTCCCTCTTCCGTAACAACTTTCATTAATGCTTCTACTACGGCAACCGCACCACCAGATATCCACCCGATAGAACTTAATGATGAATGAACGATAATTATCATTCCTTTTTCAATTCCTAATGCTTTTAAATCTTTTGTTATAGTTTCGATTGTATTTGGAAATTGTGTACTTGCTACTATTTCATTCATTTTCATATTAGTTCCCCCACTAGCCACATAAATTTAAACTTTTATATAAGTATATTATCATATTTTTCTTAATTTTTAACTTAATCATATTCATTACTACAAAAATATGTATATTGGTGTACTGAAGCCTCAAAACTCTATTAAAATCGTAGATAATGATGAGCGAGAGTTTTTTGAAATGAAGAAAAATGTAAATCCTATTTTTTCAAACTATACTCCATATGCATATTTTTATACTATTTTTCCAAATAACAATGAAATCTTTCGATTCCCGTATATTTTTCTAAATTTTTAACTTGAAAACCAATTCTTTTATAAAATTCTACCGCCCCATCGTCTGTCTCTGCTTCTATATAAGTCAATTGATATATTCTTACAACCTCTTTAATCATTTGCAGTGCAATTCCTTTTTGACGATAATCTGGAGCCACTGCTATATGACATACTCGTGCTTTAGTTGCTCCGATTACTTCAATACCTATACAAGCTTTTTCTTCATATTTGTACAAAGTCCCTTTATTACTTTGATAAAGTAATACTGCTTTCTTTAAGCTTATTTCTTTTGGACCGACGGCATATTGTAGCACATTTAATATTGAATCTTTTTCAAGTTGTTCAACACGTTGTAAATTCATACTTTCATCCCTTTCTACGAAAAAAGACTAGCTCTTAATAAAAAGAGCTAGTCTCATTACGCCGTTATTTTTTCTTCTTTTTTTACAACGACAGCCACATAACTATGAAGTATCATCCCAATAATAACGAGACTCATACCAACCCAAGATAATGATGACGGAATTGGTGCAGATAACCAGATCAGCTCTCCTACTAGCGCAAATAAAACTTCACCAGACTGCGTCGCTTCCACTGTTGCTAGTTTTTGCGGATCATCTTTCACAAGATCTGTTGCAAAGAAAAATAATACTGTCGCGATTAACCCAGAACTAACTGCTACAATAAAACATTGAAAAACTTGGCTACTTGATGGTAATCCATTTGTAGATACTTCGTAACCAGATAGAATAAACCAAAATGGTAAACTTGCTAATGTCATACCGAGTACTCGCTGAAATACATCTAATTCCCCTTTACAAACTTGCATCATTTTTCTATTTCCAAGAGGATACGCAAATGCTGCAATAAGTACAGGAACTACGCATAAAACGGTTTCACGAATACCTAATGAAGAAGCATGTTCTACTTGCATGAGAACAACACCGAATAAAATAATGCCCGACATAACTAATTCCTTCATCGGAAGTTTTTTATGTAGTGGATCCACCGCAAAAAATGGTGTTAACAAAATCCCTGCAACAATTGTAATTTGCCATGTTGATGCAACGAGCCAACCTGGTCCGAACGCTCCAGCAAAACTGAGCGGTGCATAAAAGAGACCAAATCCAACGATACTCCATACTAACCATTCTTTCGGATTGTTTTTCATATATTGAAAGAGTTGCTTTAAGTTCCCTCTATACATAACAATAAGTAATAGCATTGGAACCATAAAATAATACCGTAATGATGCACTCCAAATCCAGCTTCCACCTTCTAAGTCCATTGCCCGGTTTAAAACAAAGGTAAAGGCAAAGAAAAATGATGCCAGTATCCCTATAACAATTGCTTTCATTGTAAAACCCCTTGTTTAGTTTCTTCCTAATACTATACAACAAAATAAATATAATTAAAATTCACAATCTTTAACTTGTATGTAATCTAGCTCTATATAATTTCCTCAATCGACTTATATGAGCTTGATGATACCGATTATGATCTGCTATATGCCATATTCCCCATCTTATAGTCGCATTTTCCCCTTTTTCATACAAAACTTTCCGCGTTAAATCAGTTTCTGTTAGTTTCATACATTCTTCATAAAACAATTTTTGCACTGCTTCATAATCTTGCATTAACTCTTGCAACGTGTATTTTCTTAAACTCGGTATTTCTCCTACTTCATTCAACATAGGCCCATATTTATTTTCAAATGTTGTTGGAACATCTTCTCCCTTGAAACGATACACCCAATGTAAATCGACAACTGCTAAATGCTGAAGTAACTGCCCAATACTATTTTCATTATTTTCAGACCCTTTATAGGATAGTTCGTTCTCTTCAGTACCTTCTACTAGCCTTTGCAATCTATTAAACGTATCAGCAACCGTCGCATACAAAATCGCTACTTGAGGGTCCATATTTCTTTCTAAATAGAGATCTTTCATACAAAACTTCCTCTCTTAAAAGAACAACACCATATGTTCATCATCACTATACAAACCATTCATTTTTATAGCCCTTTTTTCAATTCCGTACGTTTTAAATCCCATTGATTCATATAAGCGTTTTGCTGGTTCGTTCGTTGACACAACCCCTAAATTCAATTGCTCTAGCTTCATCTCTTTTGCCCTTTCAATTGCTTTACGTATTAAATCACGTGCAAGACCACTTCTTCGATTTTCAGTATCTACATACATTGCAACGATATGTCCTTTATGCTTATATGCGTCTTTTTCTTCTGTTAATAAAGTAACAACCCCAACTAAACGATTTTCATTATTAAAAGCACCAAATGTAAAACTACTATTGGATGAAAGATTACTAGCAACTCGTTCAAGAGGGTTTTCTTGACGTACTGCTTCTTCATAAGTCGTTATAAATGCTTCTGGATTTACTTGTAATGCTTGTAAACGTAACTCCCAATATTGTTTTGCATCCGCTTTTGTAAGTAATCGAATCATTTTATCTTCCCCTTTTTAATTCACATAATATTTTTATGGGCTACTTTTTTTGATTCATACTCTTCTTTTAATATACTGTAACGATTGCGATGAATGAACTTCCCCTGTCTCAATCGATCATTTCTCATTAACCCTTCGCATACAAATCCGGCACTTTCATAACTCTTTTTAGCTTTTGTATTATCTTCATCTACACGTAACCAAATTTTCACCAATTCAAACTGAGAAAAACCTATTTGTAACATGCTGTTTAGAGCTGCCATTCCAAATCCTTTACCCCAATAGTCTTTATTTCCAATCGCAATTCCTAGTTCAGCATTTTTATTTGTTTTATCAAAATTTTTAAGGTCTACCCATCCAATATGTATACCTGCCTCAGTAACGATTGCCCTTTGTTCATAACCATTTTTTCGACTTATACAAGCTTCAATCCAGTTTCTCGTATCTCCACGAGTGAACGGAGGATATTGATCTGGTACGACTAAATGCTTTGTTACATCTCTATCTAATGACCATTGATAGCGATCTTCTACATCATCTAGTGTCAATTCTCTTAATTGAACATATGGTACATTCATTTTTCTCTCCCCTTTTTATTTACCAATAGAAAATCCTTCGAACACTCTTCCACCATACTGTTCTAACGTCTTTTCTATAAAATGAATTAATTCATTTTTCTCTCCCGTTTTATAAAAATAATCAAAAGCCGCTACAAATTTGTTTGCATATTGCTCATCATATCTTCTTAGCACCCTAATAAACCATTTTGAACTCCCAAGCCACTTACCATTTACTCTTAATACATATTCATGTACTAAATCCGCTAATAAATTAGCGATAAACAATTCTTCTTCTCTTTTTGTTGCACCAATAAAGTCATCTAAAGTATCCGTAATAAAATATCGCTTCTGCTTAATCGTTTCTTCGGACCATTTAGCTGGTCCTTTATGTAGTAAATCATTCGCTTCTTTTTTTAATCTCTCAACAATTTCCTTTTCCCCTTTTAATGCAATCCCTTCTGAAACTAATTGTGGTAACGACGGTCTCCCTCGATCACAATCCATTTTGAAAAAGGTTTTATATGTTTCAAAATTATGAACAAACACCTCAACAGGCCATCCATTACTATAGAAAGATTCTCTATAACAAGAAGTTAAACTTTGGTCAACTATTACAATATCAAGGTCAGATGTTTTCGTCGCTTCTCCTCGTGCAACGCTTCCACCGAGTAAAGCTACATCACAATTCGGAAATTGTGATGTAATTATGCTTTGTGCTGCTTCAATTGGTTTCATAGCCGTTCCTCTTTTCTTATTTCACTTTCTTTTTTTCAGCTCTTTCTCTCGCTTTTTTTATATAGCTTTCTGCATCTGGTGTTTTACATGATGTTGCACCGTGATCAACCTCTACTTTTCCAATTTCACGTGCAATTTCAATTGCTTGTCGCTCTAAGTCTTCATTACGAATTCCTATTGCGATTAAAGCACTATTCATCGCTTCTTTTTTTCTATTTTTTTCATTATGTATATTTTCTTTAATCTCTTCTAAGTATGGAGAGAAGAAACCATCATGTAACGTTTTATTTTTAATCGCTATATTTGCTAATAAAGACCAGCCAGCTCTTCCAATCCATTCATCATTAGACTTTGTCCACTCTTCTATTCTTTCTATTGCAATTGGCGAAGTACATATAGATGTCATAAGAACATCCATTAAACAGTAATAATCAACATCCTGAATCCAACTATTAAGCTGTTCTGTCGTTATTTTTTTCGGGTCTAAAATATAAGTTGCTAATGTCATTGCGTCCATATTTTTCGTTCCCCACAATCCAACTGCTAAATCGTGATCTTTTTTTATCTTCTTTTTTAACAATTTTAAATTCGCAAAACTAACTCCAAATAACGGCTCTTTCGCTCCGTGGTTTTTATACGTTTTTCGATTTTGTTCTGTTCCATATTCCTCTAGTTGCCGCATTACTTCCTCAAGTAACATATACCCACCTCTTTATCTTTTATGTTGACTGTATATATGTATGTACGATATATTCTACATTACTTTTCGGTTTTCCTATATTTATTTTTAAAATACGGTATGTGAAATTTCTAAAGATTGCACAGCTACACCATCAAAAAACTGTACATGTTAAACATAGAGTTTTTTGATGGTATCAATTTTGCGTAGAATAAGATATAAACTACGAAAGAACTTTTAATGGTCCTCTCAATCACCTATTTTTTCAACTAAATTTTTTACATCTGACCACTCTTCTATTGACCCTGCATCCGGAAAAACTGTAACTACATTAAAATTCGCACCTTTTTCTTTCCCAATTTGTTTAGCTGCTAATAAATTCGCTGCCGCAGAAGTTCCTATTTTTATACCAGTATCTTTATAAAAACGTGCCATTTCATACAGGGTATCTTCATATGAATAAGTCCATTGTTTTTCTATCAAATTTTCTTCCTGTTCTATGAAATGTTGTTTCCTTCCTAAGCCGAACCCACCGGATCCAGCATATTTCTTTAAATCATTTGGTGGTTGTTCCGAGCCATAGGGCAATTCAGCAGGCATTACTAAATGTAGTTCAACATTTTTTGTATAATTCTTTATTGCTGTATAGACTCCCATTAGAGTTCCACCAGTACCAGCAGATGCTACCCATGCATGTATTGGTTTTCCAATCATTTGTGCAATAATTTCTCGCCCTGTACCTTCAATATGACTTACTATATTTGCATTATTATAGTGTTGGAATAAAAAGTATAATTCTGGCTTTTGTTTGCTAATCTCTATTGCCTTCTCAATTACAGCGTAAAACCCCTTACATTTATCAACTAAGATTACGTTAGCACCATAATATTCGAGTTTATTTAATAGAGATTGACCAATTGCAGAACTTAACACTAACGTGCATTCAATCCCTAAATAATTACAAATACACCCAATTGACCTCGCTAAGCTTCCACCACTATACTCTAAAATATTTTGTATTTTGTCCGCTTCTTGTAAATATTTATTAATCATTGCAAGTGCTGCCCTATCCTTAATCGATCCTGTAGGATTGTGCCATTCACATTTAGCATAGATAGAAAGGTTCTTCGTTTCTTCGCATTTTAATTTCATGAGAGGTGTATTTCCAACATGTTTAGAAAACTCTTCAAAATGGTTTACTATCATACTTTTATACCTCCTTCATAAATTATGTTTATTACATTTGTTCTTAGCAAAAATACTTTCTACATTTTAATAACTCTCTCAATAAGATTTTCTTATATAAAAATCCCTACAAACACTGCAGGGATTTATGTCTAAATCATTTTGTTACACTCTATTTCATATGAAAATAGTTTCCTTATTCAGCTGCATTCATAAGCACAATTCTCCAACCATCTGGATCCTCTATTGTGGTTCCTTTCTCTATCCAATACGGGTTTTCTGGTTCCACCTCATGATAGCCCATATTACTTAATCGATTCACTATCTTTTCAATTTCATCTTTATTAGGCATATAAAAAACTAGTAAATTATCTTTTGTCGGTGCCGGACATGGACTTCCATTAACATGTGTAGTAAACTCCAAATGATACTCTTCATCTGGTAATCCAAACATAACCCCGTCATATCCTTCGTGATTGTGAAATTCCCCTATACGTTTTAGTCCTAATCCTGTTTCATAAAAACTTATCACTTCTTCAAATTTATCTGTTGGTCTTGCAATTCTAAATTGAACCCAATTCTTCATGCAAATCTCCTCCTTTTCATTTTCCAAAGCTTTATAGTAATTAATATAGGTTACATATATTCCCTTTAACATCCCTCATTAGTGTGAGCTTCCTAAGTTGAAAGACCTATTAGTTAATAAACAATAGGACTTTCGTATAAAATTCATATAAAATTAGTTATATAAATGTAGAGATAAAATACAAGCTATTACGTATGAAATAGTTCTCCTTGCAGGGCCTTTATATACCGATCAGCAGATCTTTGTACAGCTTTATTCGCATCTTCCACCACACCATGAAATGCATTATATAGTCGACTAAATTGGATATCTTTTACTTTCTCTGCCATATCTCTAACTTTATTCGCTGGTAATGGAATGAGATTGGGATAACTATACATAAAACTTACCCATTTTCGATCCGAAACTACTTGTATAATATCACCTGATAACAAAATACCTTTCCCTTCATTACCATCTTTCCAATGTATAACAGTCCCGCCCTTAAAATGGCCTCCTAAGCGGTGCAATATAAGTTCTTCCGATAATATCAGATGCTCCCCAGACCAAAATTTAATTTGCTTACTCGGACGAACCACCCACTCTTTATCATCTTCATGAATATAAATAGGTACATTGAATGTTTCCGCCCATTTAACTTGTGTAGAGTAATAATGTGGATGAGAAAGTGCTATTGCTTGAATACCACCTAAATCATATATACGTTGTATCGTTTTATCATCTAAATAACTAATGCAATCCCACATAACATTTAGAGTTTTACTTTGTATTAAAAATGCTGTTTGTCCAATCGCAAATTTAGGTTTAGTAGTAATGCTATACAAACCGCTTTCTTCTTTTATTATTTCGTTTTTGTATAAATTGCTATTTTGCATTGTTTCTAATGTTGTCCATGACTGCCCAATTGGATTAACATATTGTCTTTCCTCATTACAAATTTTACAACGAGAAGGTGCTTCTTCATTTTCGAGATACTGTACTCCACATGTAGTGCAAATATAATTATTCATATTCCCACTCCTTTTTTTATGTAATTGTTTCTTTACGAATATTTTAATAAAAAACAAAAATATTCGAATCAATAATTGGAATGAAAATGAAGTGATACGAAAGTATAATTTGATGATTGAAAGTTTAAATAATAAAGTTTAATTTCATCCTATTTTTCAAAACTGCAATTGATATAAAATCTTGCATACTTTTGAGTAAACTTTTTTACACTTGTAAAAAAGTTTTTTTGCATTTCCCTACCTATAATTGCTAATATAGTAGAGTAGAACTTTTATAGAGAGAAGGAAAATTATGCACAATGGAATTCGAATGACAACTTTGGTAAAAAGGGCTATGTTGGTTTGTGCGGGGGTATTATTTACATACGAAGCCGCTTTAGGATCAGTACATACTGCTTTAGCTAGTACAGAGGATGAAGCAAAATCTGTTCAACTTGTAAGTGAGATTCAAACATCTCTTGCTCCGAAAGAAGCTCCAAAGCATTATAACGGACAAGTTAGAAAAGTCGCTTACTTAACATTTGATGACGGTCCCGGAAAATACACAGCTGAGCTTTTAGATATGTTAAAGAAAGAAAATGCAAAAGCAACATTCTTCCTAATTGGTTCAAACGTAAAAGCTTTCCCTGATCTTGTAAAACGCGAAGATGCTGAAGGCCACTACGTTGGGATGCACAGTATGACTCATAACTACAAGAAACTTTACACTGAAGGTCATTATGTAGATGAAATGAAGGAAGATCAAGGCTTAATCGCTGGTGTTTTAGGTAAATCACCAGTATTAACTCGCCCATCTTACGGATCAATGCCAGGATTAAACGAAGCTCTTCGCAACAAAGTTGTAGAAAATGGCTTAAAGGTTTGGGATTGGACAATTGATTCTTTAGACTGGAAATATAACAAAATGCAAGTTGATGCTGCATCTGCTAAAATTGTAGAGAACGTACTACATGGTGCTACAAATCCAACAGAAGTTATCCTTATGCATGATATTCATCCACAATCGGTAAAAGCAGTACCTGGAATTATTAAAGGACTGAAAGAAAAAGGATATGAATTAGAAGCATATAATGAGAACGAACACTTCCCATTAAACTTCTGGCATGATAATCGTATGTAATAAAAAGACTTGATTCCCTTTAGTAGGTTATCAAGTCTTTTTTTATCCCATATATTAAAAAATATAGCCTACTAACTTCACAATTTCACTAATCAAAATACCGACCACTGCGAAATCAGAATCCCCGAATGTTGTATTCTCAAATCCTAAACCACCTAATATAGGTAATAATATCGCTGGTAGGAATGAAATTAGTAACCCATTTACAAAAGCGCCAAGTATCGCTCCCCTTCTACCTCCTGTTGCATTTCCAAATACAGCTGCTGTTGCTCCTGTGAAGAAGTGAGGAATTAATCCCGGTACTATTACACTTAAACCGATAAATGGAAGAAGAAACATGGAAAGAAGTCCAGCAATAAAACTTGTTAAAAAGCCAATAATAACTGCATTTGGTGCAAACGGAAAGATTGTTGGACAATCTAATGCTGGTTTTGCATTTGGTACAAGTTTATCTGCAATACCTTTAAATGCAGGTACAATTTCTGCAATTAACATACGTACACCTGCTAGAATAATATATACACCTGCTGCAAACGTAATGGCCTGCATGAAAGAATAAACGAGATAATTTTGTCCGTTACTTAATTCAGTTTCGATAAACTCCTTACCAGCAAATGGCGCAACAATAAAGAACAATACAGCCATCGTTAATGACATAGATACTGATGTATCACGTAAGAAACCAAGTGATTTCGGAACTTGAATTTGTTCTGTTGTTTTTTCTTTATTTCCAAATTTACTTCCAACAAACCCTGCCGCTAAATATCCAACTGAACCGAAATGGCCAATTGCAATATCATCCATCCCTGTAATCTTTCTAACATACGGTTGTAGTAATGCTGGAAAAATCACCATAAGTGACCCTAAAATAACTGACCCAATAATGACTAGTGAAGCGCCTTGCATCCCTGTAGTTGAAAATACCGCTGAAATTAAACATGCCATGAATAAGGTATGATGACCAGTTAAAAATACATATTTAAATTTCGTAAATCGTGCAATTATTAAATTTGTAATCATACCAAATACCATGATTAATGCCGTTTCTTTTCCTAATGTTTGCTGAGCTATTGCAACAACAGCTTCATTATTTGGAATTATACCTTTAATATGGAATGCTTTATCAAATATTTTACCAAAAACGTCTAAAGCTCCTACTAATATAGTAGCTCCGCCTCCTAAAACGACAAAGCCCATAATTGTTTTTAAGGTTCCTGAAACTGTGTCTGCAAAGTTTTTCTTTTGCAGTAGTAAACCACACATAGCAAATAATCCAACTAATATTGCAGGCTGTCCCAAAATATCCTTCATTATTATATCAAACATAGCATTACTCCCCTTTCACTGTACTACATCAGGTGTTTTTGTAATGCTTCTTTAATTTCATTTTGATCTAAAATATTTGTTAAACCAGCAACTGTGCGTGTGCCATCTTCAAGATTACAAATAATATCTTTTGCACCTAAATATAAATCAGCTTGCTCAGATTTACTAGAAGCTAAATCTGTATGAGATACTTCTGCTTGTAATCCTAGTTCATTTAAAATTTTCTTCACATTCATTTCCACAATAAAACTACTTCCTAAACCATTTCCACATACAACTAATACTTTTTTCATTTTAATTTCCCCTTTAATTAGAATATTTAGCTATCATTTCTAATAATTTATCTTTTGAATCTGAATGAATTAACATTTCCACATTTTTTTGTTCTGATAGCATCTCACTTAATTGTGCTAATGCTTTTAAATGTGTTTCATTATCTATAGCCGCTAGCACAATAATCAAATTAGCAGCATGCTCTTGTTTTTCTGAAAATGAAACACTTTCTTTTAACTGTAGTAAACTCATTCCTAGCTGCTTAACTCCTGCTTCTGGACGAGCATGTGGTATTGCAATTTTAGGTGCAATAACAATATAGGGACCTAATTTTTCTACATTTACAATCATTTCATCAATATATTCTTCAAGGATATATTGATTTTGTAATAACGGTTCAGCTGCTACCTTTATCGCATCTTTCCAATTATCAACTCGATTTTGAAGTTGAATAAACTCTTTAGTTAAAAGTTCGTTTAACATTGGTTTATATTTCTCCTCCTTCTCAAAATACACCGGACCACTCATAAATTCAGTCAATTCTCTTTTTAAAGATTGCTCATCTACTACATCGGAATATTTTCGAATAATTCCCATGACTACATCAACAGAATCCTTTTGATTCTCACCATACAATACTCCATTTACGTTTCTTAAAAGAGATGCTTTTTCAGAATCAGTTAGAATTGGATTCACCTTAAAAACAGGTACCCCTCTCTTCTCAATTTCAGTAGTTGTAATAATACAATCTACATCAAATGTATTTGATTCATATTCTCGCTTTGAAATTGCATTTAATATATCCACATTTGAAAATAATTTTTCTAATTGGTATTGCAACATACGTGATGTTCCAATACCATTCGGACATACAAGTAGCGCAGTTTTCCGCGGATTGGGAACGATTCCTTCTTTCCTCATCCACGCTCCAAAATGCATAGTAATATATGCAATCTCATCATCTGAAACAGATTTTCTCACATATTCTTCAAAATGATGAATCACTTTTTTCGTAAGATAATATACCTCTTTATAATTTTGCTGAATCGTATTTAGTAATGGATTTTCAATATCTATTCCATACTTCACCCGATAAAACGCGGGTTTCATATGCAAATATAGGTCTGAAGACAGCCCGTTAAAATCTTCAAATATAACGCAAGCATAGTCCTGAAATTCTTTAATAATCCTGTCAACAACCAAATGTATTTCATCCTTATTATTTTTTTCATACATATTTTCCTGGTAATTTACTTTTGCACCTAACAAATGCGTCGTAATATAATAAATTTCATCACTTGGAAATTTAACAGCAAACTTTCGCTCAAACTGCTTGGCGATATACTTTGCTGCTTCAAATTGCTTTGAATCTCGAAGAACATTTTTTTCTGCTTCTTCCATTTCAATGTACTGCCCTTTTAAAATACGTCTATGGAACAAATACATGTAAACGCTTAAATTTTCAAGCACCTCATCTGTATATTGGATACCTAAAAACCCTTCACAGTTTGAAAGAATATTTTTTATGTTGTAAAGTGTTTCTCGTTCCAGAGTATCTTTTTCATTCCTCATATCACTCATAATGCATTTTACTTGTGATATTAAATACTCCCAGCCGTTTTTGGTAATAATGAAAGAGAGACTGGAAATTAACAAATTTCGTTTATCCTGTTCATTTCCAGCAATTTGATAGCCTTGTTTACGCCCAAATTGTAATAATAAATCATACTTATTTAGTTCTACTTTTAGCTTTTTTAAATCTGTAAGCACAGTATTACGACTTACTTGTAAAAGGTCAATTAAGTCTTCTAATAAAATTCTGTTTTCCTTTATGAGTAAGTATAAAATTAACCATATTTTTCTTTCTTGTGGAGAATATTCATATTGATTACTCGTAAATTCATTTAATTTTTTTACTATCATCTGTTTCGTTTCATTACTTATGCAATAACCTAAAGGTCGGATATATTCAATTGAATGTAGCCCTTCTTCTTGTAACCAATCTTCAATCTTCTTAATATCATAATAAATTGTTCGCTTAGAAACTTGAATTACATCAATTAATTGATTTATAGACACATAACCTTCTGCTTGAATAATTTGTTGCAAAATATTTACACATCGATTATCTAATATCATATATGGTGTACACCCTTTCTATACTTGTTCACTAATTGACTTGCAAGTATAGATACTAACTTTGCAAAATTAGATTTTGTAATCGCTTTCTATTAATATAATATCTTTTATTACCTCCAAATATAAGTCCAAATTTTTGTTTCTATGTAGTGCAATGATTGTGCTTTAAAAATTACTTCAGCATACCTTCCCCCGTTGGAATACATTATTTACCTTTAATTCTAAAGTTCCCCTCATTATTCATTTACACCAATGACAAAAAGCTCTTTAGAATTTTTAATATAGCTTAGCACATATTAATCATAAGGAGTGATATGTATATGGATTTTCTCTCATCTGAGTATTTGTCTGCCTTGCTTGCCATTATTGTAATCGATTTAGTGTTAGCCGGGGATAATGCCATCGTAATTGGATTAGCAGCAAGAAGATTACCAAAAGACCAACAAAAGAAAGTTATTATATGGGGTACTGTCGGGGCAATCGCTATTAGAGCCCTCGCTACCCTAGTTGTCGTTTGGTTATTAAAAATACCTGGGTTACTCCTAATTGGTGGTGTACTTCTTATATGGATCGCTTACAAGTTGATCGCTGAGGGCAAAAATCATGATATTAAAGCCGAAGAAGGATTTTGGTCTGCTATTAAAACTATTATTATTGCTGATGCGTTAATGGGCATTGATAATGTACTCGCTGTTGCAGGAGCTGCGCATGGTAACTTTTCTTTAGTGATCATTGGGCTATTAGTTTCTATTCCTGTAGTCGTATGGGGCAGTACATTGATTCTAAAATGGGTAGATCGTTTTCCTGTCATCATTACGATTGGAGCAGCGGTTTTAGCTTATACTGCTACAAAAATGATTGTAGATGAGAAATGGTTCGCTGGATTTTTCGAAAGTAACCCTTTCGTGAAATGGGCATTTATCATTATTATCATCGTCGGTGTAGTTTTCTTCGGAAAGGCAAAACAAAAAGCAACAGCTGGTTCTGTCTAATAATGATGGTATATTTACAAATAAAAGGCGCTATTCATATGAATAGCGCCTTTTATTATTTATTTAGCTTCCCCTTCCGGAGTCGTTTTTACCTTCGTATTGTTTTTATCACGATTGTTATAGTTATACTTCGAACGATCTACTGGAGTGAATCCTTCCGGTGTGTAGAATCGTAATAAGTCACCATTTACGACTTGGTCAGAGTATTTTAGTGAGTTTTGAACCATTTGTTCATTTTTCTTTATTTCATCTGTAAATTCTACTGGCTTTCCAGTTGTTGTATCATAGTATTTGCCGTTTAGTGCAGTAACTGTTGGGCTTACGTAGTTACCGTTACGGAAAGCAACGACTTGTTTATGATCTGGTGATAATAAATCAGAACCGAATTGAACATAATTCTTTGTATCTGTACCTAGTAAGTGTAAAAGCGTTGGAAGAACGTCAATTTCACCACCATATTGATGTTGTACGCCACCTTTCACTCCTGGTACACGAACGATTAATGGTACACGTTGTAACTGTGCATTTTCAAATGAGTTCATTTCTTTACCCATTACTTTTGACATTGCTGCGTTATGATTATCTGAAATACCGTAATGGTCTCCATACATAACAATAATCGAGTTATCATATAAACCAGATTGTTTCAAGTAATCGATGAAGCCTTTTACAGATTCATCTAAATAGCGTGCTGTTTGGAAGTACGTATCTACTGATGAATCACCTGTTGTTGCTGGTTCAATCGTTGCTTCTGCCTTATCGATTGGATAAGGGAAATGGTTCGATAACGTAATAAACTTCGTATAGAACGGTTGTTTCAACGTTTGTAATAACGGAATAGATTCATTAAAGAACGGTTTATCTTTTAATCCATAGTTTACTACGTCTTTTTCATTCATATCGTAGTATGACGCATCAAAGAATTTATTAAAACCAAATGATTTATAAATATCGTCACGGTTCCAGAATGTTTTGTAGTTACCGTGGAATACTGCTGATGTGTATCCTTGTTGTCCTAAAATAGCTGGTGCTGATTGATACGTATTATGAGATTTCGTTGTAAAGACAGAACCTTGTGGTAAACCAAACATTGAATTCTCTAACATAAACTCCGCATCAGATGTTTTCCCTTGTCCTGTTTGATGGAAGAAGTTATCAAAATAAAGCGTATTCGCATCTTTTGTAAATGAGTTTAAGAACGGTGTAACTTCTTGACCATTTAATTTGTAATCAATTAAGAAGTTTTGGAATGACTCTAAATGAATATAAATTACGTTCATTCCCTTTCCTTTACCGAAATACTCAGGATTTGGACTTGCATAAGTTGATGTTAAATAATTTCGTACTTCTGTCATATTATCGCCATCAGCTAATGCTCGTTCTGTCGATGCTTTCGCACTTTGAATTCCATCATAAATTGTGTAGTTGTATGCCCCTAAATATTTCACAATATAATTACGGTCAAACGTTCTTGTTAATAATTCAGGACGGTCAGACTCTGCAAGACCTAAGTTAACACTGAATAATAAAATACCTGCTACAAATACTAGAGATACTTTATGCTTCGCAACACGAATTGGTTTTGGATTTGCAAATTTTGTTGCGACTAACACAATTAATATAATCGTGTCTAAGAAGTATAGTGGATCATAAAGATGTAGCAACGCAAGAATACTACCACCTAAATCTCCAAAGTTATTCGTTTGTGTTAATGTCGGGAACGTAATAAAGTCACTGAAAAAGCGATAGTAAACTACGTTTGCATATAAAAGAATCGACAATAACAAGTTGATAACAATTAACCAAATATAAGATCGTTTCCCTTTTGCAAATAATGCAAGTCCTAAAAATAGAACTGCTGAACTTAGCGGGTTAAAAAACAGCAAGAATTTTTGGATTGTGTTTGAAATTCCTAAATTAAATTCCGTTACATAAGCTGCATATGTTTTGAGCCAAAATAAAATAACGGCAAACAGAAAGAATCCAAAATGATTGCTTAACACACTTTTGCTCTTTAATAAGAACTGTTTCATTTCTCCACCTCTTTTAATCATCCAAGGCTTATTTTTTATAAGTCTGTCTCTCTATTCAAATTTTCTTCTTCAAATAGATTATCTTTATTTAACTATATGAAGAATATTAGTAATTATAATTTGAAGCTAGTATTTATTCAACTATTTCTTTTTAAACATTTTGACCTTGGTTTCTATTTAACAAAATAAATTTGTAACATTTCCTGTTTTCTCCCAAGATTCATCCACTAATTATGACACCCCATACTATATACCTTTATAAACTCATTCGCAAACTATTCTATCTCCAATTTTGGTACATATTTCACATGACAAAATAATGTTATTTAATTATATTGCTCAATTTAGATTCCCCTGCTTCAACTAAATCTTTAAATCTTAAAGTCATTACATCTCTTCCATACATGAAAAATTTTCATGTTCATTAATATTATATTTGAATAATTATTCATTTATCCCACCAGTGGTGTTATGTTTTCTCGACAAAAAAACTCGCTCTAAAAAGAGCGAGTTTTTTCATTATATATTATTGACCTTTGTACATTGCATCTACTTGTTTTTGAAGTTCTTCATTTTCTAAGTACTCATCGTAAGTTGCCTCTTTATCGATTACACCGTTTGGTGTTACTTCGATAATGCGGTTTGCAATTGTTTGTACGAACTGATGGTCATGAGATGTGAATAACATTGTACCTTTGAAAGCAATTAAACCGTTGTTTAATGCAGTGATAGACTCAAGGTCTAAGTGGTTCGTTGGATCGTCAAGTGTGATTACGTTCGCACCACTTAACATCATTTTAGATAACATACAACGAACTTTTTCGCCTCCAGATAATACAGAAACGTTCTTCTTAACTTCTTCACCTGAGAATAACATACGGCCTAAGAAACCACGTAAGAAGCTTTCTGACTCATCTTGTGGAGAGAATTGGCGTAACCAATCAACTAAGTTGTAGTCACTGTTCTCAAAGTACTTAGAGTTATCTCTTGGGAAGTAAGATTGAGATGTTGTAACACCCCATTTGAATGAACCGCTATCTGGCTCCATTTCACCCATAAGGATTTTAAATAATGTTGTCATCGCGATATCGTTACGACCGATAAATGCAACTTTATCACCTTTATTTAAAGTGAAGTACACATTATCTAACACTTTTTCGCCATCAATTGTTTTAGAAAGGCCTTCAACAGTTAATAAGTCATTTCCTATTTCACGCTCAGGTGTGAAGCCAACGAATGGGTAACGACGTGATGATGGTCTAATATCATCTAATGTAATTTTATCTAATAATTTTTTACGAGAAGTTGCTTGTTTCGCTTTAGATGCGTTTGAGCTAAAGCGTGCAATGAAGTTTTGTAACTCTTTTACTTTCTCTTCTTTTTTCTTATTAGCATCTTGTGTTAATTTTAAAGCTAATTGGCTTGACTCATACCAGAAGTCATAGTTACCAACATAAAGTTGAATTTTACCGAAATCAAGATCAGCCATGTGCGTACATACTTTATTTAAGAAGTGACGGTCATGGGATACAACGATTACTGTATTTTCAAAGTTCATTAAGAAGTTTTCTAACCATTGAATCGCTTTTAAGTCCAAGTGGTTGGTAGGCTCATCTAGTAATAGAATATCAGGTTTACCGAATAATGCTTGAGCAAGTAATACTTTTACTTTCTCTGCACCAGTCAATTCTGATAATTTTTTGTCATGAAGATCTTCACCAATACCAAGACCTTTTAGAAGGATTGCAGCTTCTGACTCAGCTTCCCAACCGTTAAGCTCAGCGAACTCACCTTCAAGTTCTGCAGCACGCATTCCATCTTCATCACTAAAGTCTTCTTTCATGTAAATAGCATTTTTCTCTTGCATTACTTTGTAAAGTTGCGTGTGACCCATAATTACTGTTTCTAATACTGGGAACTCTTCATATTCGAAGTGGTTCTGTTTTAATACTGCTAGACGCTCACCTGGCGTAATATGTATGTCACCTGTTGATGGTTCAATTTCTCCAGATAAAATCTTTAGAAATGTTGATTTACCAGCACCGTTTGCTCCGATTAAACCGTAGCAGTTACCTGGCGTGAATTTTATGTTAACATCTTCAAATAATTTGCGATCCGCGAAACGCAAACTAACGTTACTTACTGTAATCATTTGTGTCCTCCTACTAATACCGCTTATTTCAGCGTTTTCTCACCGATTGTCTTAAAAAATCGCATATTACGACTCAATTATTGTAGACTATAGCTATTATATAGTAGAAGCTGGATGAATAGCAACGGTTGATTACCTTTCTATAATGAAATCGGATAGTTTTTATCCATTCCCCTAGCTATTGTATGTATATCATCGACCTCTTTCTCATATAACCATTCACTTCTCATTCTGTAATACATTAGATTCATTTTTCATTCGAAATTTTATATATAGAAAAACTGTAGAGAAATCATCCCCTACAGTCTTCACTTATTTCGTATTTATTATCTTTTCTTTATAACTCTTCAATCTACTCGTTAATCCCATTAAAGCAGGTAACAATATCGGCATCACGATTAAAGCTAATAGTAATAGTGCAACGCCAACAACTGATGCTACTTGTATAAGTGTTAATACACCTGAAGGGATTAATGCTGCAAATGTCCCTACTAAAATTAGCGCCGCTGATAATACAACTCCTCCTATATGACGAGATGCAGTTACAATTTTCGTTACCGAATCCCCTTCTATCTCGTTATAGCGCATCATTACGAAAATACTATAATCCACTCCTAAAGCGACAATCATAATGAAGCTAAAGAATGGAACATTCCAGCTTAATGACTCTACATGTAATACATGTGCACTAATTTGTTCGCTTATACCAAGCGATGCAAAGTACGCTAATAGTAATGAGCCAATAATAAATATTGTATTTAATAATGAACGTGTAATTACAATTAATACAATCGCAATTCCAATTAACATAATCGTAGCTGTACGTAAGAAATCTTGCCCTGTTACTTCTTTTAAATCAACGTTTCTAGCTGTTGTTCCGCCAATTGCTGTTTTCGCATCATGTAATTCCGTTCCCTTTACAGTGCCCTCGATTGTTTTATTGATTTCTTGAATAATCGGCATTGCTTCTTTTGAATACGGATTTACATCTAAAATGATGGTCATTTTAGCAATCTTTCTATCTTGTGACATGTACGTGTTCAATGCTTTTTGGAAATCGTCTCCCTCTAACACTTCTTTTGGAATATAAAACTTCTCAGAGCTTTTCGATTCATTGAGCTCCCCTAAATATTTCTGCGCGTCATGCAGGCCATTGCTTACTTTTCCAAGCCCTTCTGTACTTTTAGATAAACCAGATTGTAATTGCCCCATCTTTTCCTGCAGGTCTTTAAGGCCCGTTAAAAGTTGCCCTTGCCCATCGTTTATTTTCGTTAATCCAGATTGTAACTCAGCTGATTTATTCGCAATTTGTTTTGAACCTGCAGAACCTTCATTTAATCCATTTTTAAGATCCGCTGCCCCCTTTTGTAACTTATTAATTCCATTGTTCATTTCTTTTAAGCCGTTATCCACTTTCAGTAACGATTGATTCGCTTCTTTAAATGAACTCATCGCTGCTTTATGCTGCGTTGCTAATTGATTTAATTCTTTTGAAAGTATATTTAATTGTTTTTGAGCTTCTTTAGCAATTCCTATCGTTTGTTGTATGTTTGAATCATTCGCTAGTTCTGGTTTCGTTTGAACGAAATTGGTCATTAACATTTCAATTTGTTCATATCCCTTTTTCGCACCATCAATTGCTTGAGAAATACTTCCGAAGTATTGATCGTAAGAGCTTAAACCTTTTTCTAACTGTGCATAACCAGCATGCAGCTGCGACGTTGCATTAGATAGAACATTTATATTTTCGTTTACTGAAGCTAAGCCACTCTCAATTTGCTGTGCTCCTTGTGCACCGTCGTTTATGCCATTTGATAATTGATGTAAAGCTGTTCCTAATGCTGATACCCCGTTTTTCGCCTCGTTCGTTCCATCAATTAATTTTTGAACATTCGCAAGACTATTTGAATCATTACTTCCCATTTTATTTTTCGCATCCGTTAATCCATCATTAATTTCCTTTATGCCACCATCGGCATCTCCTAATCCTGTATTCAATTCTCCCGCTTGCTTATTTAAATATAATTCTTTTATCTTCTCACCAGTTGGACGTGTCGGTGCATATACTTCTGATACACCTTTAACTTTCGAAATTTTATCAGTTAATTCGTCTAAAATTTGTAGAGAAGTTCCTTCATCCAGCTTTTTATCAGATTGAATGACTAATGTACTCGGTGAAGAGAAACCAGGCGGAAAATGATCCTCTATTACGTTAATACCCATCTTTGATTCATACTTATTATCTACTTCAAATAAATCATTATAATTTAGTGTATTAGAGTATTTTAATATGAAAGGAATCGATATTAAAAATACGATGATTAAAGCGATAAATGGCCTTGCTACTGAGTTTTTCGCAAAGAATCCCCATAAGCGACTATCCTCATGACCTTTAAATGTTTTAACTGGATAAAACATTCCTTTTCCTAAAAGCACCATAAAAAATGGATTTAAAGTCGTTAATACGAGTAGTAATACTAAAACACCAATTGCTACCGCTGAAGTAGATTGATATAATTTAAAACTCGCTAACGCAAGTGATGCAAAACCAATTAGCACCGCTATACCGCTATATAATACGGTTTTACCTGCCGATTTAAATGTTTCTTTCGTGGCCAAAAATGCATTTTCTTGTTTACTTAATTCTTCTTTAAACCTCATATATAATAAAATGTTATAATCTGTTCCTACTCCAAAGAGGACGACGACTACGAACACTTGTGTAAAGTTTGAAAATGGGAAATTAAATTGATCTACAAGCTGAGCAATAATCCCCATTGAAACTAAATACGACACACCGACTGTAAGAAGAGAAACAATCGGAACAACTGGTGAACGGAATACGAGGATTAATACTACAAGAATGAAGATGATTGAAATAACTTCTGTCTTTTTCACTCCCTCTTGAGAGGATTTAAGAAAATCACCCGCTATTAAGTCACTTCCTGTTAAATACGTTTTTACCCCTTTCGTTTGCACCTTTTCATGAAGATTATTTGAAACCTTTGATATTTCACCATGTTTTTTATCTATCGATATTTGCGTTAAAATAGTCGTATTATCTTTAGAAACTAATTGTTTCTCCAAGTCTTTATTATCTAAATGCGAAACAACTTCCTTAATTCCTAATTGCTCTTTTTCATTTTGCAGGGCGTTGATCGTTTTTGTTATTTCCTTCTTTTGTTCATCTGTTAAAGCTGCCTTATTGCCACTATTAAAAACGGCTATAATTTCATACTTTTCAACCCCTTCTTTATCCATCTCTTTAATCATCTTGTCAGCAATACTGCTTTGTTCTGTATTAGGGATTGTAATTTTCCCTTTTTCCTTCACTAATTTATCCATATTAGGCATCGTTACGACCATTGTAATAGTAATAACTATCCATAATAGAAAAGAGGAACTTCTCCAATTTTTTAGCCTATTCATTTTAATCATCTCCGTTTAAAAAGTTTTACGTTAGTTTAGGAATGAATATTCATTCCTATTATTTCGAAACTCTCCCGGAATGAACGTTCATTCCTATTGTTCTATTATTTTTTTATAAACTCTATTAAACTACTCTTTTCAAAATGAATGTTCATTCCTTTAGTCATACAAACACTGTCTCCTACTCCCATTTTTAAATCTACTTAGGAATGAATATTCATTCCTATACTTATAAGCTATAGAATCAAATGATTCTAATAGCGTTCCAAGAGCTTTCTTCCAATTCTTTTACTAATTCTTTTGAGTATTCTAATTGCCCTGTTGCAATTACTTTCGTTAATTTTTCTAGCGGTTGATATACAATAATAATTAAAGCAACTGGAGGCAATGGACGAAGAAAACCTTTTGCGATTCCATCTTCAATAATATTCATAAAGAAGCCTATAAAATCGTCAAATATTTTCTTACTCTGTTCGTCAAGAAAATAACTATCACAGTGAGAATTTGTAAATAAAAAAGCATCCACATTGTTTCTCGCAAATTCAAATAAACGGTTGTACGTATGACTAAACTGTTCACGAATATTTGCTTCAACAGGAAAATCCGTTTTTATCATTTCAGAAAGCTCTAACATACTTTTTGAAAATAATGAGTTAACAAGCGCCTCTTTATTTTCAAAGTAGCGATAAATAGTACCCGCACCGACTTTTGCCTTTTCAGCGATCATTGGAATTGTCGTACCATCGTAACCACGCTCTGCGAAAAGTTGCATCGCAGCATCAAAAATATCTTCTTGTTTGTTTTTAGCCATTTTTTCCACCTCTATTTTTAGGAATGAAAATTCATTCCGTTTTTAATTATAAATTACATGAAGTAAAAGTCAAGTGCGTGACAAATATCGTTGCGGTTTTAATCCCTTGTTTGTGAAAAATTTATATCAGCGGTTTTTAGAATATATCGACTTACCGACAAAAACTGACAATACAAGAGAAGGCTGTCCCAAAATTTTATTTTGGGCAGCCCTATTTCCTATTTAAAACTTAAAAGAAATCATAAATAAATGCTTTACGTACTGGAACTATCGTCTCAAACGCTCGTATTTCCTCTTCGCTTCCACTAATTAATTCTAGTTCATTAAGTTGTAACGGACGTTTATAGCCAAACATTATAGTAGATAGTGCGTTTATATCCAGCTTAATCCCTTTGTCTTTTGTTTCTTCTTTTATAATTGTTATTTCATGATTCGCAAGTCTTACTGCTACGTTATTCCACGGGGCAAATGCGTCTGTAATGTGTAGAATCACTTCTTGCTGTACATTGTTCCAATTCAACTCATATTGTTTTAAGAAATGCTCTACATCTACAATTCTTCCCATAAAATATGGTTTTATTTCTGTCTTCACGCGTGGCTCTTGTAATGAATATAACAACGGTTCGTTTTCACTTACTGTCATTTCAAGTTCTTTAATCATAGAATCATGCTGGCAAATAAAGTTCCACAGACCATTTCGTGCTTCATTATGCAGTGGTACAAATTCTTCTACTGTCATTTTATAGTTTTCTATTTTGTATAACATGTAACCTGCTGCCTTTTTATTTTCATCATAGTAAATCGCTAATGTTAAATCATCATAAACCGCTTGTAACCACCAGTTCTTCTCTCGAACTAACATACCTGAAAAACGTTCTGCAAATACTTCATAGAGCTTTTCGACCTCTTCTGGATGATTTTCTTTATTGAAACGTTTCACAGTTCCATTTACTTGTTTTTTCATCACTAAATCGCTCTTAGTCATATGACATATGAGTAGATTCGCACAAAGTTCCCAGCCGTATTTACGGTAAAATGAAACCGCAAATGGATGTAACATAGAGACTGTATAGCCATCTTTTTTCATCGTTTGAAGTGAATGTTGAAGTAGCTCTTTTACATGCCCACTTCTTCTGTACTCTGGATACGTCGCTACTCCTGCAACGCCACCCATTTTAAATTTTTCTTTACCTATGTAAATATGAAACGGAATGAGATGTAGTTTTGCTGCTAAGTCTTCCCCTTCCATAATGCCGTATATTTCATGACTTTCCTTCATCTTTGTAAGTTGCTGCTGTAATCGTTCCTCATCTACTTTATATTGAAAAGCGTATTCTGATAAACGTAATGCTTCTCTGAACTTATCTTCTTTTAATTGTATGACATTCATATAATTCTCCTCCATTCCCCGTTTGAATTGTATCACAATTCTTACTATTGTAGTTCGGTAAGTGAAATTACAAAGACGTTTTAACAAAAAAAGCAGATACATCACGTATCTGCTTTCCATCCTTATTATTTAGCTAACTTTTGAAGTTCATCAAAGAATGAAGGATATGATACACCTACTGCTTCTGCATCTTCAATAATTGTTTTTCCTTCTGCCAGGCAGCCAGCAATCGCAAGCATCATTCCGATGCGGTGATCACCGTAACTATTTACTGTATTGCCTTTTAAAGCTGATTTTCCGTAAATGATCATGCCGTCATCAGTTGCTTCTATGCGAGCTCCTAGTTTCGTTAACTCCGCAACGACTGTATCAATACGATTTGTTTCTTTTACTTTTAATTCGTGTGCATCTTTAATAACTGTAATTCCTTCTGCTTGTGTTGCCGCTAATGCGATTATTGGAATTTCATCAATTAATCTTGGGATAATATCTCCGCCGATTTCGATTCCTTTTAATGAAGATGTTTCAATTGTAATATTTGCAGCTGGTTCTGATGCCCCTTCGTTAATTAGATCTACAGTGAACGTAGCACCCATTTTCTCTATAACATCAATAATACCTGTACGAGTTGGATTCATTCCTACATTTTGTAATACTAGTTTACTATTTGGGATGATTGCACCTGCTACTAAGAAAAATGCTGCTGATGATACGTCACCTGGCACTTGAATGTCTGTTGCTGTTAATTTTTGTCCACCTGACAGCTTCACTGTCTTTCCTTCTCGAGTTACTTTAACACCAAATACTTCAAGCATTCTTTCCGTATGATCGCGGGAAATATGTGGTTCTGTAACAGCTGTTACACCTTCTGCGCGAAGCCCTGCAAGTAAAATAGCTGACTTTACTTGTGCACTTGCAACAGGAGAAATATATTCAATTGCTTTTAAATCTCCGCCACGTATTGTTAGCGGTGTAAATGTTCCTTCTTCTCTGCCGTCAATGTTTGCACCCATTTGTTTTAATGGGTTTGTTACACGCTTCATCGGTCTTTTTGCGATAGATTCATCACCTTGTACGCAAGAGAAAAATGGTGTGTTAGCTAATATACCTGACATTAATCGAATTGTTGTACCAGAATTACCAACATCTAATACAGCTTTCGGTTCTTGTAAACCTTCTAATCCTTTACCAACTACAGTAACTTCATCACCGCTTTGCGTAATTTCTACTCCCATTTCTTTAAAACATGAAATAGTACTTAAACAGTCTGCACCGGGCAAGAAACCTTTAATTGTTGTTTTCCCTTCTGCAATCGAACCGAACATAACAGCACGGTGTGAAATGGATTTATCACCTGGGATTGTAATATCGCCATTCAATCCGTTATTAACAGGTTGTATTGTTCTTTCTTTCACGTTTTTCACCTTCTCATTTAAATTGTTTCATAAGTTTGGTATTCTTCTTCTCCAAGCGCTAGCTTTGCTTTCATACGATCTTCTTCCCTTTGGAAGCTAATACGTAATACCCCAAGCAGTCCTTCACGCGCTTCTAATATTTGCAAGTTCGTAATACTAATTTCCTCGCGCGCTAAAATACTCGTAATATGAGCCAATGCCCCTACTTTATCTAAAACATCGACGTATAAGTCGTGATAGGCAGGAATTGCCCCTCTCTTTCGTACTGGTAAAGAGTCACGGTATTCTTTCGCGTCTGCAAAATAGGTTTGAATCTCGCCTGCATCTCCAGTAGAAACTGTATCATATAAATCTTCCATTTCAGAGATCCACTCTTTTAATAATACCATTAAATGCTCGCGATTTTGCTTAACAATATCACTCCACATTTTTGGGCTACTGGATGCGATACGTGTAATGTCTTTAAACCCTCCCGCAGCTAGTTGATGAATGAGCGGATTATCTCCTGCATGTTTCTCCACTTGCTTTACTAATCCAGCTGCGATAAGATGCGGAAAATGACTAACGATCCCTGTTACATAATCATGTTCCTCTGTATTTAGAACGAGAAAATGAGATCCTGTTCCTTGTAACCAACGCTTTAGATCTTCCACATGTTCATTTGGCACATGATTCATCGGCGTTAAAATATAAAATGCATTTTCAAATAAATGTGCTTTTGCACTTTCAACTCCCGTTTTATGAGAACCTGCCATCGGATGTCCACCAATGAAAGAAACTTCCTTTGAAAATAAAGCTTCCGCTTCGTTCATAATAGAACCTTTTGTACTACCAACATCAGTCACTATAACATCTTCTCGTAAACGGAATGACGCAAGTTTGTGTAATAGCTTCTTCGTTTCTTCAACTGGAGAAGCAAAAACAATTAAATGTGCCTCTTCACATGCATGTTGTAAATCAACTGCTATTTCATCTACTACGTGTAATTCTTTTGCACGCTCTATTTGTTCTTGAAATATATCGTAACCTGTTATCGTTACATCGTGCTCTTTCTTAATCGCTAAGGCAAGAGAGCCTCCTATTAAACCTGTTCCAATTAATACTACCTTTTTACGCATTTGCCTCATCTCGAGACTTTCTTTTTTTATTTTCAAAGTGTTGTTTTAACACTGAAATCACTCCTTCATTTTGCTCCCTTGTTCCAACTGTAATACGGACACCATTTGGGAATGGACGAATAATAAACCCTGCATGTGCGCAAGCTTCATAAATCTCTCCAGCATTATCTACCGGTAAGAAGATGAAATTAGTTTGTGACGAATAAAATGGTATACCGTTTTCCTTACAGAAACTCTCGTATTGCTGTAATCCTTCTGTATTCACGCGAACTATTTCTTTAATAAACTCGTCATCATCAAAAGCAATCGTAGCTGCTTTTTGCGCTAATGAAGATACGTTAAATGGTAAACGTACGACATTTAATTTCTCAATTAGCTCTTCCTGTCCGATCGCATATCCAACGCGGAAAGAAGCTAATCCGTATGCTTTAGAAAATGTTCTAAGTACAAGAATGTTTTTATGTTTTTCTAAAAGCGGTAATGTCTCCGGGAAATCTTTTGCTGTTACGTATTCATAGTACGCTTCATCAATGACAATTAACGTATTTTCACTAATACCTTCAATAAATTGAGTCAAATTTCGATCATTCACATATGTGCCTGTCGGGTTGTTCGGATTACAAATCCATACGATCTTCGTATTATTATTTATTGCTGACGAAATTTCGTCTAAATCGTATACACCATTATTTAAAGGGATTTCTTTCACTTCACAACCTTCAATAATTGCATGATGACGGTACTGCGGGAATGTTGCACCAGCCGTTACGATGTTATCTCCTGCTTTAAGTACTGCACGGCTTATTATTTGAATGACTTCGTCTAAACCACTACCGCAAAGTATTTGTTCCATTTGGACATGTAACTTATCTGCAATTGTTTGACGGAGCGTTGTAGCACCTCCGTCAGGATATAAAGCATGTTCCAACCAAGACTTTTGCAACTCTTCTAAAACTCTCGGTGAACAACCGAATGGATTTTCATTCGATGCTAATTTCACAAACGAATGATCTCCGTACACTTCTTTCATTTGTTCTGGTGATTTACCTGGTTTATATGGTTGTAATGATGATAGTTGATCCTTTACTTGCACGTTAAACCCACCTTTTTATTAAAATTCTTTTGCGTAGTTATTGTGTTGCATAATGTTTTGTTTTAATAATTCCATACGATCTTTTCCGAATTGTTCGACTAGTGCATCTGCAAGTTCCCATGCTACAACAGATTCAGCTACTACACCCGCTGCTGGTACTGCGCAACTATCAGATCTTTCAATACTCGCTTGGAATGCTTCCTTCGTATCAATATCAACGCTTGCTAACGGTTTGTATAATGTAGGAATTGGCTTCATAACGCCTCTTACGACAATTGGCATACCTGTTGTCATACCGCCTTCTAAACCGCCAGCATTATTCGTTTTTCTCGTGTATCCTTTTTCTTCATCCCACAGAATTTCATCATGCACTTTACTTCCTGGTTGTCTTGCCGCTTCAAAACCTACGCCAATTTCAGCACCTTTAAATGCATTTATACTCATAATTGCACCAGCAAGTTTGGCATCTAATTTACGATCGTAATGAACGTAACTACCAACGCCAATTGGCATACCTTCTGCAATAACTTCCACAATACCACCGATTGAATCTCCGCTACTTTTTGCATTGTCAATCGCATCCATCATTTCTTGCTCTACTTCTTTGTCTAAACATCGAACCGGTGAGTTTTCAGTTATCGTTTGAATTTCTTCAATCGGTAAGTTTGAAATATGTTTTGCTTTTACACCACCAATTTCAAGAACATGTCCTGCAATTTTCACACCTAATTCGCTTAAAATTTGTTTTGCAACTGCACCAGCAGCTACACGAACTGTCGTTTCTCTTGCAGATGAGCGCTCTAATACGTTTCTTATATCACGATGACCATATTTAATTGCTCCATTTAAATCCGCATGTCCTGGACGTGGTTTTGTAATTGTACGTTTCATGTCTTTACTTTCTTTTTCCGAAATTGGCTCAGCACCCATTACTTTCGTCCAATGTTTGAAATCATCATTTTTTACGATTAACGTAATCGGTGATCCAAGTGTCATCCCGTGACGAACACCACTTACAATTTCAACTGTATCTGTTTCAATTTGCATGCGTCTTCCGCGCCCATGACCTTTTTGCCTTCTTAATAATTCTTTATTAATATGTTCCGCCGTAAGTGTCAAACCTGCTGGTACACCTTCTAAAATAACTGTTAACTGCGGTCCATGTGATTCTCCAGCTGTAATGTATCTCATTTCTCTTGCCCCTTTACTATTTTTTTGTACAAAAAAGTCCCTACTGAGCGCTCAGTAGGGACGATGTTTATCGCGGTACCACCCTAGTTGTAGACAACTGTCGTCTACCTCTCTTCTTCTTTAACGATCGTTTGACCGTCTTCCCCTCCATAAGTTGTCGGGAAAGATGCTCCAAGGCTGTAATTCATGCTTACCTTTGTACTGATTCACACCAGCCATCAGCTCTCTTTAACAGTGAGATAAGCACTACTGTTTCCTCTTCAACGCATATATGATATGGAATTAAGATAATTTATTTTTGAAACCTTTTAACTCATCCATGAATCTATGGAATTCTGGAATGTCCATTTGTTGTGCAGAATCTGACAATGCAACTGCTGGATCTGGATGAACTTCAGCCATTACTGCATCTGCGCCAATTGCAAGTGCCGCTTTCGCTGTTGGTAATAATAAATCTCTGCGTCCAGTTGAATGTGTTACATCAACGATAACTGGTAAATGTGTTTCTTTCTTTAAAATTGGTACTGCAGAAATGTCTAATGTGTTACGTGTTGCTCTTTCGTATGTGCGGATACCGCGCTCACAAAGAATAATTTGATCGTTACCTTGCGCAATGATGTATTCCGCTGCGTTAATGAACTCATCAATTGTTGCTGCTAATCCACGTTTTAATAATACTGGTTTGTTAACTTTACCTACAGCACGTAATAAATCGAAGTTTTGCATGTTACGTGCACCAACTTGAATTACATCAACGTAGTCTAATGCCATTTCAACATCGTTCGGATTTAAAATTTCACTAATAATTGCTAAGTCGAACTCGTCTGCTACTTGACGTAAAATTTGAAGTCCTTCTACTCCTAAACCTTGGAAATCGTATGGAGATGTTCTCGGTTTGAATGCACCGCCGCGCATTAATTTTAAGCCTTGATCTTTCATCGCTTGCCCTACTTGACGAACTTGCTCTAAGCTTTCTACTGCACAAGGTCCCATGATAAACGTTTGTGTTCCGTTTCCAATCAATTCACCTTTTACATCAACGATTGTATTTTCTTGTTTCTTTTTACGTGATACTAGTAACGCTTTGCGGTTATCATCTTCTTGTAACTCTAAGCTTGCTTTGAAAATCGTTTTGAAAATATGTTGAACAGTTGATGTTTCGAATGGTCCTTCGTTATGCTCTGCGATCATATCAAGTACTTCACGCTCACGTACTGGATCAAAGCGTTTCGTACCTTGTACTTGCTTTTGCTCTCCAATTTTTTGAACAATTTCACCACGTTTGTTTAAAAGGTGTAATAGTTGTAAGTTAATTTCATCTACCTGTTTACGTAATTGATCTAATTCATGATTTGCCATTTGGAAATCCTCCTCTAATGTTTTAAAAGTATAGTAAGAGAATAAAAGATTCTCTATTTTCTGAACTGGTTAATTATACAAATTTATAGTGGAATCGATACCTCTTCTTATTTTAAACTAATAATTCGTACAAAGACATGAACTACTAGTTAAAAACCCACTTTTTTGTACAAAAAAGCCCTACTGATGCAATCAGTAGGGACGATATTTATCGCGGTACCACCCTAGTTGTAGACTTCTTTCGTCTACCTCTCTTCATTGTTAACGATCATCTGACCGTCTTTCCCTTCATAAAGACAAATACTATCTTTACTACGAAAAAGATGCTCCAGGACTGTAATTCGCTCTTGTTTTTGTACTGGTTCGCACCAACCACCAGCTCTCTGTTACAGGGAAACAACAACTACTGCTTTTTCCTTTCAATGCATGACTATTTTATTTTCAAGTTGGACCACTAAAATACAAAAAGTCCCTACTGAATAAATCAGTAGGGACGATATTTATCGCGGTACCACCCTAGTTGTAGACTAACTTTCCGTCTACCTCTCTTCACTGTTAACGATCAATTGACCGCTTTTTCCTCATAAAGACAAACTATCTTTATTACGAAAAAGATGCTCCAAGACTGTAATTCATGATTATCCCTGTACTGGTTCACACCAACCACCAGCTCTCTGTTACAGTAAGACTAACCACTACTGTGATCTCTTCATTGCACTTTGTTTATTCAAATGTTTTTGAAATTGAATAAGTATGATTCGTATTATAGAACGCTTTTTAAAACACTGTCAACAACTTTTTATATATTTTTTTAAAATTCCACTTTCATCCTATAATTCTTTTTGTAAATCACCCATTACAATTCCTATGCGAATTATTTCATTTTCTAGTAAATGTAAAACATATTCCTCTACTTCATACTGAACTAATAATTCTTTTATTTGTATGATTTCTTTTTCAAATAAAACGGCTTCTTGACATGTTTGTAGTAAAATAAAAAACACATTTGCAAACATTTTTTTATGCGCTTTCATACTTTCTTTCTTATGAAGCATTTCAATCAATAACTGCTTCATTTCCTCACCTGTACATTTACCATGTACACTTGAAAATGCACGAGACATAATACATAATCCTTTTTCTAATATTTCATCCATGTATAAGATAATACGTAAAAGCATTACATATTCTCTCGCAGTTATCTCACCCATTTTTGGTCGTTCTCGTAAAAATACACTGAGCCAAGCTGTCCAAAATTTTTGTTGTTCTTTTACGCTTAATGTTTTGACGTAATAGCATAAAAACTGCATAAATTTAATTTTATTTTCTTCATTTTCTAGTATGAGTAAAGGGTATAACCACTCTGTTTTTTGCTCCCAATATAGTACACATTTAATAAATACAAAGCTAAGCCACTTCAAGAAAGCTTCCCTCGTATGCGGATGTAATACTTCCAAATGTTCTATCGCATACTTAATAAATCGTTTCATTTCTGTAAATAAAGGTAAATTTATTTGCGTGTAACATAAACCAGCCCATGCATATTCCGTAATTTCATTTGGTTTTTTTAAATCTAAGTATGGTAACAAATATTTTCGGCACCATTGCTTTTCAATATGATATAGAAATGTAATATCTGCTATTAAACGAGCAAACATAAAGTTTGTTCGTTCCAAATTAACTCTTACTTGTTCTTCAAATAAAAATAAATATTCATATACATTACGATCGTATAAATGATCATATGATAACAATTTTAATAATACAGCTGTCATTTTCCCAACAGGATGCTGAATTGATTCATTGTAAAAATCTTGTTTTCCAAGCTTAAAATCCGTATCACTCTTCATAACTTGAGGAAACACTGAAAAAGCAAAGCGTTTTACAACACGTATACTATTCTCTTCTAACTCTTCTAGTCGATTACTAATTTCATATAGAAAACTACTAATTAACCAATGATAAGCAGTATTTCTAACAAATTTCTGCAATAGCGGAATAATTTTTTGGATTTGATCATTTGTCAATCCTCGGTTATTTCGCCATTCTCTAATACAAACAAACCATACTTCATTACTTATTTCTTGCACTCCTACTAATTGATATGCGAATGAAATACTCCACTCTGTATTCAATTTACATGCTTTTGATAACATCTCTAAAAAATGGCGTTGTTCAAAAACACCATCTTGCGAAAATTGCCGAACTTGCTTCATAATTTCAACATCTTTCAGCTGCAATAATCCGTCAGCTGTTACATTACAAGTAATGCTTTGCGCTGTATCCTCTTTCTTTTGTACACTGTATCGTTCAGAATGAAAATGAGGATGCTTTTGCTTCATTAACTCATACCCATTTGCCGTAGATGGACTATTTGAATCACACTTGAATAATAAGTCTAATACGAGACATGCATCAAATACCCTCTCTTCTGTAAGATGCTTTATTACAGTTCGAGTGACTTCTTCTTTTGTTTCTTCTAAACAATGTGCATAATGCCTTTTTAAAAGTTGAAAAACTTCGTGTTTATAAGTGAAATCTAAAAGAAGTCCTTCATGTAACAACCATTTCATTTTGTCATCTACACGAACAAAAATATTTTTATTCATCGCGTCAATTGCAATTCGCTTTTGAAGTACACTATTTGCTTCTATCATTTCTGTAATATAATAATCCGCTTTTTTCTCATTGTTTTCACATAAATAAGTTAGACACTCTTTTACAATTTGTATTAAAAATGCAAGATCATTTTGATGAAAATCTTTTTCTACATCTTCCTTATTTCTTTTTTTCAGTGCCGTTTGTCTTAACGACAACATTCTCAATTTTTCTAATCCGATCATCATAATTGGAACAGCATAATGGGTGATATATGGCCTCATCTTTTCGTTCCAAATTTGCTCCACATGAGAAAATGTAGATACTGGTAAGCGACTCGATTCCTCGAGTTCTATTGATTCTTGCGTATCATTTCCCCATTTTCTTACACGTTTCAACTTCAGTTTTCCATCTAAAATAAAAGTTAGTAACAATAAGGCCATTTCCTTATGCTCAGGAAAAGAACATTTTTGCAGTAACTTAGAAATCTTTTCTATAGAGCTACTATCTTTTTCAGCTGTTTCTAATAAAAAGAGTGTCCATCTTGCAAACAACAACGGATCCATCTTACTCTTCGTTTCGTTTAAGTAGTTACAAATCGTTCTCCATAATAACGGTGATATTTTAGAATAGTTTTTATAAATTAATTGAAATAATTCTTTCTGATGACTAAAAAGAAATTGTTCCACTAACCATTCTGCAAGTAATTCATCTACTTCATTATAGTTTGGCGTAAGCATAAACAAATTTTGTAATTTACCTTCTGCTTCTAACCATTCGACCCATTCATAATCATGAGCAAATTCCACAAAGTAACGAACTGTTTCAATTTTTTTAATTGATTGCTTTATGTATGATAATTGTTCCTGTTCTACTGACGGGGGAACCGTTACAATATCCCGAATACGCATTCTTTTCGTAATATAATTATCGCCCATTAATTCCGCCCAGCGTTTTACCGCTTTTACGAGGGATTGATGATTATTCACTTTATTCGGATACACAATTGGTCTTATCCCTAAATGTTCCCAGTGGTACGTATTTTCCCCTTGTGCGACAAAAGCAAATCGTCTTGTACTTGGTGGTAAACCAGTTGCTAAATATTTCATTACTGGGTCATTATGACTATATCCAACGAATAAAACGGTGTAATTCGAGAATAGATCGACTAAAAATCTTCTCGCCCACCCTTCCGTTAAGTAAGCCCTTCCAAAATCACCGTCTGTTAAAATTAAAGCCTCTTTCTCCTGTTCTACATTACCATGTATATAAGCAAGACCTTTAAAAGCTCTCCCAGTCGGTAAAGCTGGAGCATAATAAACATTGATATCTCTATTTATTTCCTTAATTGCAGTTGTAAAATGTTGATCAAAATTTGTTGTTACAATGCGGATATCTGTATCTAAAGGAAATAACCTTGGAATTGCAAAATGCAATGGATTCGGTTTTGATTTCTCTATATGAACAAGATCTCTTGCAACTTGATGTACATCTTTTGTTTTTGCAATTTTACCAAGATAATAATCATGTGGTTCTGTTATTTCACGTTTTTCGACATATAACGTTTTTGCAATTGCATCAACTAAATCATCAAAATTCGGTAAGTTTGATTTCCCTTTCATAGAAACTCCCGCTCCAACAAATAACACTAACTTTCCTTGCTCAAGGTGATCGATTAACTCATCTGGAATTTCTACTTCTGAAGTAATCCACATCCTGGATTCCCCCTTACCTAAAAATGTCATACACTCTCATTTTACTATAACATTTTTCCGTTGTTTTTATAATATTTAGACGAAATTCCGAACATGAAAAAGTTTTACGTAAATAAATCCGTTACAATGTATGAACTCCAGAATTTATTGAAAAACTATGTATAAATCGGAGGTGTGAATTTTGAATGATTTCACAGTAGTGCTTATCAAGTTTATATCGTGCATTATCGCATTTAGTATTGGGCTTGCTTTATTTTTCCCTGCAACGTTTGTTCAAATTATTTCATTCAGTCTCTTTGTTACAATCGTATCCTACATGTTCGTTGATAAAATCATTTTAAATCGAATTGGCAATACTGGTGCCATTATGTCGGATTTCTTATTAACATATTTAAGCGTATGGATTTTCGGTAATATTTTATTAGACAACTATATGCAAATTGCATGGGGCAGTATCCTTTCTGCCATCGTCTTCACTTTATCTGAAGTAATCGTTCATCGCTTCTCTAACTCTCATACAAGGCACAACAATGATAACATTCGTATTAATCGCCGCTTTGCATATGGTACAGAGTTTGCTGAAGAACAAAATATATTGGATAAAGATAAAAAAAAGTAACGTTTTAATGCAGGAGCGCCCTTTTTAATTATGTGGTGCTCCTTTTTTGTATTTTTTCATTATGGTACGTGAAATTATATAATTGATTATTTCAAAATACCGACTTACTAACAATATTTGACGCTATTTTTTCTAATGAAAAACTGCCTCTTATTTAGAGGCAGCCACTTTTAAGTCTTTTACTGCAACAACATCCGCAAACGCTCCCAATACTGCGTTATGATGTTTCATAATATCTGCAGCACGTAACACTTCTGTATCAAATGTACTATGCGCATCACTCACTAACGTTACTTTATATCCTTCACTACATGCTCTGCGTGTTGTCGTATCTACACAATACTCTGTTTGCATTCCTGAAAGAATAACGTGTTCAATTCCTTTTTCTTGTAACACTTCGCTTAAGTTTGTCTTATGGAATGAATCTGGCGTCGTCTTTTCAACGATATTGTCCCCTTCTTGCGGAGCGATGGCCGCATGGATTCGCCAACCATCTGTACCTTTTTCTAACGGATGATCTTTAGGTCCATTATGTTGGACATAAATAACCGGAATATCATTTGAACGACATTCCCCAATAAGCTCTTGTAATGTTTGTAAAAACTTTTCCCCATTATGTACTGGCATTCCAGCTGTATACATCCCCGCTTGCACATCAATTACAATTAATGCTTTTTTCATTTCGCACAGCTCCCTTTGTTTGTATAAGCCATTGCATCTTCATTATAATTATTTAAATTCCATCATCCAACAATCTTCTAATTTCTCCTCATGCAACTCATGTTCCTTTAAAATCTTTACTTTTTTAAATCCACTTTTTTCATAACACTTTATCGCACGTTCATTATTTACTTTCGGATCCATTGCGATTGCTTCTGCTCCCATATCACCCATAATGTATGTAATTGCTGCCTGAACGAGCTTTGTTCCAATTCCTTTTCTCCAATAGGCTGTTTCACCGATAAATTGGTCCATTCCCCATACATTTTGTGATTCTTTATAGCCATATAACGCTTTCCACTCGGAATCAACTGGGTACATTTGTATGTAACCAATCGGAACGGCATCAAATTCTATTAAACATCTTTTTTCATTACTGTTTGGATTATGTATAAAATGATTAAGCACCTTTTCTACAGATTGCGGATTATCTCGTCCTTCATAATACTGCAGGACTTCTGGGTCCGTTAACCATTTAGAAATGATAGATGCATCCCCTTCCATTACGTATCTAATCAATAAACCTTCTTTTTGAAAAAGCATATTATACCTCTATTATTCCTTTATATTTTTTCTTGATGTTATATCTTTCATTGCACCTACTAATGCATATGGTAGTAATGTGATCGTAAAAAATGCTGTAAATACGTTAAATTGCGGGATTGTATAGAGCGTGAACCATTCAGTGAAAAATTGAGAATTTAATATTCTATTAAAAAACTCTCCGCCTGGCCTAAAGTTTGGCGCCCACGCAGTGATTTCACACAAAATAAAGTGAAACTTTAATCAGTGGGGGTTTTGTTCATCCCCCACTGATTATTAGTTGAACCAATCGGGCTTTTACGGGCAGTTGATCCCCCACCTAACTTCTTCGCTTTCGCTGAATTTTGAGGTGGGGGTCTTACTGCCCGTTAATGCGGGATAAACAGTAACTGAACAATGAAAAATGCCCCTAGATAGCGAAACCATGTCCGCTTCCATATTGGTTGTGCATTTTTTAATGTATCTCCCATCTAACCCCCTCCTTAAATATCCATCATATTGATTATACACTTTCTCCACGTTATTTGTTAAAATTTTCTATATAATCAATACTGTTGGGGGAATGCATTATGTCTAATCCTATACTTGCATCCACTTTAATCATTCTTAGAGGAAACTCTGCAAGTGGTAAAACAACAATCGCAAAGCAACTACAAGAACATTTCGGACAAGGTACACTTTTAGTATCACAGGATGTTGTACGTAGAGATATGCTTAGAGTACACGACACAATGGGTAATTTATCTCATGATTTACTATTTGAAATTACAAAGTACGGAAAAGGAAAATGTGAATTTGTTATTTTAGAAGGTATATTGAACAGTCGTAGGTATGGTGAGATGTTAAAAGAATTAATTCGTTATTTTGATGAAAATGCATTTACATATTACTTTGATTTATCATTAGAGGAAACTATTAGACGACATAACACAAGGGACAAACGACATGAATTTGGTGAAGATTCCCTACAAAAATGGTATAATCCGCACGATACAATTGAGGTTGCCAGAGAAACTATCTTTACAGATAACTTTACGCAAAAAGATATATTTGATGTGATTTTTAATGATATTAAGATATACAAATAAGACTGATATAATCAATCAGTCTTATTTGCATTATGTACCTTGTATCTCGGTCTTCATTACAGAACAATCTTGACATAAATAAAAATAGATATTCATTTCCCCAAACTGGAAATCAACTACTGAAATAAGTCCGCGTTCCTCGATATCTTGTGTAATTGTAGCAACATACCACCTTGTTTCTTTGTTTCAATATATTCCCTTACTTCTTTCATGAAATACACCTGTCCTTTGAACTTAATTACACACTATTATGGTTGAAAGTGTTTAGTAAACGATTTAATCCGATTTATATATTTCATTATACGTTAACCCGTCGTTGTCAACATACTATTCTTCTATTCTTCTATACTTCCTCACCTCATCCTTAATAGTTTATTTTATAAACATGATACAAGTTTCATTTTCCTTTTATGTTTTAGTACAGATTTAGTAATAACCCTTTAAAAATTCTATGTTACTTCCACTCAAAAAATAAAAGCCAGCCTCAATAAAGAGAACTGACTTCTATTTGGATCATGATTGTTATTATAAAATTTTCACTTTAACAGTTTGTCTTCCCCAATTCATAGCTTTACTTTTTGAACCCATTAAAACATCGATACGATTACCTTTAATTGCACTTCCAGTATCACCAGCGATAGCTTCTCCATAACCTTCTACCCATACTTTAGACCCTAACGGGATTACTTTCGGGTCAACTGCGATAATTCTCATATTCGGATTTGCCGTTAAATCATGCCCCATCGCAGTTAAAACGCGTCCACCATATGTACCATTTTCACTTGGATCAGCAGTATATGCTGTCGCTACTACCGTTAATTCACGTTTAGCAGACTGTATGTTGTTTTTAGATGCTTCTTTCGCTCTCTCTTCTTCTTTAGCCTTTGCTATTTCTCTTGCTTTTTCTTCTTCTTTAGCTTTTGCTATTTCTCTTGCTTTTTCTTCTTCTTTAGCTTTTGCTATTTCTCTTGCTTTCTCTTCTTCTTTAGCTTTTACTATTTCTTGCGCTTTCTCTTCTTCTTTTACTTCTTCTTTGACTTTTGCCTCTTCTTTAGGCTTTACTATTTCTTGCGCTTTCGGTTCTTCTTTGACTTTTGCTTCTTCTTTAGGCTTTACTATTTCTTGCACTTTCGGTTCTTCTTTAACTTTTACTTCTTCTTTGACTTTTGCTTCTTCTTTAGGCTTTACTATTTCTTGCACTTTCGGTTCTTCTTTAACTTTTACTTCTTCTTTAGGCTTTACTATTTCTTGCGCTTTCGGTTCTTCTTTGACTTTTGCTTCTTCTTTAGGCTTTACTATTTCTTGTGCTTTCGTTTTTGCTACTTTCTGCTTCTTTACTTCTTTCTTTTCTTTAACTGATTTTTGTACTTTCGCTACTTGCTTCGTTTTCTCTTCGGTTTTCTTTTCAGTTGGTGCTGTACTTGATAGGAAAGAAACGTTTGCATAAGCAGTTTTTCCTTTGTACTCAAATTGCAGCCATCCGTCTTTTACTTGATGCGTTGATTCAATTACATCATCTTTTTTTAGTCTGCCAAGAATTTCTGAATCCGTGTTTGCTTCGGTACGTACATTTAACAAATTCGCCGTTACATGATACACATCTTTTGTAAACTCCGAACTTACAAATACTTCTTTACCGTTCAATTCAATTTTTGACCAGCCATCTTCGGTATTGATGACTTTTAACTCTTGCCCATTCTTTACTTTTTCGACCACTTTTGATTCTGTAGTCGGTTTTTCACGTACGTTAAGTACATCTGCTGTTACGATTGTTTCTGCGGTAGCAGTTGTGGTAAACGCCCCCAATCCAAAAATAGTTGCTGTTGCTGCGCCAATTACTTTTTTCATATTAGCCTCCATTATATTTTTTTGAATTTTATCAAATGTCTCTGTAAAATTGTATAATTTTACATATTATCAAAACATTTGCAACAGTATATTAATACGACTTAATATACTGTTATTAAAACTCCTCACTTCAATACTAACAAATTCTTTTTTCTAATTCTATATATTATAAATCTCCTTATCTTTTATAAAAGCTTCATGCCCTTCTTCACACTAAATAGTTGTTGCAATTCCCGCCAAAAATAAACTTACGATTGCTAAAATTTGAGTAGCGACTATAGCCCCTCTTAAATGAAACTTATAATCTTTATATCCTTTCATACCTGCCGTACTAGGAATCACAACAAACCTTGGAGTAATCCAGCAAAAAATTAGCCAATCAATTATAAGTAAATCTACTAAATTGAAAATCATTAAAATACCAAAAGTGTGTAAATAAGCATCCATATACATTAATTTTTCATGCTTATGTAATATATATGTAGAAACGAAAGGACAACCGAAAAGAATAGCATTGTATACAATATTAAAGTAAATGGTTTGCTTTTTTTCATGAATCGATTTTGGAAAAACTACTTTTTGAATATCTTTCGGATAATCAGTTAATGAAAGTCGAGGATTATAATATAAGGACCCTAAAATCATTACGGATAGTACAATAGACATGATGACTCCAACGTACATCATTTGCTCAAATTGATTCATATGCTTCATTCACCCTTTTCTGTAATTACTATGTTAATCATTCACTTAATTACACATTGTATGTACGTACATAATCAAAAATTAACATCTAGCTTTAATAGTGAAGCAAACAAATGCAAACGTACTAAAAGCAATGATCGATCCAAATAATATCCCTTCTCGCAAAATTTTACTAAGCGTAGGTTTTACATCGGAGAAAGTTTGTGAGATTGATGGATTACCTGGGGAAATTTTGAGCACATACATATAATTACAAAAAGGCAGTGCTACTTATGTAGCACTGCCTTTTCCTTTATTCATTTACTTATAAAGTATTGTCAGTTCTTCTTTATGTTCTGTATTTCCACATTATAAATATTTCACGTCAAGGAGAGATGACTGAAATGAATAATCAAAAAATTGAACTTACTGGTCGTATCGTTACACCTAATGATCCTGATTATAATTCAGCGCGTGAAGAATTCAATACATTCTTCAACAAATTTCCGTTAATCATTATTTTTGCTCAAAATACGCAGGATGTAGTAAAGCTGTTCGCTGGTCAAGGCTACATAACGTTCCTATACGCATGCGCTCTGGACGTCATAATTATGAGGCATTATCCGTCAGTAATGCTGGTCTTGTAATTGATGTAAGTGAAATGAAGCAATTAGAAATAGATCACAATAATGGAACTGTAACTATCGGGACTGGATGGAGAAATATTTCTTTAATTGAAACACTTGCAGCTGAAGGATTAGTTGTGCCGAGTGGTGTTTGCCCTACTCCCGGGATTGCAGGTGTTACTTTAGGTGGCGGACATAGTATTCTCTCTCGTCCGTTTGGATTAACTCTCGATCATTTACTTGAATTAGAAATGGTAGACGCGAATGGTTGTATAATACGCGCTAACGCCAAGTGTAACTCCGATCTCTATTGGGCTTCGCGCGGTGCTGGTGGTGGTAACTTTGGAATATGTACTTCGTTTAAGTTTCGAACACATAAAATTAATACGGTAGGATTTGCAGAAATAAGCTGGGGGATATCAGATTTAAAACCTGTATTAACCTCTTGGCAAGAATATACGCTACCTTGCGCTAATAAACGACTTACAACTACTCTTTTTATGTCTGCAGGATTAGAACCATCATTATTAATGCAAGGTGTATTTCTCGGTTCTGTACAAGAATTGCAGTTGCTACTACAGCCATTACTAGAAGCCGGTTCACCACTGCAAGTAACTATCGAAGAAATACCATGGGCAGAAGCGAAAATAGCTGAGAAGCAACCTGCAACACCTTTACCATTTAAAAGTGTTGGTCCATATGTATATGAACTATTACCAGAAGAAGGACTATCCATTATCGATCACTTTATTAATAATGCACCTCCCTTTTCCACCACCTCCGTATTTTTCCACGGATTAGGCGGTGCTGTTGCTGAGGTGCCAAATGAGGCGACTGCTTACTTTTACCGAAAAGCACTATCAAACATGTCAATATTCGCTACTTGGGAGCAACCAGAAGGTGCTGGTGGAAGTATTCGATGGGTTGAAGACTTCCGTTTGGCAATGCTTCCATTTACAAAAGGTGTCTATGTTAATACTCCTGACCTATCCATTAAAAATTGGCCAGATGCATACTTTAGTTGCAACTTTGACCGATTAATGGAAGTAAAAGCGAAATATGATCCGAAAAATGTCTTTAACTTTCCGCAAAGTATTCCGCTTTTTTAAACTATATACTCCACCTAATCTATCTAAATGCAAAACATCCATTTTTTAAAATGGATGTTTTGCAAAAAAAGTTTACATAATATAATTATCAATTACTTATACTAAATAACTATTCAACCACCGAAAGTAAAACTTTCTCAAGCTCTTTTTTGGATAACATACTTTCGTTTATATAGCCATTCTTTTAATTGTACTTCATCCAAAGTTTCGTTCCCCTCTCGTGATCTTTCACACTATATTCGCTCGTTTTTCACAAAAGGTACATTTTACATGAAAATTTATTTATTACAATAAAAATATAAGGTATATTTTTAAGAAAAGGAGGATTTCAAGAATGAATCAAGAGGATAAAATTCACGCTGAAAAAGTGTTGAAAAATCTATTCATCGGATCACAAGTTGATGGATTACAATTTGGTATTTCTCCAGCCGCTATAAAGATTCATTTCACAAACTTTCACGACTCAGTTGATTATGACGGACAATTATATATCAATATTGAATCCAAATAGTGTTTATTTAATAAACCTCAAAAAAGATACCCATTAAATGAAGATGAATTTAAAGTTTATTCTGAGGAAGAAGAATATGAAAGAATATTTAAGATAAGAAGACAAAAAGTTACCGATATACGACTCGGCTTAGAAAGCCCTCATTTAATTATTACATTAGAGAGTGGACAAATTATTTTTGTAAATGGTTTTCATGATTATTATGAATGTTGGCAATCTGGTGTCCTATGTGAGCAATGGCTTGTAGTCGCTGCACCTGGGAATGAAATCGCCACTTGGGCTCCCGATGAGTTTATCGATAAATAAACTGTCTTCACGAAGAAGAACCGAAGATATTTTATGAACTACATAACTATTTCTATTACACTTAAACGAATGACCATTTTACTTTAATAGAACTCACTTTATTAAAGCTGAAAGGATGATAATGATGGCATGTGTCCATGATTTTGGAATAATTGACGATTTTACTTCTCAAAAAAATTACGAAGATTATACACCAGAGAAATATCATTGTATTTCTGTTGATGATGATATTATCAGTAGCTTAAATCAAAATTTATCAATTATGAAAACCTACTTCCATACAGTCAAAAATCAGGAATACGGTTTAGCCTATTGCGGTATTACAATTATCCCGCCTGAATCATTAGCAATATTCTATGAAACAGTTACATCTTCAAAGTTCTTCAAAAATTCTGATGAGCTGAATGAGTTAGCTTCAAAAATTGAACAAGCTACAGCAGAACAGAAGTACATGATCCATTATGGGGTTTAAATGTAATTCAAAAATGCTTAGGATTTCTCCGAAGCATTTTTTGTATGTTACTAATAAATTTATTCCTTAACCATTTAGTCCATGCTTTAGCCTATGCCCCATCTTTTACAAGTGAGGGCGCACCTATTAATCTAAATAAGCGTCTCATTTCCAATCTTCCAGCTAAACCATCTCCCGTGTCCTTCTGTTTCTCCAACCGTTTCACGATATTCGTTTCCGTTAATATAATAATCAATATGAAGGTCACGATCCCACATGTTGTTATACAGGTGGAATACATCACGTTTTGCGCCAATTTCTTGTATTTGTTTTTCTAACTTATGTTTTACTTGTTCTGGTATTTGATTTGCGACGTGTGTATGGAAAATACAAATAACAGCTTCTTCACTTATTTGTTCAATAATAGATGATAATAGCTCTACACCGTCTCCTTCTATTAATTGGACAGATTCATTTTTCACTAAAGATGCAGCTTGATCAAACATTTCAAGCCTTTCTTTATGTTCTGGCCAAATTAAAGCACGTAACCATAAATAATCTTCCTCATTATGTAAATCATTCACATGTAAGTCCAGTCCGATTCTTTCTACGACAGATGGGCTTTCTTTTAGAAAATGCGGCACATTCTCTCCTCTTATTTCAGAAGTTACATGCACATTTGAATTTATATTTCCGTACATTTCATCCGTCCCGTACGAATAACGATATTGGTCCCAGAACAGTTGCAACCCAGAACTTGTCCCAATTTCAATTAACGCTAACGGCTTCTTCACTTTGTTAAATATGTAGCAGAAACTTGGGTATAAGTATGCGCACCGTCTTACTTCATTTGTTTGAACGAGTTTCGTTTGTAACAAAGTAATGATTTCTTCTCGGTACTCTTTACAGAAATCTTTTAAATGATTAAAAGCTTTATCTAAATTTGTATCAGCATTTTCAACTAAACTACTATAATACGTTTTTAAATGATGTTCTTTCCCTGCTAACAATAAATAATGTACTGCACCTAATAGTAAGTTTGGGACTGGTTGACCTACCTGAGCATAGGACGATAGTGTAAGTACTTCCTCATCTTCAGCAATTTTCATTGATAAATATTCATATAAATCACTTGACCCTTTACATTCCTTTATTGAAAAGTTTCGAAATAAGTTTGAAATTTGTTCTTTTGTACGCATTAAAATCCCTCCTTTTCATTTTTCAGAATAATCTTACCATTGCTAGAAGAAAAATCCCATAAAAAGGTATTCGATTTAGTCACTTAAGGATACGTAAGCTTTTTCGAGATAATTTCAAACTGTAATTTTTTTCTATTTATCACCTTAAAAGAGCTTGTTAAATAAGATTTTTAGCGAATAAAACGTTAAATAGTTTAAAATTATCAGATAACACTAGATATTTTAGTCTATTAATTATTATAATAGAGTATGAGATGGTTATATAATTGAGACAAAAAAGGTATACACCTAGGTGGGGCCTAGGCGGTGTTTCTCTTTTACGGCTTAGACATAGAAAACACCTACACTTTTTTGCCAATATAGGGGATGGAGAGATTATCATGAGCAACATGCAGCAAAAAACAGACGTTATCTTAATTGGTGCAGGAATTATGAGTGCAACGTTAGGCTCATTACTAAAAGAATTAGCACCAGAATGGGAAATTAAAGTTTTTGAAAAACTCGCAAGTGCCGGGGAAGAAAGCTCTAACGAATGGAATAATGCAGGTACAGGGCATTCTGCGCTATGCGAACTGAACTATACTTCCGAAAAATCTGACGGATCTATAGATATTAGTAAGGCTGTAAAAGTGAATGAGCAATTCCAGCTTTCAAGACAATTTTGGGCATATCTTGTAAAGAGCAAATTAATTCGTAATCCACAAGATTTTATTATGCCACTACCTCATATGAGTTTAGTACAAGGGGAAAAAAATGTTGAGTTTCTAAAAAATCGTTTTGAAGCGCTTTCAAAAAATCCACTGTTTCACGGAATGGAATTTTCTGATGCTCCTGAAACATTAAAAAAATGGCTTCCACTCATTATGGAAGGCCGCACATCTAATGAATCGATGGCGGCAACGAAGATTGACTCTGGAACAGATGTTAACTTCGGTGCATTAACACGTATGTTGTTTGATTATTTAAAAACAAAAAATGTCGAGCTAAACTACAAGCATAGTGTCGAAAATATTAAGCGCACGAAAAATGGTTTGTGGGAAGTAAAAGTACACGATATGAATAGTGGTAAAATTGAGCATCATACTGCTAAATTCGTCTTTATTGGCGGCGGTGGCGGTAGTCTACCTCTACTTCAAAAGACTGGTATCCCTGAATCAAAGCATATCGGTGGATTCCCGGTAAGTGGACTATTTATGGTATGTAAAAACCAAAAAGTTGTAGAGCAACATCATGCGAAAGTATACGGTAAAGCTAAAGTTGGCGCTCCGCCAATGTCTGTACCTCATCTAGATACGAGATATATAGACAACAAAAAAGCTTTACTGTTTGGACCATTCGCAGGCTTCTCACCTAAATTCTTAAAAACTGGTTCAAATCTTGACTTAATCGGTTCTGTAAAACCGAATAACGTCTTAACGATGTTAGCCGCTGGTGTAAAAGAAATGGGACTTACAAAATACTTAATTCAGCAAGTTATGTTATCGCACGAAAAACGTATGGAAGAATTACGCGAATTCATTCCGAACGCGAAAAGTGAAGATTGGGATATTGTAGTTGCTGGGCAACGTGTACAAGTAATTAAAGATACTGATGCTGGCGGTAAAGGAACACTTCAATTTGGTACAGAAGTAGTAAGTGCAGCTGACGGCTCAATCGCCGCATTACTAGGCGCATCACCAGGTGCTTCTACTGCTGTTCACGTCATGCTTGAAGTATTAGAAAAATGTTTCCCAAGCCGCATGGTAGAATGGGAAGAAAAAATAAAAGAAATGATTCCTTCATATGGCATTTCACTAACTGAAAATCCAAGATTGTTCCAAGATCTTCACACTTCTACTGGTCGTACACTTGGATTAAACGAAAAAGAAACTGTTCATAATTAATGAAGAAATAAAAAAACGTCCGATATATTCGGACGTTTTTTTTGTCTACTAAAAATTATACTTATCAATATTATCTTTCGTAAATACAACTCGTTCTGGTAATACGATAATTCCGTTCCCTTCTGCCTCATAATCATATCCTTGAATGGAGTTTGGCTCTACTTTCACTTTTCCGATTCCTTTTACTTCAAAGCTATCCCCTACTTTTAACTTCTTTCCTTTTACAACAATTTCATTTGCTACATAAGTTGCCAACGCACCTTGCTGTTTGACATCCCATAATCCGAATTGTTGTACTGTTCCTCGTTTTACATAATCACGCATAACGTTCGGTGTAGAAAATCCAGTTACCACTATTTTTTTATCCATTTTTAAGTTTTCAGCTGCTTGCGCCATGGCTGGGAGTGCTGTTGCATCTGGACAAATAACTGCGTTAATATCTGGATACGTTTTTAATATGTTCTCCCCTACGGATAAAGATTTTTGTGCATTATTTTCCCCGTACTGCGTCGTTACAATTTCCCAGTTCGGATATTTCTTTTTAATAATTTCTTTCGCTTTCGTTACCCATTGGTTTTGATCCGTTACTGTTGGACTAGAGTAAAAGAAGGCTACTTTTCCTTTATCTCCAATTTGCTTAGAAGTCATTTCAATTAATAAGTTAGCAAGTTGGTCTGGTGTTCCTTGGCTGATATAAAAAGAACGGTCTTTCGGATTCACATCAGAATCCCACGTTAAGACGGTCATTCCTTTTTTCTTAGCACGTTGTAGTGATTGCGATAAACCATCAACTGATGTAGAGGAAACCATAAGTGCATCATAGTTTTGGTTAATAAAATTATTTATATACTTTACTTGCCCTGATACACTCGCTTCAGACGGCCCATCATATTTCACTTGTACGCCTAGCTTCTCTCCCATCTCCTTTGCTCCTTCACCTCCCGATGTAAAGAAGCCCACTCCTGTTAATTTCGGGATAAATGCAAATTTCACATCATCCGCTTTTTTCTTATCTGCCGTTTGACTGGAACAAGCTATTAAACCTATTAAGCAAATACATACAATCAATACAATCCCTAGTTTTCTCTTCATGACATTTCCCCCTTATGCAAACTCTGTCTTTTCCCCACTAAGAATTGATGTAATTTGAAATGTCTCATAATAACTGAAAGAATAAGGATAATACCTATTACGACATTTGATTGTTCATTTGTTAAGCCTGTCATTTGTAGGCCATATTGCATAAGCCCTATAAAAATACTTGCCAGTACAGTACCGAAAATACTTCCTTTTCCACCTGTAATAAGTGTCCCGCCTAATACGACTGCTGTAATGATTGGTAATATTGTTTCGCTTCCTATATCAGCACGTGCAGAACCGAAATATGCAGTTAAGAAAGCTCCCCCTAATCCACCTCCTAACCCAGAAAGTATGTAAGCAATGATTACTACTTTCTTCGTCTTAATCCCGGTGTATTTTGCTGTATTTTCGTTCGCACCTGTTAATTTTACATGGCGCCCGTATATAGTTCGGTGAAATAATACAGTATATAAAACTGTTAATACGATCAGTAGCCATAATAAATTCGGTATTCCTATAAAACTACCGTTTGCCATTTGTACAAATGTGTCAGGTAAACCGCTTATTCCTTCATACCCAGAAGCACCTGCTCCTCCTGAAATGACGAGTGCAATTCCTCCGTATAAAAACATCGTTCCGAGTGTAACGACGAGTGGTTCTACATCTGTCATTTTTATAATGAGTCCGTTTAAAGCGCCTGCTAAACAACTAATTATTAGGGCAATTATGACAGCAAACAAAATAGGTATTCCGTTCATCCAAAGTACACCAATCAAGATCGAAGTGAGCCCCATTATTGATCCGACCGATACATCAATTCCTCCTGTTACAATAACGAAAGTCATTGGTATCGCCGCAATTGCGATAAATAGGAAATCATTTGTACTAAAAAGGAGATTACTAATATTTAAGAAATCGCTGTTTATAAAACTAAAGAGAATGAATTCTATAAGAAGTAATATGATTAAAACACCTTCCCATCTGTAAAAATACTTCATAGATTCATTCTCCTTTCTGCTTTGCACTTCTTCATGACGCTATCTAATATGATAATAAGTAATAGTAAAAAACCTGAAATAGCATTATTCCAAAATGCTGGTATTTTTAAAAAGACAAGTGAACTGCTTATCGCTTCTAAAAACAATGCTCCTAATGCGGCTCCAAATATAGAACCTGTTCCTCCTTTTAGATGAATTCCTCCTAGCACAGCAGCTGCAATCACCTGTAGTTCTATTCCTGTACCAGTTTGATTTGGAACGAACCCGATATTCATAACAAATATGCAACCAGCGATTGCCGCACTTATGCCCGATACAATAAACGCATTTATCTTCACTTGATTAACAGGTATACCAATGAGTCTCGCACCATCTTCATTGTCACCTACCGCATAAAAGTATCTTCCGTATGGTACTTTCCTTAAAAAGAAATATAGTAGTAATAAAATCATAAAAACACCCCATACAGTTATCGGCAGACCGAGTATGACGATAGATGAAAGTTTCTTAAAATTATTTGGAATATCTTCAATCCACTTCCCGCCTGTGAAGATTAACATTGCACCTCTAACAATTCCTAGCATCCCTAATGTCATAATAATGGCTGGTACCCGAAACTTTGCAACGCCAATCCCGTTTATGAAACCGATAATAGCACCAAGCATTACAGCAGTAAAAATTGACAAGAATGCATTATACCCGTTCGTTAACAACATCCCGCAAACTGCCGCGCTTAATCCCATAATTGAGCCAACTGATACGTCTATATTTTTCGTAAATAAAACGAACGATTGGCCAATTGCTAGAACGACTAAAATAACGCTTGATTTCATCATTAAAGATAACGAGTTAAACTGAACAAAACTAGGATTTATTATACCGACAATGGCTATATAAATTAGTAGTAACAGTATGATAGACGTTTCGTGCATTTTATACATACGTTTCATTCCGTTACACCTCCGTATGCAAGACGTGTAACTTCTTCTACACTTATTTGTTCTTTCTCCAAATGAGAAACAAATTGACCATTTCGCATGACGTATACACGGTTAGCTAATTGGACAATTTCCTCAACGTCTGAAGAAATGAATAATATGGCGAGTCCTTCTCTTTTCATTTTTTCTATCGTCTCATACACTTCAAGCCTTGCTTTTGCATCAATTCCGCGAGTTGGTTCATCAAGAATAATAATTTTTGGATTACACGCGAGATATTTCGCAAGCACGACTTTTTGCTGATTACCTCCCGATAAAGATGTAAGTTCTTCATTCATACTTGGTACAACAATTCGGAACTTTTCTATAAACGACTTCACTAAAGCGCTTTCTTTTTCTCGGTTAATAAAAAAGCGATTATTGTACTGTAAACATGCTGCAGTAACATTTTCTTTGACAGATACAATTGAGAAGATTCCATTTCTCGCCCTATCTTCCGGCACATAAACGAGCCCTTCGCTTAGTCTATTATGCAAAGAACATGTATCAATTGCTTTTCCTTCTAATAAAATAGAACCTGATTTTATAGCTTTCAATCCGAATATTGCTTCCGCTAATTCCGTTCTACCTGATCCAACAATGCCAGCAATACCCACAATCTCTCCAGCATGTACAGTGAATGATATATTCCCGAATGTTTGACTAGTTAAATTCTTTACTTCTAATATTTTTTTCGTTCTTTCTGTCTCTTGAACTATTTCTCTTTTTTCTTTCTGTTTATATCCTTTTGGCAATAGCCCCTCCATCAGCATGTCATATGTATAGTCACCTACATCCCCTTGACTCACAATTGTTCCATCACGTAATATCGCTACTTTATTGGAGATTTCAAAGATTTCTGGAAAACGATGTGTAATGTAGATCATTCCAATTCCTTTTTCTTGCAAACTTTTCATCAGCACAAAAAGACTCTTAATTTCATGAGTTGTTAATGTCGATGTTGGCTCATCTAAAATAAGAATCTCAGCGTCCCGTATTAACCCTCTAATGATTTCTACTAACTGTTGCTGCGCAATAGATAACGATCCTCCCTGTTCATTAAGATCAATATCCCAACTTAAACTGTCAATTAATTGCTGAACTTTTACTTTTAGTTTCTTTCTATTCCCCTTTAATCCAATACATATATTTTCTTCAATGGTCATATGCGGAAAAATGAGCGGTTCTTGTGGTATTAAATAAATCCCTTCTTGGTGTGCTTCTTTTGGATTTGCAAACTGCTGTCTCTTTCCTTTCACATACATTTCTCCACTATCATACGAATATACCCCGTTAATATTTTCATTAATGTCGATTTCCCGGCGCCATTGCCCCCAACTAAAGCGTATATATCACCATGCTCTACTTGTAAGTTCACTTCCTTTAGCACAAGTTGATTTGAAAACGCCTTACTCATTTTCTTCACTTGTAATAAGGGCACATTCTCCACATGATGTCACCTGCCTTTATCCAGAACATTTTTTGAGAAAATGATTATTTGTTCTACTTGTTTTGTAGCATTGTATATTCCTTTTTTCATATCTAGAACACTTTTTTCAATGTACTATTAATCGTTTCAACTGGAATAAACAAAATATGTGACACATATGTTTAAGCATTGGTCAATTGTTGAAAGGGATGAAGAGTATGTCACAGCTGAACTTCGAAGAAAATTTATTAACGAAAGTAGCTTGGTACTATTATAAAGATCAATTAACACAACAAGAGATTGCTTCACTTCTTCATATTTCAAGAAATAAAGTCGTCCGGTTATTAGATAAGGCACGCAGTGAAGGTATCGTTACATTTCACGTAAAAGGGACCGGTTTGCATTGCTTGAGCATTGAACGTGACTTAATGAAAAAGTTCCACTTAAAAGATGCCTTCATTATCGCTACTCCAATAAACAATTATGCTACTTCTCTTGGAAAAGCCGCTGCACAATATTTAGAGACTCATCTCCAACAAGGTGATTTACTCGGCATCGGCTGGGGTGAAACGATAAGTAAAATGCTAGAAAACATTCATTTTGAAAGTTCTATTAATATTTCATTCGTAACGCTAACAGGCGGAGTAAACCACTATCTCCCAAGAAAACAAAACTATTTACACTACATGCAAGGTGATCTTCATATTATTCCTACTCCTTTTCTAGCATCTTCTACTGAAATGGCACAAAGTATTTTATCAGAACCGAGTGTAAAAGATATGCTTCATGTCGCTTCACTTGCACATACGGCAGTTGTCGGTATTGGCGGGTTATCTCAAGACGCAACGATTGTAAAAGAAGAAAAATTAACGCTACGTGAAATGACATATATTCGAAGTCAAAACGGGGCGGGCGATATTTTAGGACAGTTTTATAATACGAATGGTGATTTATTAGAGCTCTCGCATCATAATCGTCTAATTGGCACACCACTTACGATTCTTCGCAGTATGAAGCATGTCATTGGTGTGGCTGGAGGTACTCAAAAGATAGATGCCATTTATGGGGCTTTAAAAGGGAAATTTATTCATACATTAATTACTGATGAAGAAACTGCGCTCTCCTTATTAAGAAAGGAAGGTGATTCTTAATGTCTACTTTATTAGCTTTCGATGCTGGTACAGGAAGCATTCGAGCTGTTCTTTTTGATTTACATGGCAATCAAATTGCAGTAAGTCAAAAAGAATGGGTTCATAAAACTGATCCTCGTTACCCCGGTTCTATGAATTTTGATGTAGAAGAAAACTGGCAACTTGTACAACAGTGTACGAAAGAAGTTCTGCAAAAAAGTAATATACTTCCCTCTTCTATTCAAGCTATTAGCGCTACAAGTATGCGAGAAGGTTTTGTTTTATATGATAAAAATGGGCAAGAAATATGGGCATGTGCAAATGTTGATGGCCGTGCATCCGCTGAAGTTAATGAGCTAAAAGAAATCCGCTCACATCTTGAAGAAGATTTATACAGAAAATCTGGGCAAACTTTTTCATTGGGTGCTTTACCACGTCTACTTTGGATTAAAAAACATGAACCAGACGTCTACAACAATATTCAATCCTTTACGATGTTAAATGATTGGATTTTGTATAAATTAAGCGGCGTACTGCAAATCGATCCTTCCAACGGTTGTACGTCCGGAATCTTTGATTTACAAAATAGAAATTGGGATAACGAAGTCGCTAAAGAATGTGGTATAACGTTGCCATTTTCACCAAAAGTAAATGAAGCTGGCACTGTGATTGGTAATGTTACAAAAGAGTGTGCAGCACTAACTGGTTTACTTGAAGGAATTCCTGTCGTCGCTGGCGGCGGTGATGCTCAAATGGCAGCACTCGGGACTGGAGCCGTAAAACCAAATCAAACTTTAATATGCGGCGGCAGCTTTTGGCAACAGGAAGTGAATATTACAGAGTCAACAACGGATCCAAATGCTGCAATTCGAGTAAATTGTCACGTCGTTCCGAACCTTTGGCAATATGAAACGATTGCCTTTTTCCCTGGCCTCGTTATGCGTTGGTTTCGAGACGCTTTTTGCCAAGAAGAAAAAAAGCTCGCTGAAAAACTCGGTGTAGACGCTTATGAATTATTAGAAGAACAAGCGAAAGACGTACCTGTCGGTTCATATGGTATTATCCCTACTTTTTCAAACGTTATGAACTACATTTCTTGGCGTCATGCCGCACCTTCATTCTTAAATTTAAGTTTAGACGCTGACAAATGCGGAAAAAAAGAAATGTTCCGTGCTATTGAAGAAAATGCCGCCTTCGTTACACTTGGAAACTTAAAACTAATTGAAAATCTTACTGGTACATTCCCTTCTGAAGTCATTTTTGCTGGCGGTGCCGCTAAAGGGAAACTATGGCCACAAATTCTATCAGACGTACTCGGCATTCCTATAAAAGTACCCGTTGTGAAAGAAGCAGCTGCTTTAGGAACTGCAATTGCTGCTGGAGTTGGCGCTGGAATATATACATCTATGGAAGAGACTGCCGAACAATTTGTACAGTGGGAAAATACATTTGAACCAATCACTGAAAATCACGAGCTATACAAGGAATTCTATGAAACATGGAAAACCGTGTATAGCAGTCAGCTCGCTTTAGCTGATAAAGGACTTACAACACATATGTGGATTGCGCCGGGTGCACTGTAACTCATTTACATAAAGGAGTGAACTGTATGTTAAAAGCGAATGAAAATGATTTCTCCTATCGCTTCGGTGATAACGGGCCGAAATATTTAATACAAGGCCCGAATATTGATCTTGGTCTTGTTGTCATTCAGCCTGGGCAAGAGTTTCAAAATCATTACCATACAACGTGTGAAGAAGTTTTTTATGCGTTAGAAGGTGAAATAGACTTCTATGTAAATAACGAAAGAGTTCCGATTAAACAAGGTGATGTCCTGCAAGTTCGCCCTCATGAATCTCACTATCTAATTAACCATTCTGACAAACCTTTTAAAGCTGTTTTTATAAAGTCACCACATTTACCAAATAAAGATACGGTACAAACGGAAAATCCAACATTAACGAAGGAGTGATTTTGAATGACTTGGGGATTTAAAAATCGATTAAATACAATTTTACCTGATGGTAGAGCGGTTATGTTAGCAATAGATCACGGCTACTTTTTAGGGCCAATTCACGGGCTAGAACAACCACTTGAAACAGTTAAAAACTTACTTCCTTATACAGACTCCCTCTTTTTAACACGCGGTGTACTTAGCTCCTGCATTCCTGAAAACTGCAGCACACCGATGGTTATGCGTGTATCCGGCGGCGCTACTGTCGTCGGTAAAGATTTAGCGAATGAAACAATTGTTACACCTGTGAAAGAAGCAGTGAAGCAAAACGCAATTGGCGTTGGCGTTTCTGTTTTTGTCGGATCAGACTATGAAACACAAACTGTTACAAATCTCGCAAATGTAGTTTCTGAAGCTCATGATTACGGCCTACCAGTACTCGGCATTACCGCAGTCGCAAAGGAATTACAAAAACGTGAAGCTCGCTTTCTAGCACTTGCTTCCCGCGTATGTGTTGAAATGGGTGCTGATATTATTAAAACGTATTACTGCGAAGGATTCGAAAAAATAACGAGCACATGCCCTGCCCCAGTCGTCATCGCGGGCGGCCCAAAACTAGATTCAATTGAAGACGCATTAAACATTACGTACAATGCATTGCAAGAAGGTGCAATTGGAGTAGACATGGGCCGAAACATATGGCAATCCGAACATCCAGCTGCGATGATCCAAGCGATACATGGCATTGTGAAAAATGGATTGAATGTGAAAGAGGCACTTGAACTTTATGATGATGTGAAGAATTAATGTGAAAAGACAGACTATTTATTAGTCTGTCTTTTTTGTTAAAATAAAGTAAAGGAGGAATGATTATGCGAAGAATGACTTTCGAACGTCCTACCGATTATTACGATGAACGCTTATACTCTATTGATGAAAAAATTTGCGCCCTATTAAAAGAACGAAAAGAACTTTCAGGTGGTGACCCAGGTTTTCCACATGATGAAGCGATTTATAAATGGGCAAAGCAATACGAATTTTATCCAGACTATCTAAACTCATTATTCTCTTCCATGATGGATGAAGAAGAATTTAAACCTCGCGTTGAACCAACTGAGTTTAAAAAACATGTACCTGTTTTTAAAACTTATGAACATAATGGCGTCATGTATACTGTAACTTTTATTCGGCAATATGCAAATGCTAGTGTGGTTTATTTATATAGCGATTGGGATTCCACGGATGAAGATTTTATTGAAAATAAGCCTCATAGTTTCTTCCAATTATCAATAGATGATACATACGATTGCTGGTCAGAAGGTGGTGACGGCACCGATGGACATATGAATCATCAATTCGTTATATCTCCTGTCCTTCCTGATAATTTGTCTGGAATAAGCTTACGATTTAAAGAACTCAGTATGCCGTTTAGGAAAGATCAAGCTGTGCTTGAATTTGAAATTCAGATAGACAAATAAGGTGAGACTATAATCAATCCACAAATAGTAAGATAAATAAGGTAATAAAATAAACAAGCCCCTTTCCAAACTGGATAAGGGGCTAAATATACACCTTCAAATGATTACTCTTGATGATTACTATTAAGCTTTGAAACTTTCTTACCTTCTCTATAATCAAGACAAGACACTTCAATTAATAAGCCATTAAATACTGTAAAATAAAAACCATAACTACTACCTCGCATCGAATAAGGTTCCTTATCTATTTCAATGCCGCCTGCTACTAAACGATTATACGCTTGATCTACTTCATTTGTAGTTTCCACTAAAAAACCAATATGAAAAGCTTCTGGATACGTAACTTCCTTATTCCCTTTAAATGCTTTTGGATCACTTAGCACAAGTATAAATCCACTCTCATCACTCATAACTACAAGTGCTTTCCCTTTTTGTTCCAAAAATTGAAAATCAAAAAATGTTTCAAAGAAATGTCTCGCTTCTGATAAGTCATCAACACATAAATTTAAATGATTCAGCTTCATGTACTCATCTCCTTTTAAACAGAAGGGATATAGACTCATTTTCATAACCCTTAAATATGTAAGGCAAGATATTCAAGCGTTCCATCTAAGACTATGCTTTATAAGTCTAATATTTTTCTCTATAGCCTAGAACGCTTTTTTAATGAATGCAATTACATGAATCATTAGACGTGAATTTTTAATTGACCTATATAAAATTGCCACATTATTTACTTTTTAAATTGTGTAAAACCCACTCAATCAAGAAGATTGCTGAAGAGATACGCTCTGTCGTATCACCTAAAAATAATTTATGAAGTAATGCCTCCAAATGGATTGGTTTATTAGGCAACACTTGAATATACCTTAAAACAGATCCAGCTGGCGGTGTAGGTTTGTTATTAATAGCCCATATCCCTTCTATCAATGTCCAAGTTGACGTATGAACTATGTATGAAGCCTTTAGCTCATCATGTGCTTTCAAAGCAGACTGAATTTTAATGAGCGAACTATGCAACCAATGAGAAATACCTTTCACTTTGTCGCTAGAAACACGATAGTTTTCAAATTCATATGTAGCTATTTCCTTTAACTTTTTTAACTCACCGCTTTTATCAAATAAAATTTCCCCTTCTAAAAATGAGTATAGTTCCATCGGATTGTTTTTAAAGTTTACTTGTATTTGATTAACATCTGCATACTTATATTCAACTAAAATTTCCTCTCTCGTTTCAGAATGAAACTTCTTCTTTTGTCCGTCTTCTAAAAGAATATATAAGTCTAAATCCGAATCAGGATATGCATCACCTCTTGCGACAGATCCGATAAGCATACATCCAGTTACCTTATCTATTGATAAGATTTCAGCTACTATTGTTTGCACTAATTTTTTATGTTGTTCATGTTTAATAGATGTTTGTGTTTCTAACATTTGTAACCTCCAAACATTTTCTTCACTTCATTTACCTCCATTTATAACGAAACAATAAAACATATATCACATCCATATTTTACTATAAATCAAAAAAAGAGGATATTTGCTTATTAATAAACAAATATCCTCTACCTTTACATATATATTACGACTGCTGATAAGCCGATTTCGATGATTTCACATAGTAAACTGCGTGATCAACGTTAATGATATGATCTGGTTTTGGTTTACCACGGCTCGCTCTATGTCCTGCTAAATGTTCTTCACTTGTTTCCCAGTTTTTCCATGCTTCTTCAGATTCCCAGCGAATCATAACGACTACTTCTTCGTCTCCTCGTCTTACTTTTTTCACAAGAACACTCAAGTCGATAAAGCCTTCAAATTTTTCAATTATACCTTCTCCAGTAAAACGTTCTACAACTATATTTGATGTACCTTCTTTTACTGTAAATGTTTTCGTTTCGATAAACATATATTCCACTCCTTCATTGTAATACGAATACTACTATACTTCTATTATAGTTGATTATGATAATTATTTTCAATTATAAAGTTTTAATTTTTCGAATTATGCTGTTTTCTCTTCAACTGCCCCATCTAAAAATTTGAAATATGGGAGTAGGATTCCGATTAAAGAAGTGACACATATAATTGAACCGATAATAAAGTATAGTGCTCTTACTCCCCACATTTCACTCAATATTCCCCCTACTAACACACCTAATGGCATAGCGGATCGTATGAAAAATAATCGCACCGAAAATACTTGTCCTATCATATTGTTTGGTACTGTTTGTTGGCATATTGTTGTGTTATGAACATTGAAAAAGGCAATGCAAATGCCTGCAACTACTTCAATGAACACCGCAATTACTATACTATGATTGAACCCTAGAGAAATGTATGTTAGTCCTCCTATAAACAATCCCCCAAGCATAAGTATACGTCGGCTTTTATACGTTACTTTTCCGACTAGTATAGATCCAACTACATAACCAAGTGGGAAACCAGCCATAAAATAACCAAACTCCGCATACCCCGCTGAAAGCTCATCTTTTATATAAGGTAGATTTGTAACCAACGTTACCCCAACCCCAAATTGCACGAAAGTAAGAAATATACCGAGCCAAACAATAACTGGTTTTGTGAAAAAATATGTAAAACCGCGAAGAAACTGTTCTAGCCACGTTTTCCGAATAGGTTGTTTTGTTCTCTTTTCTTTTATATTAAGTAATAACGCACCACTAACAAATAGACAAATACATACGAAAGATAATGTAAGTTCTGTTCCAATCAAATGAATGACTACTCCGGCTAATACGGGCCCAAGAAACATCATAAAACGAGTCATTCCATCAATGTACGCATTTGCATCTTGAAGTTGTTCTTTCCCTACAATGCTCGGTGTAATTGCTTGACTTGCAGGTGTATACAGCGGCGTAATAAGCCCGATTATTATTTGTACGACATACACATGCCATACTTCTATACTGTTAGTAAGTAACATGACTAACGGCAGTAAAAAAACCGAAGCCCGCATCCATTGCGAAAAAATCATAATCCACTTCCGGCTCCATTTATCAATAAATGGGCCACTTATTAGTTGTAGTATAAGAGATGGGATAAAGTATAATAGCCACATACTACTTAAAGCCATTTCCGATCCTGTTAACTCATATACTAGAATTGAATTACATAACGTTCCGAAAGCCCCTCCTAATTCTGAGATTGCACTACCAATCCACATAAAAAAGAAAGAACGATTTTTCAATACACTCTTCACTATAGCTCACCAACTTTTCTCTTAAATTCCTCCCTTTATGTACATTCTCGTTGTAAATTATCTATTTAAAAATACATCTAATTCTTTCGCTAACGACTGTACTGCTTTCTTCCTTAATACATACTTTCCGTCATGTATATCAACTAACTTCGCTGCACGTAACAATTTCAAATGATGGTGTACTGTCGATTTACCAAGCTGCAATCTTTCCGTTATTTCCTGTAATGTACGTTCTTTTTCAAACAACATTTTTATAATTCGCAATCTCGCCTCATCCCCAAGAGCCTTATGTTTTTGAACTAAAAAATAATTCGGCTCATACGGATCTTCGGGATGAATGCTTTCATTCGCAACTGGATAATGAAATACTTTCGTATCTTCAATATCTGCTTCAATATTCCACGGTCTGTACGTCATTTGCGGAATAAGAAGTACGTGATGAACACTTGGCTCTGGCATATAGTTCACTCCGCCAGTCGCCCATTCGACAAACTCTTCCGGCTTCATCTTTTTATTCATTTCATTTTTTGCTTCATAATCTCGTTTTAATATAGAAAATATTTCTTCTTCCTCTTTCTTAATTACACTCTCATACCAACCTGTCATAACAGCAATTAAATGAGATTTCAGCACTTGTACATCTACATCACATATAAAGCGAATATAAGTAGAATAAAACTGATGATCATCTGTTAGTTCCTTTAGTTCGTGTATTGCACATACAACTCCCGTTGCAGCTAAACGTCTTTTCTCTTCATACTTCTCTCCTAAAAACGGTAAACATATATACTTCAAATCTTCTTCTGAAAGTGAATCGATTTTAGCATGAAACTGCGATAAATCCTGAAAATCCTCTTCATACAACAACTGAAGCAATGCTTTCCACGTATTATGTTCTTCTACAAACTGTAAGTGTTCTCTCATCTCATTTGTTAATGATTGTCTAATTCCTTCCCATTCACTTTCAGTCTTTTCAAGTGTATCAATTAACCTTTTATGAGTAATTGCTGCAATGCCAAGTGCACATTCGAAAAGTATCGAATACTTTACTTGAACGTTATAAGTTTCCCTCTTTCTACTCGTTATGTGATAAACCTCCATTTTTATCCCCCTCCTTGTTTGCTATGTATTAAATTCTATTTTTATCGAATTTTACCTTCTATATTTTTAGAATTTACAAAAATATAAATTAAACCACATTCATTCTAAATTAAGAAGAATAAGAGCTTTTTTATATACAAATAATAAGCCTCAAGGAGTTGTTGACATGTATTTCATATTGAATATGTTAGGGATTTTCGTTGTCATATTAATCGTTTTCTTATGTTCGCCTAATAAAAAACATATAAAATGGAGGCCAATTGTAATTCTCATCCTATTGGAGCTTTTTATTACGTGGTTTATGTTAGGCACAAAGCTCGGCAGTATTATCATTAATAAAATTGCGTCATTTTTCAGTTGGCTACTAGCATGTGCGAATGAAGGTATTCGATTTGCATTTCCTTCAGCTATGGACAGTCCACACATTGATTTCTTCTTTAGTGCGTTACTTCCTATCATTTTTGTTATTACTTTTTTCGATATTCTTTCTTATTTCGGAATCTTAACTTGGATTATTGATAAAGTAGGTGCAGTTATTTCAAAGATTTCTCGTTTACCAAAGTTAGAAAGTTTCTTTTCGATTCAAATGATGTTTTTAGGAAACACCGAAGCACTTGCGGTTGTTCGTGATCAATTATCTGTTTTAAAAGAAAATCGATTATTAACTTTTGGAATTATGAGTATGAGTAGCGTTAGCGGATCCATTCTTGGGGCTTATTTATCAATGGTTCCAGCAACATATATTTTCAGCGCAATCCCATTAAACTGTATTAACGCATTAATTTTAGCCAATGTATTAAATCCTGTGGAAGTTTCGAAAGAAGAAGACGTTGTTTACACACCTTCAAAACATGAAAAAAAGGATTTCTTTTCTACTATTTCAAACAGTATGTTAGTCGGGATGAATATGGTTATCGTTATTTTAGCTATGGTAATTGGTTATGTAGCTTTAACAGCATGTTTAAATGGGATTTTAGGATTTTTTGTAACGGGGTTAACAATTCAAAAAATCTTCTCCATTATCTTTAGTCCTTTTGCATTTTTACTCGGTTTATCAGGCAGTGATGCTATGTATGTAGCTGAATTAATGGGGATCAAAATAACGACGAATGAATTTGTTGCAATGATGGATTTAAAATCAAACTTAAAGTCGCTACAACCGCATACGGTTGCGGTTGCAACAACATTTCTAGCTTCTTTTGCAAACTTCAGTACAGTAGGTATGATTTACGGAACTTACAATTCATTATTTGGCGGAGAAAAATCATCAGTCATCGGTAAAAATGTTTGGAAGCTTCTTGTTAGCGGGATGGCTGTTTCTTTATTAAGTGCTATGCTCGTTGGGCTATTTGTATGGTAAATAATTTTTATAATAAAAGACACTCAAGCCAATTGAGTGTCTTTTATTATTATTTTCGAATTTGTCCATTTCCACGAATTACATATTTTGTGGAAGTTAATGCCGGAAGCCCCATTGGTCCTCTTACGTGTAACTTTTGTGTACTGATACCAATTTCCGCTCCGAATCCAAATTCGGATCCGTCCGTAAAACGAGTCGATGCATTATGATAAAGTGCCGCGGCATCTACAGAAGTAAAAAACTTGCTGACGTTTTCCTCGTTTTCAGTAATAATTGCTTCAGAATGCATAGATCCATACGTATTTATATGATGAATCGCTTCTTCAACAGTGGAAACCACTTTCACTGCTAGTGTGAGAGATAAAAACTCAGTTTCCCAGTCTTCTTCTGTCGCAAGTAAGATAGAAGGATCAATCGCCACTGCTTTATTATCACCACGTAGCTCCACTCCTCTTTCCTTCAAGGAAGAAAACAACTCGCTACCATATTGCTCTGCCCAATTCTCATGAAGTACAATCGTCTCAATTGCATTACATACAGATGGACGCTGTGTTTTTGCGTTTATAATAATATTAAACGCCATTTGTTTATCTGCTGTTTCATCAATGAATATATGACAATTTCCCGCACCTGTTTCAAGTACTGGAACAGACGCTTCTCTCACTACTGTATCAATTAATTGTTTACCGCCTCTTGGTATAAGAACATCCAAGTACTCGTTCAATGTAAACAACTGTTTTGCACTATCTCTCGTTGTATCTTCTATGAGCTGTACACTTTCTGAAGGCAAGCTAGTTTGCTTAAGCGCCCGGTGAATAACGCTAACGATGGCTTTGTTAGAATGGATAGCAGAAGAACTACCACGTAGTATTACTGCGTTTCCTGTTTTTAAACAAATTGTAGCAGCATCAACAGTTACATTCGGTCTTGCCTCATAAATCATTCCGACAACACCAAGTGGTACGCGCATCTCCTGAATAGATAGTCCATTTGGCCGTTCCCATGCACTTACACATTCTCCAATAGGATCACGGAATTCAATTAACTGCTTAATACCCTCTGTCATATCAACAATTCGCTGTTCATTCAGCAAAAGGCGATCAAGGAGTGAATGAGAAAATCCTTTCTCCTTACCTTCTTCAATATCCCGTTTGTTTTCTTCTAAAATATAAGCTGTTTCTACTATCAGCTGATTAGCAATTGCAGCAAGTGCTTCATTTTTTTGATCTGTAGTTTTAAGCACAAGTTCTCTAGCAACCTCTTTTGCTTTTATCCCCTTTGCCGACACTTCATTCATTTTTATTTCCTCCTTTTTAAAGTGAAACCCAATGATTCCTATGGATGACTTCATAACTATGTCTCTCGCCTCTTACTTGAATATCTTGGCTTTGCATACCTTTTACATCTCTTAGTTCCTCTGCACTATATGTGCATTGTCCTTTTCCTATTACGCGCCCTTGTTGCGTTACAACCTCTACAACTTCGCCCACTTGGAAAAATCCTGATATATTCGTAACACCAGCTGGAAGTAAACTCTTCCCATGCTGAATGATGGCAGTAGCTGCCCCAGCATCTACTTCGATTTGTCCGCTAACAAGCGAATGCAAGGCAATCCATTGCTTGTTCATCTTCATTTCTTTTTGAGGAGCATTACCGACATACGTTCCATCACCCTTACCCTTCAAAACATCTACAAACTTTTCCTGTCCACGTCCTGTTCCGATAAATACACTCACACCAAGAGAGAGTGCTGTCTTTGCAGCATCGATTTTTGATTTCATACCGCCAGTCCCAAGTTTTGAGCCGGCATCTCCTGCAAGAGAAGAAATTTCTTCTGTAACTTCAGGAAGAAAATAATATTTTTTTGCATCCGCATTTTTCTGAGGATTTTTATCATATAAACCGTTCACATCCGTAAAGATCATGAGCGTATCTGCCGAAACAAGTCCACTTACTAAAGCTGACAGCATATCATTATCACCGAACGTCAGCTCCTCTAAAGAGATGGAATCATTTTCATTAATAATTGGAAGAGCGGAACGGTTTAGTAATTCTCCTAACGTAGCGTAAGCATTACTATATTGTTCTTTTCTAGAAAAATCACTTCTCGTCAGCAAAAGTTGCGCAGTAACGATGCGATATTTACGGAATTCCTCCGTGTACGCCTGCATTAACAAACTTTGTCCGACAGCTGCTGCAGCCTGTTTCCCTTTAATCGTTACAGGTCTGCTAGGATATCCTAGCGCTGAAAAACCTGCAGCGACGGCTCCAGATGTAATTAACACAACCTCGTGCCCATCTTCTTTCAACCGAGCCAATGCGGCAACGTGATCTGAAAGCTGTTCTGTAGAGATGCCTCCGTGACTATCTGCCAAGGAACTACTCCCAATCTTTACAACAATTCGTTGTTTTTTCACCTTTTTATCCCCCAAGTCTAAAATCAAAGTTTTTATAGTTTACACTTCATTCACTTTGCAACTATATCCATTCTCATCAATGCTGCATTGAAGTATTTAAGAGCAAAATAAAAATGACCGCTTCGCCCTTAATAAAATAAAAAGGACGAAACGGTCATTGTTCCGCGGTACCACCTTAATTGATATACATAGATATCCACTTGGTGCCTATAACGCAGGCGAACGCCTAAACTTTCATTTAAGACTCAGGGATAGGTTCGATACATTCTATACGAGGAATCTTTCAGCCGGTGAATTCCACTCTCTTTCGCAAGAAGACATATGTACTAATTCCCTTCAACGATTTTCGATCTAATTTTTTTATATTATGCGATATAGTTCGATTCGGTGTCAAGAGGTATTTTAAAAAATAAATAGAGCCACAAGTGACTTGTATGAAATTATTGCCCTACTGAATGAAAATACAAATTGATATAAGTTTAACTCATATACATAAATATAAAACCTTAAGTTATAGTGTATATATTTACAGAATGTTGAATGTAATTGATTTTTATCTTTTAGTGTTGCAAAAAGGAATATATTCTCTTAGAATGTTTCTTTATATTGCATGGTGATGTTATTGTTATTCTAAAATAACAATTTCAAAATGATATAATTTATTATAAAAGGAGCAAGATTGAGTAATTATGGACAAACAAATTGGATTCATCGGATGCGGAAATATGGGGATGGCTATGATTGGCGGAATGCTAAACAAAAAGATAGTGTCTTCAAATCATATTATTTGTTCAGATTTAAACACTGCTAATTTAAAAAATGCTAGTGAAAAATATGGGCTAACTACAACTACCGACAACAATAAAGTAGCTAAAAATGCTGATATTTTAATTTTATCAATTAAACCAGACCTATACGCATCAATAATTAATGAAATAAAAGAAGTAATCAAAAACGATGCTATCATCGTTACGATCGCTGCTGGTAAAAGTATTGAAAGTACTGAAAATGCCTTTAATAAAAAATTAAAAGTTGTAAGAGTAATGCCTAACACTCCTGCTCTTGTTGGAGAAGGAATGTCTGCATTATGCCCTAATGAAATGGTGACAGAAAAAGATTTAGAAGATGTACTAAACATTTTCAATAGTTTTGGTCAAACAGAGATCGTAAGTGAAAAACTAATGGATGTTGTAACATCTGTAAGTGGTTCTTCACCAGCATATGTATATATGATTATAGAAGCGATGGCAGATGCTGCTGTACTAGATGGTATGCCAAGAAATCAAGCATATAAATTCGCTGCTCAAGCTGTGTTAGGCTCTGCAAAAATGGTACTGGAAACAGGAATACATCCAGGTGAATTGAAAGATATGGTTTGCTCTCCAGGCGGAACGACAATAGAAGCTGTCGCAACATTAGAGGAAAAAGGATTACGAACAGCGATTATTTCAGCAATGCAGCGTTGTACGCAAAAGTCTGTTGAACTATCTGGCCAAACTAAAAAGTAAAACTATAAAAGAGATTACGTTAGCTATGAATTCACATGAATTTAATTAGAAATTCACTACATGATAAACGGCCAAACTCATATATAATTGAGCTTGGCTGTTTCGGTTTTTAATTATATTAAAATAATTTCATTTGAATCTTCTTTAAAGGTTCTGTTTTATCCCTTACCTATTCCCTACTATGATTGTGTAATTTTATTAGAAACTAATAATTTTTCAATGCATTTCGGTAACATATCTAATAGTGTTTCAAATGCGTAGTTTACATCTAGACGTTCTGTCCATTGATGTGCATCTTTTCCTACCGGCCCCATATTTAATACTGAAACATCAAACTCTTCTAATTCCTGAAGCGGAATTGAATAACCTTTATCCCATAATGGCATATTGTCTACAAGCGAACTCATTGAATCCAGTGGATACTGCAAGCCTACATAGCTTAAATCTGAAATTCCTCCAAAATAATTTTGGTTTTCAAATGTAATTTTATGATTGTAGTGTGCATACTTTTCCATTTCTACAACTACCTCTTTTATTAAAGGATTGTTGCGTGAACTCACAGCTGGATAGTACGGCGGAGCGAAGAAAAGTACAATCATTGGTGCCTTTTCTTTACATAGAATCGCTAATTTATCTACTAAATCAATCGTTACCGCACGATCATCTTTATCCTCTCTATTTTTTATAATATTAGATTGAATATGATCTATTTTTTCTTGTCCATGTTGCTCAATTGCATATGTGATAAGCTCTTCATAAGTTAATACATTTACTTTGAGATTAGGTGGTATAAATGGATTATATTTAGAAAAACGATATGCATGTTTTTCATACGACTCTTCTATTTTCTCTGCTACTTTCGTTACTTTTTGACGTAACAATGAAACTACATCTGTCATTGATTTTTCTAATAAAAACAAATTAAATAATGTGACTGCACGATGCGGAATTTGTACAGAATAATCCTCTTTTAAGTCCCTTTGAAGTAAGTTAGTTGGCGGAGGACTCGCTTCCCCTTCTACAATATCACAAAGGTCTGTGTTTAACTCTAATTCTGCTGTTATTAATGAAGCCATATAACTCCCATTTAACCCTGCAAAAGGTTCACCTACATGTGTCTCTTTTCCGTAGCAAAGAAATCCAGGTAACACTTTACCAATAGAGCCAGTGTAAATATACTTATTTTGGTCACCAGGATGTCTTGAAAACATAGGCTCTGAGTTTAAGACCGTTTTATAATCTAAGTTATGCTCTCTTGCTAAATCTAACAGTCTCGGAACAGCGGCCCTCATCCCTACAGAATTCACTTCTTCATCTGGTACAGCCAATAAAAGAACATTCCCATCGAATCTTCCTTCACATGCTTGTTCAATCATTACCATTTGTAATGCTAGACCGCATTTCATATCCATTGTTCCTCTACCAAACAGCCATTCTCCATGTTCTATATCTTCACGTACATGGTCTGGAAGTTCATCTTTATGAGAATAAAACATAGATGTTAACTTTTTAGGATTAAATGCATCTTCTTTCCACACTCCGTAATCTTGTACATCTACAACATCAAAGTGACTTACTAGAATTACAGTATTTTTTGTACTATCGCTTTTCTTTACTAATGCTGTAACAAAATATCGTCCGTCCCCCGTCGGATTTTTTTGTAAATGGTGCGGGTTTTCTTTGAAATACTGTAAGTCAGATAATTGTTCTACAACAAAGTCAGGCAAAATAACTTCAGCTTCTGAACCTGTAATACTAGGAATTTCAACAAGACCGCTTAATAATTGAATCAATTGTTCTTTTGATTGCCACTTTGACATATAAATCCCCCTATTTTTCCGCATTATGAAAATAGATTCCAGTATATGAATAAAAAATGACGACAGCTATCAAAATTATAGTTCTGATGTACTGCCGATTTTTATTGATATTTCATGAGCCGCTTGTTTTACCTTGCTAATAAGAAAAGATAGTCGATCATCATTAATACGATGACTAATTAACCCAACACTTAATGCTCCTACTACTTTATGATTAAATCCGATAATAGGTGCAGCTACTGAAGCTGTCCCTTCTGTTTTTTCACCATAACTGACAGCATATCCTTCATTTTTTATTTGCTTTATTTGATTAAGAAGAATTTGCTTTTGTTCTGGTAATGAAGAAAGTAAATTTTCTACAATATGTTCCATTTCATTCGTTTTCATATTGGCAAGCATCGTTTTATTTGCGGCACCAATTGAAAGTGGAATTTGTTCCCCTAAGTTATCAATAACTCGAATTTTTAAAGGACTATCAATTCTTTCAATGATAATAGAATGTGTTCCGTTTGGAATATTTAAATAGACACTTTCCTCCACTTCAGCAGCCAAACGTTTCATCACTTCTCTTGCAACAGATCTATAGTCTACCTTCTCCAATTGACGTAACCCTATTTCCATCCACATTGGTCCAATTCTGTACTGTTTTGTCTCTGGAATTTGTGTAACTAACCCATGCTCCATTAAAGAGTTAAGTAATCTATGTACTGTACTAACCGGGAGATGGGTTCCATCTGCTATATCAGAAATAGCCCAATACTCTTTTTCATTTGTAGAATTCAATAATTTAATAATACTTATCGCTCGATCAATGGACTGTACCATAACTCGCCTCAACTTTACTCGTAATATGTTAGTACGTTTAATTAACTATCAATTTAGCAAACATTCGAAATGAAATCAATCTATTTATTTAATTTTCTAACAATAAAAGCATATCACTAACAACGAATTGAAAACGCAAACAAAAAAATATTGACTTTTCTTTTTAATTGTCTGAAAATTATAACAAGATTTCACATCACGGAATATATTCCATAATACGGAAAAATATCAAACTTTATTCTATCAACTAAGAAAGTGAGGAAAACAATGGCGCAAGTAAACAATACAAACAATGAATTAAAACGTACGATGAAAAGTAGACACTTATTCATGATTGCACTCGGTGGTGTGATTGGAACAGGGTTATTTAACGGATCTGGCCTTATTATAAGTCAAGCTGGACCTGGTGGATCCGTACTTGCCTTTATGGCCGGTGGATTATTAATGTATTTCGTTATGCTATGTCTTGGTGAACTCGCTGTAGCCATGCCTGTTTCGGGTTCTTTCCAGGAATATGCCACTAAGTTCATCAATCCTGCAACTGGCTTTACAATTGGATGGTTGTATTGGTTAAGCTGGGCGAATACAACCGGTCTTGAATTTACAACTGCCGGTATTACAATGCAGCGCTGGTTTCCTGATATTCCTGTTTGGGTTTGGTGTTTAATATTTGGCGTTACAATCTTCACTATTAACGCATTATCTGCTCGTAGTTATGCAGAAACAGAATTTTGGTTTTCAAGTATAAAAGTATCTGCCATTATAGCTTTTATTATCCTTGGTGGCGCCGCTATGTTCGGTTTTATTGATTTAAAAGGCGACGAACCAGCTCCGCTTCTTTCAAATTTCGTAAATCATGGTGGTTTATTCCCAAATGGACTTGCAGCTATTCTATTAACAATGGTTACAGTCAATTATTCCTTCCAAGGTACAGAACTTGTCGGAATCGCAGCAGGTGAAAGTGAAGATCCAGCAAAAACTTTACCTCGTTCTATTAGAAATATTATATGGCGCACAATGTTTTTCTTCGTCTTAGCAATCTTTGTTCTTGTTGCTTTAATTCCTTGGGAAGAAGCAGGACTCACAAAGAGCCCATTCGTTGCTGTTTTTGATAATATCGGTATTCCATATGCAGCTGATATTATGAACTTTGTTATTCTTACTGCTGTTCTTTCTGTTGCAAACTCAGGACTATATGCTGCTACTCGAATGCTTTGGTCTTTATCAAAAAACGAAATGGCTCCAGCATTTTTAAAGAAATTATCATCACGTGGGATTCCTCTCAACGCTTTAATCATGACGATAGCTATTTCTGCTTTTTCTCTTTTGACAAGCGTAGTAGCTGCTGAAACGGTTTACTTATGGCTCATTTCAAATTCCGGAGTCATTACCATTATTGTTTGGATGTCAATTTGTGTTTCTCAATTCTTTTTCCGCAAACATTATTTAGCAGACGGTGGAAAATTAGAAGACTTAAAATTTAAAACGCCACTTTATCCAATCGTACCAATTCTTGGGTTTGGATTGTATGGCATTATATTAATCAGTCTTATTTTTATCCCAGAACAACGACTTGGAATCTATTGCACTGTACCATTTATCATCTTTTGCTATACCTACTATCACTTTAAAGTTAAGAAAAGAATATCTACTAACACTCATAGTGAAAGTAAAATTAGCGAGACTTCGTAATATTTGACGATACATAAAAGACCACACGTGGCGTTTCACTTCATGTGTGGTCTTTTATCGTTCCTTCTCTCATTTCCCCCTACTATTGAAAGAATTATTTATAACACTTTAAGTTCTGGATTGCTCAGGTGAACTTTGGGTTGAAAAATGAGCATTTCTATACCTTTCCCAAAATTTCAAGTTCTGCCAATGATGTTGTAGAAAGTGTTAATGTAGTAAATACTATAATACTAACAATTACTATTTTTACTATTCATAAGTTGATGATTCTGCTTACTATTACTGTTTTGTTTTGATATATTTAATATATATTTAAAGACAGACAGGAGTTAGATACGATGATAAAAGGTTTTGGAGGAATATTTTGGAGAACTAAGAATCTTGATGTTATAAAAAAATGGTACAGTGAAGTGTTGAAACTTGATATAGAAGATTGGAATGGAACTGTGATTAAACCCCAGTTAGGAAATGAGACCATCTTTTCTTTCTTTACAGATAATGACAATTATTTTCCAAAAGAACAACAAGTGATGTTAAATTTCGAAGTACATAATCTAAACGAGACTATAAAGCATCTTGAGAATATTGGTGTACCTCTTGAGAAGAAAGAAGAAATCAGTGAATTTGGAAAGTTTATTTGGATTAAGGATCCTGAAGGTCGATTGATCGAACTTTGGGAGAAATAGTGGATTATACTTATTTACTATTAAGTTAACAGCTGCGTTAATACATCAAGGTAAATAAAAAAGTCGATTCCTTTAACTCCACAGGAAATCGATTTTTTTGTGGAGTTAAACTTCTTAGCTTTGTAAATCCTCATTTTTCAAATTCTACCCTATGGCCACCAACTTAAAAACATAAAAAAACGCTATTCTTACGAAAAGAATAGCGTTTTTCATTATTTAAATATGATTTCATCTGAATTTAATAGATATATCCCCTCTCCTACAAAAGTAGTAGAGTGTTCATTTAAACACTTACTACCTCAGTGGGATTTATCACATTCCAATTTCAATATAATAGTAAATAGGTATATCGGATATAGATGTACATTACTAGGCTTATACATATTTCAACTTTAGAATTACATTCACTATTTAATTGGTAGTTACCAATAAAGAAAGGAATGATCATAATAATACAGAACATATACGAAACTCATTTACATGTAAGAAATTTAGAAAAGGCAATAAATTTCTATCAAAACAAGCTAGGATTAACGTTAGCAAGAAAACTCTCCAAAAGAAGAGTGGCTTTCTTTTGGGTCGGAGAAAATAAACAACAAATGCTTGGACTATGGGAAGTAAATAATATCGAAGACTTTGAGCCGAGACATTTTGCTTTTGGTGTAAATTTAGAGTCTTTAATGACTTCTAAAGCGTGGTTAGAGGAACGTGGAATAGAAGTGATAGGAAGTCAAGGAAAAGGAAATCAAGAGCCAATTGTCCAAAGGTGGATGCCCGCTGCAAGTGTATACTTTCTAGATTGTGATGGAAATAAATTAGAATTCATTTCTATGTTACATGAGAATCCAGATGAATTAGAATATGCATCCTATTTAAGTGTATGGAATACGGAACACCAAGAAAAATGAATGATATTTCCGTTCAAGTCTTTTCTTATTTTTAGATATAATGTTGTACTATCCCCCTTTTGCTATTAATTTTCGTCGGATTTATGAACAGTTATCGTAACGGAACATTCATGATAACTCCACTTGTTAACATAATACATTTATTGCCACCTTGTATTTGTACTTACGTACTAGCAATTCCTAATCTGCTTCCATTACAATTTGAAACATTTAATTTTTCTTCTTATCTGGCATCTAATCTTTAAACAAAAACTCCCCTTAAATCGAAAATGATTAAGGGGAGTTTTATATACGATGCAATTATAGTTCAGATTTCATCCGAACAGAAACATTATTTTTAATTATATTTTTGACATCTTTAAAGCTAACAAAATTGTTACTTTTCTCATCCCAAAGACGGAAACGGAGTGAACGCAAGCTTGTAGCAAGCGTAATTGTTGGTACATTTTTTAAAGGAAGGGTATTGTTGTGTGCCTCTTCTAGTTTATAGTTAGGTACTCTTGGACTTAAATGGTGAACATGATGGAATCCAATATTACCCGTTAGAAATTGCAAAATTTTTGGAAGTTTATAAAAAGAACTTCCCTCCACTGCCGCTTTCACATATTCCCACTCTTTATCTTCTTCAAAATAAGAATCCTCGAATGTGTGCTGTACGTAAAACAACCAAATACCTATTGAACCTGCTATTAAAAATATAGAACCATGTACTAAAAGAAACGATTGCCATCCAATTGCCCAGCAAAGCATTCCTATAATAGCAACGATTAAAATATTCGTTAAATAAGTGTTCATACGTTCTTTTTTTCTAGCACCTTTTCGGTTAAATCTATTTTTAAGCAGGAAAACATAAATCGGGCCTAACCCAAACATAACGAATGGATTGCGATATAAACGATATGCTAAACGGAGTCTAAATGGTGCTGCTACATATTCATCTACTGTAAGCGTCCAAATATCACCTGTACCCCTCTTATCCAAATTACCACTCGTAGCGTGGTGAATAGAATGCTCATGCCCCCACTGATCAAATGGGAATAATGTTAAAACACCCATACACGTTCCAACTATTCTATTTGCACGTCGACTTTTAAAAAACGAATAATGGGTGCAATCATGAAAAATAATGAAAATCCTTGTCATAAATCCAGCGGCTAACAGTGCTGGAACTAATGTTAACCAATAAGAAACTGACAAACTTTTATAAGCAAGGTACCATAAAATAATAAATGGCACGATTGTGTTGATCAGTTGCCAAACACTTTTTTTAATCGTTGATTTTTCAAAAGGAGCAACTTGTTTTTTTAAATTTTTAGTATTTTCTAAGGTCATTGTTCTAATTCCTTTCCTTTTTGTTGCTAATTCATATTATAGCACACTATTAGTATCAGGTGTTAAAAGTAGATATAATAAATATTATATACTATGAAAATCTCTTTTTTCTTACTTATTACTTACAAATTACTTACGCCCAAAATAGCTTCTATAATTGGACAGACGGGACATTTCATTTATTAAAGAAACTTCGAATTTTTCCAATAAGTACATAAAAAACAGCGAGCTTTTCCCCAAGAAGAAAAAAGCTGCCATAAGTCAGTTTCACCGACTTATGGCAGCTCCTCTTCGTTTTCCTTATTTTATCGATGAAGCCAAACTGCACCTGCAGACTTGTCTTCAGCTTGGCCTACTACTTCAAACTTCAGTCCTAGTTTCGGCAACTTACGTCCTGCATCAGGAATGATGCTGTTGATGTATTGCTTAGAATCATCAAATTTTGCAACTCCTGGTAATCCTTTATAATCAAAGATACCGCGAGTTGGTGAATTTACTTTCCAAGCTGGCGTTTGATCAAATGAAAATGCCGCATCGGCAATTTGATAACGCGTACTGCTCTTCACAGTAGGTTGTCCGTTTAATGTCCCTACAATTGCCTCTGGATGAGAATCTACTACTCCTAAGAACCCTTCACCTGGATGAACGCCTACCCAGTTATCTGTAAAGCTTTGATCCGCATACCATACAACCATTCCTGTATTAAATACTGGGCCACGCGCATGTTGTAACGCAGTGTCAGAACCAGCGTAATTTCTCCACTCTACATAGTAATTATGTTTTTTCTGTTCAAATCCGTTAGACACAGTAAAGCCTTTTAACGTCATTGCTGGCTGACCTTCTGCATCATCAGAGAAAACAACTTTTCCATCTACAGTTAAGGCTGCATTATCTAAAGCAAATCCTTTATAGGCTACTGCAATATCTGTTAAGTACTCAAATTGCAGTTTTACTTTTTTTCCTTTGAATTGGCTTAAATCGTATGATTTATCAACCCACTTACCATCAGTTGTATCCGCGCCGCCTTTTACATCTTTTTCGCCCATTCTATCAATGCGTGTCTTCGTTCCATCTTCTGCAATCGCATATACGTCAAGGAAATCATACTTCGCTTCAAGTTCGTAAAATGCCTTATAATCGAACTTAGCATCCTTTGCATTTGTTAAGTCAAATACTGGTGTCTCAAGTGTTGTATGAATGTCATTTCCTTTTGTACTGTAATAGAACTTCTTTCCAAACGCCGATTCGATATTTTTTATATCTTTGTCCGGCAAGTTAACACGAACGATTCCAGGTCGTTTAGATTTTGTAGTACTTTGATCTACATATGTCGCAACACCGATTCCTTTGCTAAGTTTGTCATAATCTACTTCAAGGATATTCGCCCAGTTCCCCTTCATATTCTTTTGGAAAAACTCTTTATTTTGTGGTGAGAAACTCGTTGGCTCTGTTCCTGCAATTTTTCCAGCCCAGCTACCACCACTCATAATAGACCATGACTCAACAGGTTCACCTTGTCCTGAGTACTTTGTATCATATTCATCTGGTAAGCCTAAATCATGACCATACTCATGCGCAAACACACCAACTGCTCCGTCTTCAGGCTCGATTGTATAATCATATGCAGCCATCTTTCCGCCCCAGTTCGAAACAGAAGATTTCGTGCCATCAATTGCATATGGTTTTGAACCTAGTTTTGAACGATGTGACCAAATCGCATCATCTTTCAATTTACCACCGCCAGCTTCTTGACCAACGCCAGCATGTACAACCATTAAATGATCAATAATGCCATCTGGCTCATTTTTATTTCCATCACCATCTTGATCGTATTGATCAAATTGGTCATAATCTGCTAAATTGATTCCTTTCGCTACCGCTGCTTTTAATGCTTCTTTCACAAAATCTTTTGGTCCTAAAGGCCCCTTGTTATCATGACCAGTACCCGCATCAGCACCATAATCTGATGCTTTTCCTGGAACAGTAAGCCACTCTGTTACAGTCCCATCAACTGTATAGCTACCACCAGATTGTTCTTCATAATATTGCTTAAATGTGTTAATCTTCGATCCATCAAATAAAGTGAATGGTTCATCACCAAATAACATTTTTTGATAATGTTCACGATTAAAGTCCTTAGAATACATGTATCCTGGCTCTTGATCAATATTGTTATGCTTAAAATCGCTAAATTCTACAAGTAAAACAAGTACTTTATCTTTTCGAACAGCTCCATTGTATTCTTCTTGTTTCGCTGATGTAGTAGGTACTTTTCCATTTAATTTCCCAGGGTTCAATACTGCACCTTGTCCAGCTACTGGGCCTACTTCAGGCTGCTGCGCCTGTTCATTTTCCTTCATTTTTGCATCTTTTACTTTTTTCATAAAATCAGAAGCTTCTTGCGTAAGGCTATCTCCTGTTAAGATTTCTTTCCCAGGGTTTTCCCCTTTCTTTTTCTCAACATATTTTTCGACAGCCTTTGACGTCTCAGCTTGTGATGCAGATTGATCAATTACCCCCCGTTGTTTTAGTGCTTCTGCCAAACGCTCCTCCGGTATTAAGTGCTCATCTATTGGTAGAGATGATGTTGGTGTCTCAGCATACGCTGCGTGACCTCCAAAAGCAAACGTACTACTTAGTACTGCTGCTGTTGTTAATACGGCTAATGGTTTTAATTTCTTTTTCTTTTTCAATGTATTTCCTCCCCAGTGTCTGCAAATTATCGTTTTTTGCCGATAACAACATAATATTCGTTATAATACGAATATTCAATATTTTTCAACAAATAAAATGTTGAGAAATATTTTTTATGCAGGGTGAAATACATAAGTTAGAAAAACAAACTCTCCTATAAATAACAGTGAACTTTTTTAGGCATTCTGTATATAGACGGTCAATCTGTTATCCAATTACCAATTAGTATCCTACTCATTGTTCTATCATCCTCTATTAGAACTTTTATATGTTCTTAGTTACAATCAAAATCCAGTAAATCTGAGATTTATATTTTTTTAATAAAAATAAGAATTAAATATTTTCTATACTATTTAATCTATGGATTACCATATTACTCACTATTCTCATTATTACAAGCTAATAGTGGTTCATACATCATTATAGCGTGATTCTCCGTTACATATTGATCTTCTATTAACTGTTTCTGTTGATTATATACTTTACGTTGAATCACATTATGTCGTATATAACCGCCCCAGTATGCAGGTTGAATTGAGTGTTCTTTCTCATACACTTCATATTGATAAAGTTGCGGATAGACTGTTCTCCATTCACCAACTAAATATTCATCTGTCATATAAAGGTGAAGTTGATACGGTTGGTCCGTTTCATTTTTAATTTGTAAATCCAAATAGTTATAGGAACAAGTCGCTCCACTCCCAAACGGTTGAGTTCGCCTAGAATCAGGAAAGACATCAAAGCTATGACGATATCGTTCTGTTACTGTCAGTGGTGTATGTAAAGTCATCCAATATATTAAATTCGAAAGCTGACAAAGACCTCCTCCAATACCTGTTTTAAACGATCCGTAGTGTAATACCATACCTTCTACATACCCTTTTTTCCTCGTAGGCTTACCTATTAAACGCCAGTAAGAAAATGTTTCTCCTGGTCTAATGACGATACCATTTAGTTTTTTAACAGCAATTTTCAAATTAACAACCTTATTCTGTTGATACCACATATCTACATCTTTGAGCTTACGAAGTAATATCGTTCGGTGCTGAATTGCTGTACAAGGTAGCTTTTCTTGTTGGAGCCTTTTTGCATATGTTTTTCCGTCTACTAACCACTGAATGTATCTCTTTGTAGAGTAATACCACGTCCCTAGCATAATACGATACTTAGACCGCTGTTTAGGACGTAAGTGCACTATATTCATTTTATTCCCTCTCTCTTTCTTCAACTAAATTCTAATATACCTCTAATCCAATAAACTACAGTTTTCTTAGCTGCATAATAATTTTCGTAAATAAAGTGAAACTTTAATCAGCCCTCACCAATCGGGCTTTTACAGGCAGCCCGACCCCCACCTAACTTCTTTGCTTTCGCTGATTTTTGAGGTGGGGGTCTTACTGCCCGGCAAATAGCGGGATAAAAAAGACAAAAAAAAATAATAAATTTACTCTAGTGGAGATTTTATTTTGAGGATTGCTTTATAATTATATGAAATTGCGCTGCAATACGATAAATTGAAATAAACACATTATAAATATAACGAATAATATTAAATAAAAAATAATGAAAATTAAAGAAATTCTAAAGTATTAATATATTTTTCGTAAATATTAATTGATAATACATTAGACTTTACTATATGTATAAATTCTCTATTCTACAAAACGAAATTTTTTAATGTAAGAAAAAAATATAATTCCCCTTTAACGTTTATACAAGTCTCATCTGGAAAAATTCCCAAAACAATCCGAACCCTTATATTTAGAATAAACGCAAAAAATTGCCACCAGTTAGCTTAACTGGTTGGCAATTTTTTAACGAGAATGCTTTACAAATAGTTGAATTGCTTCTTCTGGTACATAGCACTTTCCATTACTCTCTACAATAATACTTCCTAATTCATACCCTTTACCATTGATACGAATTATATTTTTGTTACCAAATAGTTGTGCTTCTACTTTATTATGTTTTACCACGAGTAACGGGTTTACTCCTTCGGTTTTGTCGGCTGTTACAGTTGCACCGATTTTCTTAAAGGCTTGTTCACTCTCTAAAAATATTTTATTCGTTACTTCTTCTAAGTTAAAGCCCATCGCTTTGGCCATCGTCTTCGCAATGTCTGTATTCTGGATTAAGCCTTCTGGTTTTTGAGGTCCATAAGAATATAAGAATACATCCTCACCTGTATGTCCTCCTGTCGTAAAGCCGATATTTGCACGATTAGCCAATAATATAGTAAGGATTCGTCCTACATCCATTTTCTTTTTTGCCGCTTTTAATTTTTCTTTTTCATCATGAGTTAAATTGTCCAAACCGTATAGTTTAGCTACATCTTCTACATTTGATAAATCAGATTTCAGTTTATTTATAGTTCCTTCAAGTGTCATTTCCGCCTTTTTCAATGGATCGATGTATGCAGAAACTGGTGTAGTATTGTATCCTTTTGTCGTATTCCTATTCCCTATAGAGATACCACTGTTACCATGATCAGTTAAAGCTATAAGCATCGTATCCCCATCTTTCTTCGCAAATTGTAACGCCTTTGCTACCGCTTTATCAAATGCCAATACATCACTAATCATCCCAATTGGATCATTAGCATGGGCTGCCCAATCAGGCTTACTACCTTCTACAAATAAAAAGAAACCATCTTTGTCTTTTGATAATGTTTGAATTGCTTTTTCTGTCATTTGAGAAAGTGTTGGTTGTTCTGGATTTGTTGCTATACGATCTATATCAAACGCAAGAGCATGATTTGAGAAAGAGCCCCAAATTTTATTAGATTTGGAGTTCAATAACGCATCTTTCGTTTCAACAAAATCGTATCCTTTGTCTTGAATCACCTTCACTAAATTTTCACCATCTTTTCGGATTCCATTACTTTTCATAGGTAGCAGCGCCGCTTTTCCCCCGCCTAATACGACATCTATATTTTGATATACTTGCTGCTTCGCAATTACGTCAAATTGCTTGCGATTGACATGGTGAGCCGAGAATCCCGCCGGAGTAGCATGCTGAATTTCAGATGTAGCAACAATTCCAGTTGCACGACCAGTACGTTTTGCACCTTCTAATACGTTTGCGACCGGCCGTAACTTGTCCTCTTCTTTTATTGGCTTTAAGTTAGGCGAATTTATAATAGAAGGTAGTACGCCTACATATCCTGAATTCGATTTATTTCCAGTTGCTAATGCTGTTGCTGCTGGCGCTGAGTCTGTAATAGCTGATTCTGCAGAATATGTACGAACACCTCCTGTTACAATTTGATCTAACGTAAGCGGTGCCCCTTTATACCAGCGAGCCAATGTTGTCGCCGTTGAACTCGTTCCGTCCATAACCATCATAATTATATTTTTAGGCTGGTGTTCTACTTTTTTCACCTTAGCTTTGGCCGTATGATAATTCATCATACTTTCCGTACTTAATACGCTTACTATTATAGCTCCCACTAATAGTAACTTTTTCATCTTCACACCATAATTCAACATTATTGTTCCTCCATAAACTTTGCATTCATTTAAATACACCTTATTTCCTTTTCCATTCCAAAACCTACATATGTTTTATTAGTTCCCAATTCTCATAAAGCTAACAATAGTTACTTTCTCTTTCTTTAATTAAATATAGGTATGTGTCATCTATCTTATAAAAAAGATTTAGCATTCTTTACATTAATTACTTGTTTAACAATAAATCCTCGATTAAAAGAAATAAAAATTTATTGTTAAACAATAAATTTCGTGTTAAATTAATAAGACATTAAATAAATGAGGTGCTTTTTATGAAACAAGGATCCACACTCTTTTTAAAGACCGTTGTGATTCTGATCGGAATCCCTGTTCTTGCTATGTGCATTTTTTTAGTCCCTAAAATAGGAAATTTCGCCGCAGAATTATATCCAGATATTTCATATATTAAATATCTTGTATTTATCAATTTATACGCAACAGCAATACCTTATTACTTCGCACTGTACCAAACATTTAAGCTTTTAAACTACATTGATAAAAACAACGCATTCTCAGAGTTATCTGTTAAAGCTTTAAAAAATATTAAGTACAGCGCATTGGCAATTAGTGTATTATATGTATTAGGTATGCCACTTTTCTATCTCGTGGCAGAGAGAGATGACGCCCCTGGCATTATTATTATCGGAATGATTATGATTTTTGCTTCAATGGTAATCGCGGTCTTTGCTGCCGTTCTCCAAAGACTATTAAAAGATGCTATAGATATAAAATCAGAAAATGATTTAACGGTCTGAGGTGAATAATATGGCAATTATTATTAATATTGATGTAATGTTAGCAAAAAGAAAAATGAGTGTCACAGAACTTTCGGAGAAGGTTGGAATTACAATGGCTAACCTTTCTATCTTGAAAAATGGAAAAGCAAAAGCAGTCCGTTTTTCAACTTTAGAAGCAATATGTAAAGCATTAGAATGCCAACCGGGGGATATTTTAGAATATCAACCTGAAGATACCGAATAAAAAGAGTCCTTCATACGAGAAGGACTCTTTTTATTACACATTACGGCGCAAAACTAATTTGACCAGTAAACAATAGGATAATTGCTATGATCCAAAATATAAAGAATGATGAGGACAGTATTAATGAAAGGATAGCAATCCCCTTCTTCTCTGTTTTTTTCGTCATTGTGATTATTGAAAGCATGATACCTACACCTGTCAGGGCAATTGTAATATAATCTCCAACTATATTACCTGCATTCGCTATCCTTGTTGGCGTTATAAAAACGAATAGAAAACACAAAATGCCGATGAGTAAAGATATATAGCTTATTATACTGTACTTCTTTTTAGGAACTATTTCTGTTTTCATACTAATCCCACCCCTTCTATATAGCTATGAGTTTATATTAGCATGAATAACCATAATTTGGTTATAATAAAAAGCAGATAAAATGGACACTATCACTTTATCTGTCAATTTATTTCTATCTAACAACTAACCTGACTATTTCTTTACTAAAGATAGACAATCATTCTTTAATCCACGGCAATTGGTATATAATAGCTCTAAAAAATAAAGACTGTACCTTTAAAATGAAAGATACAGTCTTTATTAATAACTTTTTTTATAAAGAAAACTCTCTATCACTCACTACCTTAAAAAACTGCGAGTAATGCGATAAAGAATAATCCGCTACATCACAATTACCTTGAAACATACATGTTGAAATACCTAATTCTTTTGCAGGTAATAAATCTAATTCTCTATCTCCAATAGCTAAATCAATATTGTATTTTTTATGCAGATGATCGTAAGCTAAAGAGTTCGGCTTTCGGGGAAAGCCATCGTCAATTGTAACCATATCTACAAAGTATTTTTCCCAGCCATAATATTTTAAAATGTCCATAACTCCAGCCCTATGTTTATGGGTCATAATCACATTTTTATCTGCAAATTTCAAAACCTCTTCGACACCTGCAAAAGGTTTCATATCTTTTGGCGTGAATTTTCCCTTCAAAACTTTAATCTTTTCTTCCTGCTCGCATGAAATATTATAATACTGAATTGCATGAGATTATGATATTTTTAAGTTTTTGTATATTTCTTGTTTTTCTACTGAATCACCTAATATTTCAGAAAGCATCATTGTATATGCAGGATACGTATCAAATAACGTCCCATCAAAATCCCATAAAATATTCATTCTATTCACCTTCTATGTTCAAATCATTTAATGACTAAATCCGCCCTATCCCTCGGCGATTCCATTTCTAAGTAATAATCCTCTGTTTTCCAATACCTATTTTCAAACTTTGAAAGGTTTTTCTGCGTTTTTTCACTCTCACGTAGAAACCTTGTTTCTCTTGGACAGTCCAAATAGACCATATAATGAAAGAAATCTCTCCATTCTTTTCTCTGCAGAAAAACTCCTTCAATAACAATTACGCCTACAATAGGAATCTGTACTTTTTTCATTTCACATGAGTCTGTTTCCTCTTGATAAAAAGGCAAAGTCAATTTTGTCTCATGTTGTAACTTCTGAAAAAACTTCTGCCTCAAGTATGTAATATCCCACTGTAAACAATAATACTCATACCATTCTTCATGGTTTGTATAATAGCGTCGATTACGCTCCACTATATGATCATCAATATGGAAAATATGAAACGGAATGCCTTCTTGTCTCATATTTTCTTTTAAATTTGCTACGAATGTTGTTTTTCCTGAACGACTTAAACCATCTATACCTAAAATGAATCTATTTTCCCTATGCTTCTTCATAATCGTTATAAGTTCGTTTGTACTCATTACTTCTTCCACTCTTCTTTTAATAAAGAATATAAAATGGTATCATGAGCAACTCCATTTTGAATCATATGTTTTCGAAGTAATCCTTCTTCTTGAAATCCTGCTTTTATTAACAGCTTTTGAGAAGCTTTATTTTCTACATATACAACCGCTGCGATTCTTATCAGTTGCAACATTTCAAATCCGTAAGCTAAAATCGCTTGTAATGCTTCCGATGCATATCCTTGTCCCCAATACGTATCATCTAATTCATAACCAATTTCAGCTCGTTTATGATTATTATTAATTAAATGAAATCCGCACGTTCCGATTAATTGGCCTGTCCCTTTTTTCTCGATTCCCCAGCGAAATACACTGCCCTCTTCATAACGATTTTTAAACGTTTGAATCGTTGTTTTCGCTTGCTCAATATTTTCAAAAGAATCCATTCCGAAATAACGTATAACTGATTCTTTCGAAAAATATTGGAACAGCGTTTCTGCATCTAATAGTGTAAGTTCTCTTAGTCGTAAACGTTCTGTTTCTAGTTTCGGAAATCCCATCTCTCTTTCACCCTCTATTCTAATGAACTGCAAATTTCAATATAATTTCCATCTGGATCAGCAATGTAGGCAATTGTTTGTCCCCACGGTTTTACAATAGGTTCAACTAAAATCTTGATTCCTTGTTCTCTAAATTGCTCAATCGTTTCTTGTACATTCTCAACAACGAATCCTAATTCGAAATGAGAAGACTGTAATTCACCTTCTGTAAGCGGTAGTCCTGTTAATTCTTTCACATCTTGCCGCGTATTCATCGCTAAAATGGTAGTTCCAGTATTAAATTCAATATATGTACCGTGCTCTGCTTTTATAGGTAACTGTAAAATATCTTTATAGAATTTTAAACATTCCTCAAACTTTTCTACATATAAAATGATGTACTTCATTTTCAAATCCATTTTACATCCCCCTTTATATCTATCCCTAAAATTTCGACAAAAGTCTCACAAAAACTTTGTTCCTTGTAGTAATGAGCAAAAAAAATGAGGCCGATTTCTCGGCCCCCCAGCTTATTGGCATAAAACAGGAGATTTGGTTTGGACATAACCAGTTCGTACTTTTATTATATTTTATTTTTTCTGAATTTTAAATACATTAAACACCTATTTATATTGAGAAAGTTTTTTGCTTGCATAAAATTAAAGAGTTTAAGAAATGATACAAATGGAGGTGTATACATATGGAACCAATGCTATGTCCAAGCTGTAAAACGAACCGTACTCGCTTTAATATTCTTGAGCAACAAGTAAAACCAGTCAAATTAAACCCACAAACTGGTCAAGTAGAAGAAGAATACACAAATGACACAATGAATGCTTTTCATATGGCCTATCAAGGACCTACTTATCGCGTCCAATGCGCTGTATGTGGGCTTGTTGAAAACCCAGAACAATTTATTAAACCTGCTCAAAATCAGTCTTTCTAATAAAAACATTATTATCCCTTATAGAAATAGAGTTTTCTATAAGGGATTTTTCCGTTTAATACGGTAAAAAAACGTATTTCTTCCTTATTATATGTTAAACTTCGCACTCTTTTGTTAATATTCAAAAAAGGACAATACATCAAGTAATATTAATATTTAGGATTTCAGATTATTTTAACTAGTGGTTTATTATTAAGAATCATTTCTTATTCATTTATGATTTTTATTTGGTTATAATACTTTAACTAGTAGTTCTACACCTTAATTGCATAGTTTTTATTATATAAAAAAGAGTGAGCAAATTACGTTTATATAGAAACAAAAGAAGTTAATCCCGGTATTTCGTATTTCCTCTCATCAACTTCTTTTAAACTCCACTCTTTATTATAATATTTCACTTTTTAATTTTTTGATTTTCCAAGAGAGTCTTATAAAGAAGTACATCCACATGCAACCTGAAAGGCCTGTCGTAACTTTCGCCCACATTGGCACTCTTGATTCCATCGGGCTTAAAAATAGGTTATACATTGATGGTAATATACTTGCTGATATAATAACAAGGAATAGCAATAATTCATTTAGTTTTTGTATCCTCGTCTCCTTTTCTGAGTAAATATCAGGCAATTCATTAACCTCTTCTACTTCTTTACAAAAATAATTCCATCTTGTGAAACTTGTTACGCGTTTCCAACCTGACATTTCGTATATTTCGAAATACTCTTGTTGTTGTTCTTTCGAATCTCTATAAACCAATCTAAAATCAGCTTTATATATTACATCTTTTGGCTCAGTTTTCTTAAACGTATATATTAAATTGTATTTTTGTAATCCCCAACCATGTTGATGCATCTTTCGTAAAAAAGCTTCTTCTTTTTCTAAATTCCATGCCGTAAAAAATTTGAATACCCTTTTAGTCTCCATATTCCATTCACTCCCCTAATATACTATTCCCATTCCTTACAGATCTCTGTAACCTGTTATACTCGAGCTCTAACACTTCTCTCCCAAACGGCGTTAACTCATAGCACTTCTTTCTATCTGTAGAGGCAACTTCAACAATTAATTTTTCTTTAAGTAATTTCGTCGTATTCCCGTATAATGTACCAGGACCGAGTTTTACTTCTCCATTTGTCATCTCTTCTACCATTTGCATAATTCCATATCCGTGCATTGGTTTCACTAGTGACAACAGTATGTAATATGTCGCCTCAGTTAACGGAATATATTTTTGCGCTTTCGCATTCATTATAACCACCTCCGATACATCGTCTTATGATATATCGACTCACGATACATCGTATATCGATATTGTATAATCATATTCCAAAATATGCAAGAGTAATTTAATAATTAAATATCCATTTCTTTGAATTAAAAAATGATACCAATTTTCTGAATAATTTGTTAAAATATAGAAATATTAGCTCTTTTATAATGAAAGGAATGGTACATATGATAAATAAATTGAAAGAAAACATAGGATCTGTTTTTGTCGGTAAGGAAAATGTTATTGATCTACTGCTTGTTTCACTGCTTGCTGATGGACATGTACTACTCGAAGACGTGCCTGGTACTGGGAAAACGTTACTGGCGAAAACTATTTCAAAAAGTATTGGTGGTAGTTTTTCTCGTGTTCAATTCACCCCTGATGTACTTCCAAGTGATGTAACAGGTATTGAATACTTCAACCCAAAAACAAGTGAATTTGAGTTAAGAATTGGACCAATTATGACAAACATTTTGCTAGCAGATGAAATTAACCGTGCAATGCCGAGAACACAGTCTAGTTTGTTAGAAGCGATGGAAGAGCGACAAGTGACGCTTGAAAAACAGTCTACTCCTCTCCCGAAACCGTTCTTTGTTATTGCAACGCAAAACCCAATTGAATCACAAGGGACTTTCCCTCTTCCAGATGCACAGCTTGATCGCTTTTTAATGACGATTTCAATCGGTTATCCTACTCCTAAAGATGAGTTACAAATGATGCGACGTTTTCGTAACGATATACCATTAGAACGTGTCACACCTGTTATCTCATTAGAAGATATATTAGAATCACAGAAACAAGTAAAAGAAATTTTCATATCAGAACCGTTAGAACATTACATAATTAAACTTGCGCAAGCTACTCGAAATCACGATTATATCGCTAACGGTGTAAGCCCACGTGCCACACTTTCTTTAGTGCGCGCAGTTCAAGCATTAACCTTCTTACGCGGGAGAGAATATTGCACCCCTGAAGATATACAATTTTTAGCTCCTTCTGTTTGGAATCACCGTATTGTCTTATCAATGGAAGGTGCTTTACGCACGACAAAAAATGATATTATGCAAAGTATTTTAAAAGAAATTGACGTACCTGTGGAGATTGAGCAAGCATGAATGGACAGCGCGTTTTAACTGTACCTTTATTTTTTCAACTCCATATTATTCAACTAACTGTGCCAGGCGCTATACTATTTACGTTTTTTATGCCGCAACGAATCATTATGTTTCTCTTTTTCTCCTATTATTTATTTGCGATTTTCATTTATAAATATGTCGCTTACATAGAGAAAAAATTCCAAGTAATTAACGAAAAACAAACAACTCGGCTTTTCCCTGATGAATCTGGACAGTTTTTTATTCATTTAAAAAATGGTGCAAACATACCACTCGTTAATGGTGTTTGTTATTTTCATTTAGATTCGTCTCTTATACAGCATAAAGATCAAGGAATTGAACAAATATCAAAAACGTTATTCTCTTTTCCATTTTCACAACCTGCACATTCGGCACAAAAGTGGGATTTAACATTAACCGCAACGAAACGTGGTGTGTTTCAAATTGAACAGTTTGAATGTGTATTAAAAGATCCTTTTCATTTATTAACTGTACACCTACCCGTTTTCGATAAGTTAAAAACTGAAATTATTGTGTATCCATCACCTAAAGAAGTCGCAGGTTTGCAAGAACTTCAGCAACTTTTAAATGGATCTTATCGAACCAATTTTTCTTTTTACAATGATGAAACATCTATTATCGGTGTAAAGCGATATGAGCGCGAGTCTTTCCGCTCTATTCATTGGAAAGCATCTGCTAAAATGCAACAATTACAAGCGAAGCAATATGAACCTGTAAAAAATTATAGTTGGACGATTTGTCTTTCTTTAGCTGCCGATCGCGGGTTTGGTTGGAAAGATAATGTTGAAGATTTAATTTCATTCGCAACATACATTTGCCAATATGCAACGAAGCATCACATACCGTTTGAATTATTTATTAGTGTATTAGCAGAAGGTGGTGCATTACATTTATCGTTACATGAAGGGCAAACGCAATATGCAAAAGCTTTAGAAGAATTAGCACGTATTTCAGATGATAGTACGTTACTTCCGAAACAAGGATTCCTTCATTATGTAACGAGAAAGAGAGAGCGATCGTCTACAATGATATACATTGGTTTACAAAGAAATGAACCCCCTCTTCTCTCGCAGCCAACGTTCCTCATTAATAGCGAAGGGATGGTGGAATCGGTTGAAAACTTGGCTCTATCACGTTAATGACTTTATTTTGCTTCTCCTCCTTTCATTATTAACAGAAAGGGATGACCTTGTTGCTATTTCCATATTTTTAGCAACAGGCTATGTAGGCGTATTTCTTATTCATAAATTCATGAAGAAAAAAACAACAGGATTTGTCATACTGTTCATTACTCAAATAATCGGTTGTTCTTTCCTTCTCCCATTCTCTCTATTCGGCACAATTATGTTACCGCTTTTCTTCTTTATCGTACATGTAATCGGACCAGGATATCCGGTACAAAAATCGTTAGGCGGTATTGTTTGGTTTAGTATTTCAGCCATATTTTATGCGCCCTTTCCACCTTTGTGGAAGCTGTTACTATTAGTTATACACATTATGATTACATTTTGGTTAACTGGGGCAAATCGGAATCAACAGTTATTACGTTTCACTTCCATCATTACCATTGGTGTAATGAGTATAGTACTTGTTCAAGTGTTTCCTTTCATTCGACTTATTTTTTCGTATATCATAGAAACAGTTGCATTAGGATTCGGATACGCTATCAATCCGTTATTTTCAGCAGCTGAATTAAAAGAAACTGATGATTTTTGGTCGAATAAAGGGAAGTTAAAGGATCCTCAAATTAAGGATGAGTTTGGACAGCGTGCCTTTGATCCAACTCTCATAAATAGCATTACCATAATAGTATGTACAACCATTGCTATTTACGTTGTTTGGAAAATAATAAAAAGACGAAAACAATTCAGTTTACCAAATATGCCCGCCTTCGAATCTACTATCATTACTGATAAAGAAGGAATGAGCCAAAATCGTTTTAAACGAAATAAACCTCCACATAACGAAATTCGGAAAGAAATTTTCAAGCTAGAGAGTAAGTTAACCCCTCCTTTAAATAGAAAACGGGGAGAAACTGTTGAGGCTTGGCTAGAAAGAATAAACGATGAAGAAGATGTAAATATTCAAAGTGATATTATTATAGACGCTTATAATACTGTGCGTTATTCAAATGGTGAAAACACTGTACTTCTGCATGAATTTAAGGAAGAGATTCATAAGCTTTATGCATATCAAAAACATTTGAAGAAAAGAAAGAAATAAGACAACAAAAGACTCCTATTTTTTCATTCATGTGCTCAGTTTAGGGAGAGAAAAATGCTAATAACCATTAGAAATAACACAATAATTTGTATGTATTTCGCATTATAAATAGCAAACTAAAACGCTCAGAAAATATTCTGAGCGTTTTTATTTCCTTCTTCAACTAAAGTACCAGTTAGTGCAAAAAGCTATTTCACCATTTGTATTGTTAACTTATCTTTTAACATTGAGCTATATGAGTCAATTTCATATTTTGTATTATTGATTTTTTCTTTTTTCATTTTTAACATATCGAATATTTCTAATTCTAAATTCCTTCTAGCTTCAAGAACTTTTATCGCTCCTTCTACACCTGAATGGTTATGTTCTTTCCCATAGCCTTGGTTAGTGTAATAGTCGACGATTCCTGTGGACCATTCTGGAGTTCTTTCTTTTAGTGCCTTCCTAAATGAAAATTCAAGATTATCTTGTTCTACATACAATAACATTGGATTTAAATTCTCTATGATTTTTGCAACTTTCATTACATAATTTATTATTTTTTCTTTTTGTTCACCATATTTAATCATCCCAATAGTTAATGAGTTTTGTATGAAACAACATTCAAAGATATAAACCTTATTGTCGTCTAGAGCACTTTCAGTAAAGTCATTCCATTTGTCAGCAATTAGTTCAACATTTTTATCGAATGGCAATTCATATATATCGTTTTTTGAAATATCGTTAAATAATTCGTCCGAAAACTGATCACCAAACTCATTTTTTATCTTTCTGTATGGTAATAAATAATTGTTTCCTTTTTTTAGAACTCTTTTAAGAAGCACTTCTTTAAAATCTCCACTGTTAGATAATAATCTATCAAATTCAAATTTATTAAAACAAGATACACCATCATAGTCGGCTGGATGGTTCAAATTTCCCTCTAAAAATAGTTCAACTTCAATTTTATTTTGGCTTAGAATTTCATTTATTAGCTTTGCAGTGGTTGATTTTCCAAACCCAGGTAAACCTTCTACTATTATTAGTTTTGTGTTCATAGTTATAAATCCCTTTCTTCAAAGTATTTAACCAAGATAAAAAAAATCACTTACTTCACTGCAACCACCCCTTCAAAATATGATATTCACCATTTCCTTTGAAAAATCCTGCTTAAAGTAACCTGACCGTTAGTTTAAGAACATTTTTTCACAATCTCTATCATTATTTTAACATAAATTTCCATTTACCTTTTAAAAAAAATATAGTCCACCATTATTTGAGTGAACTATCTAAATTAAATTATATCTTTTAAATCAAACGATTTTCCAATAATCCCCAATCGTTAAACTGATGTTTTTACTGTTTTCTTTTTCCCTTCGTTTGTGGTAAATGGCATACAAAAGTTATAATGGGTTCGAATTATCGTTAAAGTCATTTGTGCGTATTTTGGATTAAAATTAGAATAGATATAACTTTTACCATCTCCACGAGCTATCATTAAAGGTCTTTCTAGACAACCAATTTAGCAATGGTTTTAGTATATAAAATAGCAAGAGTACATAAAAGTGCTTAAACATTTTAATAACAATATAAAAAGGGATGCTAAATCATATGTGATTTACATCCCTTTTTTGTTTGTTATTTTATATTTTCTCTCCCGTAACTGAACCCGTTATTTATTCATAGGAGTCTTTTTATACTTCTACGTTACTTTTTAAATGGAAGCATTCTTCCCTGCTTCAATTTCTAATGACTCTTCATGCCACCAAAGTGTTTCTTCAGGGTCTTCTTTAGCGATTAGGTGTGCTTCTTTTTTCGTTTCTACTGTAGGATATGAACCTTTTAGCGCACGCCCTGAAGTCGTAACAAATAGTACACTAAATACAACTAATCCAATAATACTTACACCTGCTAAATAAAATGCCGGTGCGAGCGGGTTACCAGTTGCATGAACTAAGTATGAACATACGAGTGGTGTTGTTCCACCGAATATCGATACAGAAATATTAAATGAGATCGAAAGTGCTCGATAACGTACATCGGTGAAAAAGAGTGATGGTAATAATGAAGGTAATGTTCCTTCATATACACTTAAGAAGAAACCTAGTACGAAAATACCTGCAAATATAGCTGCAATATGTCCGTTACCTATTAGTAAAAATGCTGGAATTGCAAATACAGTTAAACCAAGTAAACCAATTTGCACAACGCGTTTATTACCAATTTTATCACTTAACTTACCGAAATATAGTGCTAGTGGAATCATAAGTGCCATCGTAATAGAAATAATTAATAAGCCTGTTGTTTCTTCGACTTTAAGTACTTGAGTTAGATAAGAAGGAATATACGAAAGAATCATATAATTTGTAATATTAAAGAAGGCGACAATTACTGTGCTTAATAAGAAGTCTTTTTTGTGATATTTAATAATATCCATAAATGAAAATTGTTCATTGTCTTCAGATTCCTCTTGTGCTTTTTCCATCTCTTCAAAGATTGGAGATTCATCTAGATGACGGCGTAAGTATAAACCGACCAAACCAATTGGTGCAGCTACTAAGAACGGAATACGCCATCCCCAGCTGAGCATTTGCTCATCTGTTAACAATAACGTCAAAATGGTAACAATTACCGATGCAGCAATGTAACCTGAGAGTGTTCCAATTTCAAGACCACTACCGAGTATACCACGCTTTTTATCTGGAGAAGATTCTGCGATATAAACCATTGCACCTGAATATTCGCCGCCTGTAGAGAAGCCTTGAATCATTCGGGCAACTAAAAGTAGTATTGGTGCCCATACACCAATTTGTTCATAGGTTGGTAGTAATGCGATGAATAATGTAGAAAGTGCCATTAAAATAATAGTAGTACTTAACACGATTTTTCGGCCGTACTTATCTCCTATTCTACCAAAGAATACACCTCCGATTGGTCGAACGAGAAAGGCTGCTGCAAATGTACCGAATGTAAGTACAAGCTGCAATCCACTATTATCAACACCTGAGAAGAATAATTGACTTAAAATAACCGCTAAATACGCGTATAATCCGAAGTCAAACCACTCCATTGCATTCCCTATACCAGTAGCAATTACTGCTTTCCTGGCTTGTTTAGGATTGACAATATTAACGTCTTGAGGTTCAAAATTTAAATCATTATTTTGTTGCATATAATAAAACAGCTCCTTATTTAATTTAACTTCTTTAAGCACACCTTCTCTTATTGAATAAAATTAATTCGAAGCACTTAAGGAAAATTAACGTCTCCTTATCTGTTATTATTGTTTCACATAATTAATTATTTGTCCAATGAGATGCTCTCTATGTTAAGTAATTTACTATTTTAAAAAGCTGAAAAAGCCGCTATTTTAGCGGCTTTTTCAGCTTTTTATATTTTTTATATTTTTTTAAATACTTGCTGTAGCAGCTATGTTATGAACACAGGAAATAAACTCATAAGTGAATGCGTCAATTTCCTCTTTCGTAATAATATACGGCGGAAGTAATCGAATAATATTCCCTTGTGTTACATCGACTAACATCCCTTTATTCATTAACTCAATCTGTAATTTCTTCACATTTTCATTCGTGTCATTCACACTTATCCCAAACATCATCCCCGCATGACGCACTTCCTGAATATAATAAGAATTTTCTTTCTGAATGTCTTGCAGTTTGTCATTTAAATATAGTGACGTTTCATAAGCTTCTTGCATTAACCCATCATCAAGTAATGTATTTAATACAGTTAAACCTAATGCTGTTCCCATTGATGAATGAGCAAACGTTGTCCCATGATCTCCTGGTGAAAATACATCACATAACTTTTCACCTACAATAATTCCCCCTAGCGGTATCCCGCCTCCTGCTCCTTTACCGATTTGAATAATGTCCGGTGTAATATTAAAATTTTGATAAGCAAATAGTTTTCCCGTTCGACCCATTCCACTTTGAACTTCATCAACGACAAGAAGTACATTATATTTTTCACATAAATTTTGAACACCATGTAAATATTCACTTGATAAAGGATAAATCCCCCCGCTACCTAAAACAGGCTCTAGCATAATCGCAATTGGATTTTCTTTAATAATGGTTTCTTCTAATTGGTCTATATTCTCGCGCTCTACTTCATATACAGGAATAGATGTTTTAGGGAAATTTTGATATACCTTTTCTTGTCTCGTAAAATGTAGTGCCCCTAACGTCCTCCCGTGAAAACTATCTTTTAACACAACTACTCCATCACGCTCTTCATTCGCAATAAATCTATATTTATCAATTAATTTTAATGTCGTTTCTGTCGCTTCCGTACCAGAGTTTGTAAAAAAGACTTTTCCGCTTTTTAAAGTACAACCTACTAATTTCTTTGCATACTCAATTGCAACTGGGTTTAAAAAATGAAACGGTAAATGCAACGATTTCGCAACTTGCTCCATTGTCGTTTGTACAATTTTAGGATGATTATATCCTAATACATTTACTCCTACGCCAGAAAATAAATCTAAATACTCTTTACCATCTACATCATACAGTTTACACCCTTCTCCCCTTTCCATTGCAACCTCTGTACGACAATATGTAGACATCATATATTCTTTATCTAATTGAAACCAATCCGACATTTTATATTCCTCCTAGTTATTTTCCCTGTTTATTTATGTTCATTCTCTATAAAGTCATGTATAAATTCATTTTTTAGATTGAAATTTTCATAGTAATTTTCTTCCCGATATTCATTTTTCCATAATTTCTTCTATTTCAACAGGTCCACTACATGTGCATTTTTTTCATCTAGCGGTCTGTTACCATTTTGGACTGTGCTTGTCATACATAATCAAGGCTATGAAATCATATTTAGTAACAATGGACAAAAAAGATTTGGAGGCTATATAGATGGATGAAAACTATGATAAACAGGGGCAATCTTTACTAGGGAATGACTTTAATGAAAATAGAGAACGTAATGAACAAGCTATACTTCACTCACAAACAGTTGGTTCACGTGGACCTGTTCTAAAGCAAGATAGTGTACTTCACGAGACGCTACAAGAATTTATTCACGAAAAAATTTTAGAAAGACCTGTTCATGTAAAAGGATTTGGTGCGTTCGGTTATTTTCAAACAATCTATCCAATGTCTGAACATACTAAACTACGTTTTTTACAAAATTCTAATGCGAGAGTTCCTGTTATGGTGCGATTTTCATTAGCCGTTAGTACGAAAGGAACACCTGACACTTCTAGAAATGTACGCGGTTTTTCTACAAAGTTTTATACAGAAGAAGGCATTTTCGATCTTTTATGTAATCACATCCCTGTCTTTTCCGTTCGTGATCCGATTCGTTTCCCTGAAACGATTCAAGCGTTGTTACCTTCACCTATAAATAACTTAATAGACCCTAATAGATTTTGGAGCTTTGTCGCTAGAGCGCCTGAATCCATTCATTTCGTTGTCCATTTATATTCTGATGCTGGTACGGCCAAAAGTCTTCGCCACATCCCAGGACATAGTGTTAATACATATGTATGGAGAAATGCAGAAGGTCATCGAAAGTATGTAAAGTATCATTGGTACCCCTTTGAAGGTGTTCAATACATTACTAGTGAGGAAGCGAATAAACTGGCTGCTGAAAACCCTGATTATAGCGGGAAAGATTTATATGATGCAATTGCAAATGGTAAACCAGTAGAATACGGTTTATATGTCCAGCTCATGGATCCGAAAGATGAAGCACATCTTTCTTATGACCCTTTAGATGATACAAAAGTATGGGATGAAAAGAAGTATCCTCTTATACCAGTAGGCAAAATGGTATTAAATAAAAATCCTGAAAATTATATGGAGCAAGTAGAAAAAGTCGCCTTCTCCCCTTCTAATTTACTAGACGGTGCAGAACTATCAGATGATAAAATGCTGCAAGGGCGTGCTAACATTTACAGTGATTCTCAAAGAAGAAGAATTGGTTCCGAATTTCGCAAATTGGCAATTAACAAACAGCAAAATTGGACGCCTGCTAATCAAATAACGAGCGGTGACGGAAGATACGTTGAAGGTAAACTTGAAAGAACTTCTATTACGAAACAGGATGACTTTACGCAGCCTACTGAATTTTATACGAAGTTAAAACCGATTGAAAAAGAACATCTTGCTAAAAACTTAGCTAGTGATTTGAAAGTTATCTCTGATGATATTAGGGAGGTCGTTTTGGGGTATTTCAATCGAGTATCAACTGATTTGAAAACAAGCATTGAGACAAAAATGAAAGACCATTAAGAAGATTAAAACATGCTTTACGAATGAGAATTCAAATCTATATTAATTATTTTCTTGTCAAAATCCAATGAGATTATTTAATTTAAAAATATAAAGCCAATATATCCCTGTTCTATAATTAGAACAGGGATATATTGATATAGTTTAATTTTTAACATTACATACTTTATTTCGCTAAAAATGTAATAAGTTTCCTTTCAAAATGAATTATAGTAAACTATTTTACTTGTACCGTATAATTCCCTGTTCCACCACCATACTTATATACACTTAAGTAATATTTCCCTGGCTTTGCATTATAATTTCCAAGCAATTTGTTTCCATCACGTTTTGTTGCATAAGCTACATAATTATTTAGATCTGATTCAGAATATAATACCCAGTTCAGTCCAAGATTTTGTTCGTTCGTAACAGAAATTTGTAAATCTTTTTGATCCTTTACATCAATAACAAATTTATCCCCCTGATCTTGATCGCTCAAGGTTCCTCTTAACAAAATATTCAAAGATAGTGGGTTTGCTGTTTCAAATGAATTATTTGGTTCTTTTTCTACAGCCGTACCTTCTTCCGTATTCACTCCGCTAAACACAACATCATATTCATATTGCCCAGCATTATTTACACGGTAATTTACAAAATAAGCAGTCAATGTTTTATATCCAGTCCACTCTTTTCCTGAAAGACGTTTCAACATATCATTTGTTGCTTCATTCATCATTTTCCAGTCCTCAACTTCTCCTTTAGCCGCACTTCCTGTATATGTCCCCTGTAGTGTAAATGTATTAAAGAATTGTGATTTATTCTTTGTTACTTTCACATCTTTTAATTTCGCTTCATTCGTAATATCTGAAGTAATGTCCGAAAGCGATTTTGGATCATGCTGAGTTAAATACTCATCTGATACTTGTGGGATTGTATACTTATCGCGATTATCAATAAGCATTTGCATATAAGATTGATATTCTTCATTTAACTTATTATCTTTGCTTAATGTAGCACGGTATGCATCGTAACTTGAAACATCATTTGCGCGAATCAAATCATGCACTTTATCGAACATTTCAGGGCGCTTATTATACATATATGATTGCAGCGCAAACGAATAATTATAAAAATCCCACGTTCCATATTTCGCATTTAATGTTTGTGATGCTGTATAACGTTTTGCAGGATCATTAGATAACCCACCAATTATACTTTTTCGCGGTACTACACTATCTAATCGCGTTGCACCTGCAAAGAACTCTGCGTTTCCTTCTTCAAACCATGTTAAACGTTCATTTTGATACATTTCTCCTTGTCCCCATAATCCCTGAACTTCGTACCTTCCCTGTAAGTAGTGCGTAAATTCATGGCGGAACAATTCTTCCAGACTATAAATACTTTGCTCTGGTGTACGTTCATATGTAAAGAAAGTCCCTGTCCCTTCAATATAAATCCCACCATTATTCGTTTCATATCCGTACAGTTGACGATTAAATTGATACTCATCTGGGCTATTATAAATAACCATCGTTAACACATCATCAGCATGTCCACTTTCAAGTGGTTTATCGCTACCAACTGTACGATAAAATTGAGAACGCACCTCTTTTGCCGCCCAGTATAGACGTTTAATTTTCTCTTCGCTAACTTTATCCCCAGCTTTAAAGACAATTGCTCCATCATCAAACGTGTACGTTTTCGGTAAATATTTCTTTTTACCTTCTTCTCGAATTTGATCTAAATTTACAGTTTTTCCATTCGCATCTATTCCTCCATAATTTGTAGTAATTTGTTCTGCCGCAACAAAGTATTGCTCTCCTAAATATGGATAAATTCGCATTGCATCTGTAACAACTTGTTGTCCTTTTGTCGGCGTGCTATGAAGCTTGCCCAATCGGCCAGCATAATAAATTCCATTATTAATTAACCATCCGTTTTTATTTGTTACTGTACCAAGTAGTGCAAAACGATTTACTTCATTAATAAAGTTATCGATATTCCGAAACCACATCGTATCTTTTGGCTCTTTTCCAGTCGTGTACATATCCGTCTGAATATCAAAGTCAATTCCCTTCATCAACTCATATATAGCGTCTCCTTTTGTTCGGTCTTCAATGAAAGTCGCAAGATTATCATTATATTGTTTAAAAATTTCACCTGCATATAAAACCGTTTCAACATCTGCTGATGCATTTCCAATTAATTTTCCATATGATGCAATTACTTTATTTTGTTCTGATGTACCAAGTTTGAAATTTGGATTTTTTGCAATTGTTTTTAAAGCTGGTAAACATTTATCATGGTAGCTACGCTCATTTAGTTTGCTTAATTCATCATGGTAAAAACCTAAATAAAATGCTGCACGTAGAGCTTCTACTAATGTTTCAATCCCTTTTGAATCATCTTTCGTATAAGCTTGTCCTTGTTCTGCTAGTTTATTAATAATTGCTTGCATTCGGCTATCATCTTGATAGAATTTAAGACTATCACTATTAAACTGAAATAATTCCGGAATTTGATACCATTTAATTGTCACAAGAAGATCAGTTAATTGTTTGTTATTTAATTGATTTAACTCAGCCATCGAATACTGTTTTTCTTCAGCTAACGGTTTAATATTATCGGTTGGTGCTAGTGGACGCTGCGATAAATCCGCTAATTTTAACCGTTTTGTAAAAGATGCATTTTCTTGTACTTTTGAAGGGTGCGCCAATTCATCAACAGATTTCTGTATTCCTACCGGCTCCATTTGTAATACGTTCTTCACATTTTTCTCTTTTGTCTCTGCTTGAATTTGCAAACCATTACATGTTATTGTCACTAATCCAACACCAAGAATCCACTTAGAAATTTTCGAATATTTAACCATCCCATTGCCCCCTAATAACTTAAAAGAAAATTCAGAATTTTAAAATCAAAAAACCCACTTATTTGTATGTATTTACAGTTCCGCTATAAATACAACTATGATTAATAATGCAATAGTAGCTTATTTTATACTATTACGAGTACAGATTCCTTACATACAATCTCCCTTCCTTACATGTAATACAAGCAAAAACCGTGCCAATCATATTTCTTATGAATAGCCAACATTCTTTTATAAATACTGTAGAATAAAATATACATAGGTGTTTCGGCAATGTATAAATCATTTGACACAAAATCTAATGTTTATGAAGAACAAATTCATTGAATGTTATAAATTCATTAGGCAGTAAATAATCCCCAATTATTAAATCTCTCAAAAAAAGGTAAATAAACATATTCCATAAAGCTAATATGTTTGTTTACCTTTTTCTATTTCAAATCAACAGCAAAATATCGTTGAATAAAAACAGCATGAATAAGTATTTTGTTATTCATTTCTCTTTTTCAGATAATCTTTTTCACATTGCAACGGCTTAAATTTCACTTTTTTCCCTTTCTTCTTTTTCGTTTTTATAACGAGCCATTCCCCTTTTTCAACGTCTAGTTTAAGGCGTTTCATTACATTAATATTATCTTTTTCTTTATAAAGTAAAAATGCTTCTTGCGCCCTCACAAATAAGCTGGGTTGCTCGCTAAATCCACCACTATCATAAATTTTAGTTAGCGAATTATAATAAGAATCATTTTCCTTTCCACCATACATCAAATGGGCAGCCTCTAGATCTCTTTTACTTACTTCCCAAAAACTATGTTCATCCATATTTAAATTAAATGTGGATTTAATGTCTTGTATTATATTCTTCACATACTTTTCATCTCGAATTTTCCTTTTTTCAAGACAATCAGAAGATAGCTCTGGTGCATCCGTTTGAGAATGTACAACTTGTTGAATAGATACACTTAATATAAATACACTTAATATATACAATATTTTTTTCATACTTACGTTTCACCTCAAGTAATTTAGATACTATATTATTTGAGGCTCACAATATTCTTATGCTAACAATGTGAAAGGCCCTATAAATTGGACTTTTATAGAGCCTTTCATATTAACATTGTTTTATCAAATTCACCGGTGAAGCCATTACCTTACTATTTTTCACATCATATAATCCTATAGGAGTTACCCGTATAAAAGGTAAGTGCGTCGCAGAAAAGAACAAAATGGTAAATGCCGGATCGTCATACGCGTAACCACGCTCTTGGAGTAGTTTCACCATCTGTTTCTCTTCCTGTATTAATTTATTCATTTTCAAATTAGACATAATCCCGAGTAATGGTAATGCGATTTCGTGTAATACTTCATTCTTTTCAGCTATTACCATTCCTCCCCCAATCTCTTTCACTCTATGAAAAGCTGTAAGCATATCTTCTTTATTCTTCCCAATAAGAATGATGTCACCGGTACCAGAATAAGAGCTAGCAAGACCACCTAGTTCTTTCGCAAACCCCTTTACAACTGTATTCACTCGCCAAGTACCATCACGAGCAATCATCATAAGAAAACACTCATCATGATCTAGAGAAAGTTCATCACGGTTTAAATCAATTTCAGTCGTGTATGGTTTAGTTATAACGTTATTTAATAATTGTATACCCACTTTTTGAGAAAAAATCATATCCTCTTTTTCTATAGACCAGTTTAATAATAATGGAGTTACTTTGAATTGACTCCATTCTATTCGTACTGATTCATTATTGTTTATTCCGTCACGCTTCACCCATTTTCCTTTTGCAATTACACTTATTGGAACCGGATTTTCTTTACTTTCCAAAATATTAATATTAGCTATTCTACCTGTCGCAATCGATCCATGTACATGTTCCATATTGTAATAACGAGCGATATTATAACTTGCCATATGATAAGCATCTATTATTGGCACTCCTTGTTTTATCGCGGTAGCTATCATTACGTTTGTCATTCCATTTTCATAAAACGAAGGATGTGAGCCGTCTGTAGTAAGAATAAATCTATCAAACTGCTTTACTCCTAGTTCCAACAATTCTTTCAGTAACACTTCTAAATCTGGGCGTATTGAAGAATTTCTTAGGGAAACCGTGTAACCTTGCATAAGACGAGTGAAAGCTTCCTGCCCTGTCATCGCTTCATGATCACAATCTGTACCTAACAGTTTTAACTTCGCTAAAGTCGTTTCAGATGCTCCTGGAAAATGCCCTTCCACTTTTTTATGTAATCGTTTCGTTTCCTGCAACCAATGTAACATTTCATCATCGCCATGTAATAACTTTGGCCACGCTGTTAGCTCGCCACCTTGAAGAACTGCTTTATGCTTAAGCCACTCTATTATGTCTTCACGATTAAATAAAGATTCCCCGTTTTGCAATTCAGTTTGTCCATCAAAACGACACCACCAATACATACTTGCTGGAATCTTTTCAAATTCATCTAATAAACGAAATGCTTCTTCACGTTGTAATGTGAAAAATAAAGTTAAATTATCATTAATAAAAGTCGTCGTCCCAAACTGCATCGCATAATTTGCTAACGTTTCTGGATTATATAATTGATATGGATGTGCATGCGGTTCTATGTAACTTGGAACTATATACTTTCCATCACAATCAATGACTTCACATTTATGTAGTTGCGCTGGCAGTTTTTCTCCTACATAAATAATGCGATCATCATAGATCCAAATATTTGCTTGCATCCACTCGCGCATATAGGAATTTAAATAAGTTGCATTCTTAAATAAAATATGCGGATTTCTTTTGCCATCTATTATTTCAACATGTTCTCTTAATTGCTTGTTACTCCACCTGAAATACTTTTGTTCCACTGTATTCAACTCCAATGCTATTTTAGTTACATTTAAAAATAATTAATCAACTAAACTATTTTCTATTCAAGCCCCGCAATACATACCCCTATTATATTTAATAATCATACAAATAACAATTTTCAGAATAACAATCGTTTTTATTGTTCACTACTTCTCCTTTTGAACATAAACATTTCTGTGCAGTTGTTTTACTTAAACCTTCGAAAGAATAACAACTATTTCATAAAGTAAAAAACGTGTCACCTTAATAAGATGGCACGTTTTTTACTTTGCATTTCAAATTATGATTAGTTCATACTATTTCGGAGCTGATTTATAAAGGCATGGGCTGCATTTGAAAAAACTTGATTCTTTTTCCAAACAATATTTAAGTTCGCTTCTAATTTAGGTTGTAATGGTTTAAAACAAAGTTTACTATTTCCTGACGTGTTAATTATCTTATCTATACATAATGCATATCCAATACCTTCTTCAACCATAAGTGCTGCATTATAAAGCAAATTATAGGTTGCGACGATGTTTAAATTATCTATACTTTCTCCAAACCATCCTGTTAATTCATTACTAACAGTAGATTGTCGTGAAATGAATAATGGTTTATCTATTAAATCCACTGGGCTAATAACTTGTTTATCCGATAAAGGACTATCTTTACACATTAATACACCCCAAGTGTCTTTAGCTGGCAATTGTGCATATTCATATTTTTGTTTATCAGTTGGCTCTATAACGACACCAAAATCTAATAATCCACTATCTAATTTACTCTTAATGTCATCAGCATTTCCGCTGTACAAATGAAATCGAATATTTGGATAGTCTTTTATTAATACTTTTAATGTTTTCGCAATAAGATGCATCGCTTCAGTTTCACCGGCACCAATGTAAACTTCCCCGCTTATCATTTCTTTTGAATCTTTTAAGTTCGCTTCCGTTTTATCTGCTAAATCAACAATCTCCTTCGCCTTTTTAAATAAGTATTTCCCCTCTTCTGTTAATGAGATTTTCCTATTTCCTCTTATAAATAAATCTGTTCCTAATTCCATTTCTAAATCTTTCAGTTGCCTTGATAATGTTGGCTGTGACAAATGTAATTGTTTTGCAGCTGCTGAAATACTTTCTTCATTTGCTACAGCAATAAAATAGCGTAAAACTCGAATTTCCACGATAGTCTCCTTTTACATATAGCTAATAAGCATATGAATGTATTTAATATAGGTATTTGATATTGGAATCGTATCATTTTATGATTGTATTGAAAAGATTAGCGTTTTAGAGGGGAGTATAACAATGAATATGAAAGATTTTATAAATTTTTGTAAGGCCGGCAAGCCTATTTCAGGCGAGGATAAAGAATTACATGATCTACTAGTTCAATGTAGCTATGAAGCCCAGAAGATAACAATGAAATTAAATACATCTTATCATTCTAAAGAAGAGATTGTAGCGATATTTAGTGAATTAACAGATAACAACATTGATCCATCTTTTATGTGTTTTCCACCGTTTCATACAGACTTCGGTAAAAATATTACAATTGGAAAAAACGTATTTTTTAACACTGGATGTTCCTTTCAAGATAGAGGCGGAATTCATATAGGAGACAATTGTATGATCGGTATGAATGTTACAATTGCCACACTTAATCACGGGCTAACTTTAGAAACAAGAAATACGACATACGCTTCCCCTGTTATAATTGGTGAAAATGTATGGATTGGTTCTAGCGCAACAATACTTCCTGGTGTTACAATTGGGAACAATTCAATTGTTGCTGCAGGTTCAGTTGTTACAAAAGATGTACCTGCAAACACCGTCGTTGCAGGGGTGCCTGCAAAAAGTGTGAAAGTCATTCATAGCAATTAAAAATATTCTAGATTTTTGAAATGCAAACAAGCTACTTTGATTGAAATTTGCTTTACTGCTTATATATTTATTTTATCGCTCTTGTTAAGAATTTTATTTCTCTTTGTGAGAAGAGAATGTACCTATATATTTTTCTATACCGCAATAAAAAGACTTATAGAATGATTCTATAAGTCTTTTACTATAAGGAATTAACCTATACCCATCGATTAACAAATTCAAAAACCAAAAGATTCGCCATAAATAAATTTCTAATAAATCACTATTCTCTCTAGTCATCAAAAAGTTCACAATAGTTGAGCAGTTCCTTTTACTGCCTCGTAGCCAAAATATATTCCAAACAGAATTAAAACAATGCCTGCTACTATAGAAATCCATTTCATTACTGTATGATTAATAAATCTTCTACCAAAATGAATAGATGTAGCCATAAATATATCCCAAAGCATAATCCCAGCAAAAATGGCTGCACTATACCATAAAGCTTGTTCTTTTCCAATAGTATTCATAGCACTAGTTAGAACTGATCCATATATCCCTATCCAAAAAATAATATTTAATGGATTAGAAATTGCGATAGCAAACCCCGATAGAAAAGATTTTAAAGGATGTTCTTTTTCACCTGATGAAATATATTGAACTTGTTTAGTAGCTTCTTTCATACTTTCATAACCCAAATAAATCATCGTTACAAAACCAAAAATCCAAATGCAAAGTTGAGCAACTGGAGTTGTTAAATAAGTCGAAATACCAAAGTAAATTAAAAACATCATTACAACATCTGCTGACATTGCCCCGACTCCTACTAACCATGCACTCAAAAAACCATTTTTTATTCCTTTATTTATTTGAGCAACATTAATCGGACCGACTGGTGCAGACAATGAAATCCCTAATAATATATAACTGAATATCATGCTAATCATTTTTCTTCAACCCCGTAATAGGACATCTCATTACACTTTCTTCATTTGTTTCTGGTAACATATATTGTTTCCATTCAAAGGTTTCTTTTATTCCGTAATCCCCTATATCTGGATGCATTGGAATATCATCATATGCTAACAAACGTTTTCTAATCACTTTCCGCACTTGTTTCCCTTGTTTTGTATCACCTGTAATATCATCCAGAGTACCTCGAGGTTGTAACGTAATTTCAAGGCCGGTTCCTGTATATCTACTTTTTCTTTCAGAATATATTGGAGCCCTACAAACGACAAATATAGGTTCACCACCAAAACAAAATTCCCATTTAGCATTATAAGGATCTATTGGAATTTCTGCATTCCATGGCTCCGGATCATTTCTCATTAAAAATTGTAATACATTCCAAAATTGTTTTTTGTATTCTTCAGCCAGTAATTGTTTATTAGCGGGTTTAAAAAATATTACTAAAGTAGTTCTCTTTGCAATTTGTTGATATGTTTTAATATATTCATAAATCCCATCTCTTAGTTTGAACAATTCATTTTCATCATAAGCCGATTCGGAAAATATATATCTAGACCAACCATGTTTCTCAGAATCCACTGCAAAATAACACGGAAATGGTTTAGATTGATCTAAAATGCTATCGTGAAAATTATTGAAAGATACAGTTTTCCACTCATCTAAAATCCCTTTATTTTGTTCTTCAATTATTCTCTTTTGATTGTATAAATACATTTTTGTAGTTGGCATTATTAAAATCCCCCCTAATATATTTATGATTTTTTCTCATATAGTAAAATATCATTCTCAACAATATTTAAAATTTCATTTATACTTTTTGTAGGTATTTCAATTGTTATCTCAGGTATACCGGGAGATAACAAAAATTTATTATAGTTATAAATTTTTCGATCTATAATAAGTGTGATTTCATTTGAATAGCCAAATGGAGATACACATCCTGGAACACAAGAAGTTTTTTCTATTAACTCCTCGGCTGAACAAATAGAAATCCTTTTTCCAACCAACTCTTTCATAAGTTTTGAATCTAATTTTTCTCCTTCAACAGTTACAAATATGTAATAGTTATTTGATTTATCTTTTAAAAATAAACTTTTACTGGGTACACCTTCTAATTTAAACCTTTCTCTAATTTTTCTATCTGTTTCATAATCTAATATTGGTTCATGTGTATATTGTTTATACGATATAGCCGCTTCTTCTAACAGTTCTACTACTTGTTTATACATATTTATCCTCCCTTTGATTTCATTACACAATTTGAAAAGATAGCCTTTTCTATTGCTGTTCCCCCTCCCTATTCTTTTTCACAATATATTCAATTATAGTTTACGCAACAATTAACATTGAAATAAAATACATATTTGTAATATAAATGGAATTAAAATATAAAACCTATATTAATCATTAATTTCATAATAGTCAATCATTTAGACGCAAATCATAATTATCTATTTTTGTATACTTAATTCTATTTGTTATTAATTCATACATATTGTTTCTTTTGAAAAAGGACTTGTATATGTGTTCTATTTTTCATCTTCCAAAAATGTTTTGTTTTATCCTTCGGAAATGCGTCAACATTAATACGCTTTAAGATATTAATTCATACGATAAAAGTACATTATTATGTAAATTAAGGAAATACATTCGAATATTTTTCAACAAAAATCAGAATTTACTTATTATTAACTCTGAAATCTAGAACTACTTACCTTTGTATGTTCCAATATTTTAAAAATGTAAAAGTCACTATAAATAAGACATATCAAATAAATATAATAGATTTATAGTAAAATAAAAAAATTTAAATACATCATTACTTTTCTTGTAACAGCACGTAAAAACCTCGAATCATAGGCAGTAAATCGCTCATGATTCGGGGTTTTTTAAGACTATATTTTAATAACAATTAAATCGCATACAAGTCCTTATATACCTCTATAGTAGAACTCTTTTCATCTATTATTTCTTAAATTCAATTTGCATCATTTTATTAAACTGTGTAAGAATATCAACCGGACCTAAAGAGTTAACATTGACAGCAAATGTATGCTTGCCTCCAATTACTCCACCAACAAAAGTCATAAACCCAGGAATTGATCCTCCGTGCCCCCAAACTGAGACACCATTTGGAAGTTTCGTCTCATAGATCCCAAGGCCATATCCATCACCAAGACCTTTTCCTTCTATAGGAACTGTAGTAAGCATTTCTTTTAGCTCGCGTTCTTTCAATAAATTACCACCGAGCAAAGATGAAAAGAACTTATTTAAATCGTCCGCATCTGAAATCATATCTCCCGCTGAATTAGCTAAACTCGGATTATAATACGTCATGTCTTTCAATTCACTTGTTTCATCAATTTTCATATACCCTCGAGCATGATTCTTTCCTGGTATGACTGGTGAATTACCTGGTAAAAACGTATTTGACAAGTCCAAAGGTTCAATAATTCGCTTTTCAATTTCTTCCGCATAACTATTACCAGTTATTTTTTCAATAAGCATTCCTAGTATTACGTATCCTGTGTTTGAATACGACCAACCTTTACCTGGCGAAAAATCTGGAGGTAGAGCAAGTCCTATTTTCACTATTTCTTCTGCTGTATACGTTTTTTTCGAATTCATAATGTCAGCTTCTTTTGACTTTAAATATTCAGCTATACCACTTGTATGGTTCAAAAGTTGACGTATCGTAATTTGATTGCCATCATATCCATTTCCTTGAATGAGGCCAGGTAGCCACTTTTCAATAGAATCGTCAAGTTGCACGCGATTTTCTCCTACTAATTGAAGAACAGTCGTAGCAGTAAAAGTCTTCGTCACACTTCCAATCCGAAAACGATAATCTGATTTCATCGATTTCTTTGTACTTAAATCCGCGACGCCAGCATTATAACTACTAATTTTCCCGTTATTATACGTCTTAGCTAATACCCCCGGCGCTCCAATTTGGATTGTTTCCTGCATGACTCTTTTCCAGCCATTCCGATTCTTTTGATCATGTGCTTCTGACGGATTAGAAATATTTTGAGTAGACTCTGCTTTTACAGTAAAACCTGGAGTGAATAAAGTAGTACCCGCTAATAAAACTGCCAAACTTGCTAACTTAATGGAATAACTTTTTTTCATAAGGCTTTCTCTCCTCTATTCATATCGTATTGATTCAAGCTATACTTTCATCCTATATGATAAACCTCTCTTTTTTCTTATCCATTCCTTACGAAATACTTACGTTCAAAATTTGACGACCAGATGGGAAAAAGTAATGTATGAAAATAAAAAAGAACGTGTTTTCAATTTATGAAAACACGTTCTCTTACATACTTAAAACCCTATACCAACTTTTTATTTCATTCACTTTTACCATCCTGCACTAGCGTTCATGCCATTTCCGATAATAGTAAGTAGTAATGGCCACAGCACTGGTGCTAACGTAAGAAATAAATTTAGCAGTATAAGTATTCTATATCCCTCAGGAATATGATGATTTTTACGATTAACAAATACTACAAAAACTAACAATATTATGGTCGTTACAAACAAAAGTAACACTAACAACCAATACCAAACCATTAAACTGAGACTCCATGGCTGTAATAGCTCGTGTACAATACCAAAGGTGATTCCCAATACTGCAAAACTAAAAGTAGTAACTGTTGCTTTGATAAACAATATACTTAATTTTTTATCGCATGCATACTTACAATATAAATCTATTAACGCGTATAAAGATAAAAATGCCATTAATACACCTACCCAAGACAATAACCAGTCTCCGCCTTCTCTAACTATCATAAACAGAAACCAACACATCCCTGCTGCAGAAAAAATAAAGGAAAGGAGTATGTTTTTCAATACCGGTTTCATTCTATTTTCACACCCTTACAAAAAATTTAAACATAAAGTGAAACTTTAATCAGTGTGGGGGTTTTTCATCCCCCACTGATTATTAGCCCTCACCAATCGGACTTTAATGGGCAGCCCGACCCCCACCTAAATTCTTTGCTTTCGCTGAATTTTGAGGTGGGGTCTTACTGCCCATTAAAGCGGGATAAATAATAATTTTTTATTTACATGCTACTCGTAATTGTTTTATCTCTTTTTCATTCTATATTGATGTAGTGAAGATAACCCCACAAAAAATTCAACGAGCAATATTCTACTAAGGCAACCTTTTTCCATTGGTATCAATATAAAAAAGCAAGTATACATTACCATATAATTAAATATAAGTAAACAAAATTAATTTACAGTTAATTTTGTTTACTTATATTAATGTCATCCTTTCCCGTCCCGCTCTATCCATCGTACAGCCTTCTCTACGTCTAACTCCGTATACGTCTTCTCTCCATAACGGACAGATTCATATATCGGAATAATATCTCGCGTTCTACAAATTCTGCTTAACCATTGTTGCATCGTTTCATAGGACCTTCGCTGTTCGTGAAATGGTAAAGTTCTTTCCCATTCAACTAACGTTTTCCTTATCGTGTCTTTAGGTAACGGCTGTTCAAACTGCTGCTTCACTTTCTTGTTCTTTTCGGTTCTATCCGTATTTTCTTTTGTTATCGATTGTATATCCTGTTCTATTTCTGATTTCTTTACCTTTTTCCTCGTTAATTTATAAAAAGCATATAAAATGACCACTGCAATAACTACATAAAAAACGACACTAATCCATGAATTTGAAAGAACAGAGAATATGTCTCCCCATGAACTTTTCTTTTCGAAACCTTTAAATTTTTTACCCGTCTTTGTTCTTTCACCATTATATCCCACTTTTTCTTCTTCCAAAGATGTTCCATAATCTTCAACCTTTTCGGTGTCTATCGTTTCCTTATAAATTTTTTCAGGTTTCTTTTCACTAAAAAAACGCTCTTTTACAATCACTTGTACATACACCACACCTTGTGATAAAGTTATTGCACTAATCGTAAAAAAAAGTATGATTAAAGCTCTTACACTCCATAATTTCACTTTCATATGTCGCCCTTTATTAGCCATGACATAAACCCCTTCTTATTCTTTTATTACAACCCATTTATTCGTTCTGCTGTATTTCCTTGGGGAAATACCAAGAATTAAAGGAACTGCATCCAATTCCTTTCGACGAAAACCTGCTGTGTAAAAATAAGTAGAAGATACAGGGGTATCTTGATCCGATATTGAGGCAAGTACTTTTAATACATTTTGCAAATGTTTCCGGTTATGACCGTTCTTAATATGCAATAATCCATTGTCTTTTACGCTATTGATCCATACTTCAAATGAACAGTTTTGTATGAGCAATTGTTTACATATGCCTGCCGTTAATTCAATGAGTTCCTCTGTATCTTTTCGCAAAGAAATACCGCTTTTATTTTGCAAGTTGAGATAAATCGCATATTTATCTGATTGTGTTCGCTCGTACTTTTTCGCGGTTATCGTCCCTGTTTTCGCTGTCGCACTCCAGTGGATAGAACGAAAATCTTCATTTTCATACGACTTCACTCCCATTATTTTCGTTTCATCATATAAGGGGGATGACATCGCTTTTCGAAATCCTCGTGACCATTCTTGTAATTCAGGAACTTGCATTTTCGGAACAGCTGGTAAAACTAAATAAGACGGCGTATTAACTTGTTTATATGTTATATGGTTCGTTATGAATCCAAAGGGATCAATAATGACAATTTCTACTTCTTCCCATTTCGCAATTCCTCTTTTTACAGCTACAGCTTGCAAATCAAATGAAACTGACTCTCTTCCTTTTAAATGTAAATCCATATAATAATTTGAACCTGTATTCGTATTTTTGTTTATTTCATCATGATTCCAAGTTAACTTATTTTCACATTTAAATCGAAATACGATATTGAAAATAGGGAATAACGACTTGTTTGAAATTTTCATTTTGCACATATTCGCTTCACCTATAAAAATGTTTGAATTCCCTTGACTGTATTCCCATTCAACACGAGACACTTTACGTATGTACACATGCATCGCACCTATTAAAATTACATATAAAAATACGAGAGATAATATAAGTAGATTACTTGAAAATACACATAAAATAACGGCTACAACTGACATAACTCCTATTACGAAAGGCTCCGCTAAAGGTGTATACACAAGTTGTTGATTCATCGTACATTCTCCACTGGCACATTAATCGTATGAAGAATTTCTTTCATGATTTGTTCTTTCGTCGTTTTCATCTCCCCTTCAATCGTTAACGTTAAACGATGAGCACAAACGGATGCAGCCAGTAGTTTTATATCATCTGGCGTACAATAATCTCTTTCATTTAATATTGCCCGTGCTTGAATCGCTCTCATAAATGCCAACGTCCCCCGCGGGCTTACACCAATTTCAATTAGCTCATGCTTTCGCGTTGCCTCAATGATTTCAAGAAGATAATCTTGCACATCATTTCCTACTAACACTTCTCTTGCACGTTTTTGCACTGTAATAATTTCTTCAGTTGAAATAATTGAATGTAACGTTTCTAACGGATCATTCGTTTGAAAACGATTCATCATCTCCTTTTCTGCTTCTCTCGTAGGATAGCCTTGACGTATAGTAAGTAAAAATCGATCTAACTGAGCATCAGGTAAAGGAAATGTTCCGGCCGATTCAAGAGGATTTTGCGTTGCAATAACTAAAAAAGGTTCTGGTAATGAATGTGTCTGTTTCGCAATCGTAACAGTACGTTCTTCCATCACTTCCAATAACGAAGATTGTGTTCTCGGTACAGCACGATTAATTTCATCCACTACTACTATATTTGCAAAAATAGGACCTAACCTCGTATTAAATTCTGATTTCTTCACATCAAAATATTCGAGACCAATAACATCTCCAGGTAAAGTATCCGCTGTGAATTGAATCCTTTGAAATTTAGCGTCTACACTTTTAGCCAAACTTTTCGCTAATGTTGTTTTTCCCGTCCCAGGTACATCCTCTAATAAAATATGCCCTCTTGCTATGAGAGCTATAGCTGCAAGTTCAATTGATTCATCTTTTCCTATAATAACCTTCGAAATATTGTTAATAATTTTCTTTAATGTACTCATATATTAACCTACCACCTTTAATTTTCTAAAAATTAAGAATATACACTTTCCAAATTATAACATATGATACAAAGTTGAAACAGAGCAACAAGCAAACTTATATTTTTTCTTTACTCCACGTAAAAAAAGCACCTATCGTCGTCTGTTGACAATGAAGTGCTTAACTCTCTTGATTTTCATATTGGGCATTTGACACCTTATATACATTCATTATTTTTCTATTTCACTCCAACTATCAACATCACATTCATTTAAAACCGCTTTCATTTCGTCCTTCTCAAATACTACTAAATAATTATACGGTAAAGCTAGCACTAGGATACTTGCAGGTTTCATTTTTAATAATTCGTAGGCGTATATAATTTCCAATCCTCCTGATACTTCTTCATTGATAGGACCTATATACCAACCCGAATCACCTTCATCACAATCTTATCGTTAAATTTTATTAATTGTCCCTCTATTTATATTCTCCTTCCATTTAACTAGTAACGCTTTATATAATCGTTCAGAACGTTTCTCGATCTTATCATTGGCATTTCCCATAAATTCAAAAATTCGGCTTTGAACAATTTGATTTTTTTCAATTTCCGATAGTTTGTGAGCCTCCTCTTTATTAAACGAATTTGGCAATGGGTATTCAAAACAATGCCCCTCCCATAACTCTAATTTATCATCAATAAAGTCTTGCATATAATAATCTGTTACGAAAGTATCGAAAGAACGGCCTAAAAAACTTTGTAGTGACATTAATGTTAAATCCCAATAATCTCTAGTTGCAATAGCACGCCCAACGTTAAATCCTTTAGGCAATAATGTCATATTTCCTATTGTATGTGTCACTGTAGCAAAACGAATAACATCGGGATGATTATTGATATTTTCATAATGGTTAAACACTTTTTCAGACAATAACCATTCATACCTTAACAGCTTTAAGGCATTATATTTAATTGCTTTAGGCTTCACACCACGATTATTACAGAATGCATTAAAATCATTTTCCCAAAATGACTTATCACTTGATAGCAATAAAAGCCGGTACGTTTGATAAAAAGAATTCATAGTATCTAAATCTAAATTGTTCAAGTTTTTATTTTCGTATATTTTAGAATATATCTCTAAAACCAGATCACATCTATCACAGTCAAATTTTTCTTTTACAATGTTTAAAATTCTTTCTTGATAATCTTTTTTGTACAAAATAATTTTTTTACGGGATGTAATTCTTTTTGCACTTCAAATGATGGTGAAATATTTTTAAAATCAAAGTGATTTACTTCATTTTTATCTAATTTAATAAAATCTGCCAATCTCAATTCAACAGCCTTCTTTCCCTCTACTTTTTAGTAACTATACACCCTTTTTTCTCCAACGCCTGCATTGTTTTCAATTAACTAGTAAAATGTATTCTAACATTACATATGATGACACCCATTGCAATTTGTTCGTTATAAAACTTCCTCTACATCGACACTCCCTATCTTCACTTCATACATATTTGGGATGGTTGCTTCTTTTGGTACCCATGCATAATAATTTTGATCATTTTCTAAAATAAATTGAACTAACTTTGTTTCTGATCCATTCCAGAAATTTTTAAGATTATCAATGTAGTCCTCTAAATCTTCTTTATAGTCCAATTGTAATATATAATCTCTTACCGTCAGGGCAAACACAATTAAACTACCTAATAGATTTTTTTGCTCATTTTCTTCTTCATACTCTTGTGGTAAGAACCACACTTGACCTATTCCTATCGTTTTTTTGTATTTTTCATAAAAACTACTATCATCCATATTCTTATAATCATGTATTAATTCATTGACCAACGAATGCCATTTTGGAGGAATAATATTTTCCAATGCAGGATTATTTTCAATTCCTTCTACTATTTTCTCATTTTCTTCTGTCTCATCCTCAAAATGATATTCACTTAGATTTATATGCTTAAATTTCATTGTATTCTTATAATGCACCAAATCATATGGATAATGATTATTATCTTTTAAACTTATATCATCAAGTTCCAAAATTTTCGCAAGCGCTGCCGTTTCAAAGCTCCAATATCCTACATATCCAGGTTCTTTATGCGCATTTTTCCACTCATAATCATAATGACCTTTAAACCATTCTTTCTCCATATACGTTTGTAATCTTTTAGATGCTTCTTTTTTATCTATTTGTGCAAGTTCTATAATTTCTCTCGTTTTTGCATATGGATTTTCTTTATAATATCTGTTCGTCATGTTTGTGTATCCGATATCACTAGCGCATAAGAGGAAATCGATTACTGCGTCGTTCATATTTTTTTTATCAACTATCTTTTTTAATCTTTCTAAATTCTTTTTATCCGTTTCTAATAATATTCCTAAGGAAATTATCCAAAGCATATATATATAACCAACTTTGCTAGTCTCTGTATGCTCTAAATCATCTATCGCATTATAAAAATATACTTCCATTTTACTAATGTCTTCTCCTAAAGAATACATTGCCCTAATGTCGTTCATCTCATGTATAAAATTCGATAAATAATTTTCTAATATAATACTTTTATTGTCATTAGGATATCTTTGAATACCATTTTTTTCATCTTCTTCTAAATTTCTAATCTCCTCTCTATTTTCTTTAATAAACTCTTTATGATATTCTATTCCTCTTTTACATTTTTCTTCTATACATAATTGATCTCTCATTCTATTTAATTCCTCCTAGTTTCTAAATTATGGCCATTCTCCAACGATGTTACCCTTTGCATCTATCTTAAATGTTTTAACCTTTCCACTACTATCGACTTTTGATAATACTCTTTCAACTTTACCTTTTTGCAAAGCTCTCGTAATCTGTTCTGCTAATACTTCATCTCCTTCAACAGCTTTCAATATTCTACTTTTTCCAGTTTCAGAACCTTTCAACCAACCATCTGACATTTGTGGTCCATCTTTAGTTTTCCCCAATTGTGAACTACCAAACTTAGCTTCATCAATAACATATTTAATATTTGAATTTTGATTTGTATTTTCGTATAATCCATCAATTCCTTTTACTATTTTATCATTTATGCCTGATGGTGTACTTTTGCCGACTGGTTTCAAATCAAATCCAGCTTCTTTTAAACTTTGATTATTCAATAAATTGTCACTAGATTTTATTTCACCATAATTACCTTTTTGCTTATTTGTAGCTGTTTTTGCATCAAAATTATCTACAGTTGTGTTTTTGTTACTGCTATGTTTACCGTTAGCCGCACCTCCACCAGAAGACTGGATTTTTTGAATAGTATCCTTAGTATTTTGAATCGATTTATTCCAAACAAATCCACCATGTACAAAAAGACTTGCCCCAGTAGCTGTTGCTGCTATATCTAATGGAATAACAATTGGTGATGCCAATCCACCAGTTCCTACTTCTGCCACGATAGTTAAGAAATTAGATCCGCCTATGAGCGAAATAGCTTCAAACATTTCTACAAAAGACCCGGCTATTTAATAATATTGTCCTGCTTTTTCTAATGTTTCTTAACGTTGAAAAACATACTATGTAGCAGCAAATAAAGCCTATGTGTATGTGAAATACGAGGTACAAAAAAGAATTCGCTTAAATAATAATTTTCAATTTAAATCAACAAAAGAGACCTCAAATGTGAAGTCTCTCTTGTTGATTATTTTCCATAAGTAACTCGCCATTTATTTGTTTATTTTGAGACAGATAACATGGTTCATTCAAATATATATCCTAAAGAAAAAATTTTTCCTGCCGTCATAATCTAGTAGAATAGATTCAATTAATTCTTATTAATTACGATAAACTCACTAGGAATCTCATCTGCTAACCAAACTTTTTCATTTCCTAAATAAAATTTAACGCCTTCTTCTCTAGCTTTTTCAGTATTAACTTCTAAAATAATAGGATGCTTATCTTTTCTTTTCCCCACTAATTCAGCAGTTACAATATCTTCAGAAAGATGGACATATTGTCTAGACATAGGTGATAGCCCATTTAATTCAATAGAATTTAAAAAGCGAGGAGATGTACCATGATAAAGAAATTTAGGTGGAACGCCTTCTTCCTTTACTATTTTCATGGGAATAGAATGTCCATACAACGCATGAATTTTATTTTCTTTTAGCTCATGCCTTTTTTTTCTCCGATTTCTCAATCATTATTTTTAAATCTTCTATCTTTACATCGCTCCATTCAATGGATTGATGAAGTGCGTGTAAAAGTTGCTCAACAGACACCCAGCCATTCTCATCTAACTCCAATTCGTATTCCCACGGAGCATGACGTAAAGCATAAGATACTTCTTTACTTAAATTTGTATAGAATTTTTGTTTATTCAATTTCTTCACTCCGATTGTAATCAATCATTTCTTTCATAGCAACTTCGACCCACTCCCAAAAATCATCAAACTCTTTTCTTTGTTCAAAACCTTCAGAAGCAAAATCATGAATAAGTTGAACTTTACTTCCTTTGCCAATTTCAAAACACGCAATATCATCGTTGTCATCTCTTCTAGCAAAAGGAATTAAATCTCTTTTTGGATATCTTTCCTTTAAATCATGATACCTTCTAGTAGCCTGTTCAGATTAAATTAAATACCATACATCAAAATCAACTAAATTCAATTCCACGATTTTTTGGTAAGATTCAGGATATACATATATATCTTTATCAACGTAATACTTTTCCATAGCTATAGCACTTCTTTCTATTTCATTTTTTCTAACTCAAATGAACCCATTGGATTATTATTTCTAAAACTAGTCTTTTGCTTTAGAATTCTTAAGTCTAGAGCTTCCCCCCAAGTTTTAGGTACTCCCTTTTTAGTTGTAAATCTATCAATCAGATTTGCTGGAAGTGGATCATTATAGTTTCTAATAGTTGCTTGAACTTCTATCCCAACCTCTCTAGCTGCAGCAATATTGTCTTCCTGCTCTTGTAAGTTCAATTGTTGTTCTTGCAAAGTAAATTGTTTCATCTTGGTTTGCCAGCTTGTACTTCTATAATCTCTTGAGTTCGTCTCATTGTTTCTTTAAAGAATCGACATTGATTTCTATTAGATATCCTAAGTACACTCATACTCTCATCTGCCTCTTATTCTTGCAACCAATTTCGTGCCACTGATGAACACCCTTTACAGGTGTTAAAAACATAGAAAAACCTTGAAAAGCATATATGCCAATCAAGGTCTCAGTTTATATACCACCTATTATTTACATATTCCACTTTCCCATACTCTTTTTCCGTCAGTTAAAAACACTGCACTTGGCGGATCATCATAGAGAGAAATTTCAACCAATGAACTTTTTTCTTGTATCAACCAATTATATACAATACCTTCGTTAGTAGAAGGTTGAGATAAAATATGATTTACTTGAAATGCTGTTGCATAATATTCTGCGTATGCGGGGTCATCATCTAATCCATTGTCTGTCTCATAAAATGTGTCTGTTTTGCCTATAATTCTCAACCCACTGTTCCACTCTAATATGATTTCTACACCTTCATGCTCTGTTAATGTTTTAAATAAAGAATCTGCTTCCATAGACATCCTCTTTCTTAATTTTATTCTGATGGTTTTGCTGGTACTATATGGGCACCATCTTTTCCATAATGTATCATTCCTCTATTAGTCTCTATATATTGTCCGGTCACAGTGTCATAGTATTTATCTATTGGTTTACCAAAGTCCACTCTTTCTTTATTTTTGGTAACAGTGGTTCCTTTTCCGGCAAACTTATCAAGCAATTCTTGCGCTATTTTATTATCACCATAGAAAATGCTCTTATTTTTTCCATTTGCTAATTCTTGTTTATAGTTCGGTGTATCAGGAATATGCTTCTCTTGAGCACCTGACTGTACTTTAACTGGAAATCCATGTACTTCTCTGTAAATCCCTATAGGTATGGACTTCTTTTCTCATAAGAAGGTAAGGGTAAGCCATTACCCGTACCTCGTAATCTTAAAATAAAAAGCACTTGTTTCCCATAGGCGACAAGTGCTTTAAGTTCATCTGTTTATTAAGTAGGATTATTTCGGGGAATTTTCAATTAACTTTACAATATCTTTAAAACTTACGAATTCATTAGTTTCATGTTTATTCCATTTATTTATATTCTTAGCCCACTAATAGCTATCTCGCCTAGTTATTGTTCTTATATTCAAAAGAATTACCTCTCTTCTTTGCACAAATATAAGTATTGGCCAAACTCAGGGAATGTATCCCAATTTCTAGATACATCATCTTTTGTCTCTCGCTCTTCTACTTCTCCAGTTTTAGAATCTTTTTGCTCCATAGCAATATGACCATTTTCTTGATACCCCAAAATCATACTTTTCAACTGTGTATCCCCGTCATATTCCCAATACATTATTGTCCTTAGGAATAGTCTATTATCTTCTTTAACAATAAAATCGTAGTGTAAATATTTACGAAGAAAATCATTCAAAAAACTTACCGATACCCATTTCTCAGTGACATTTACTAAATACTTTGGCTGCTCTCCATCACTAAGAACAGCAGTATAAGAATGACGATTTTCATGAAGTGTCTTGGCTGCATTCTCATCAATAATATTCCAAGGCTTCTTTTTTATATTAGACCACTTATCACAATAATAAATTTCCATTAATTATACACCTTCCCATTAATATCACGAATAATAATCCCTTTCTCATTCGCCTCTTCAATAATTTTTTGTGGAACTGGCTTTGTTTGTACAGGGATTTCCAAAATTAACTCTCCATCTAGTCGACCACCTTTTAAAGCATTAGGATTAAATTTACCTGAAGAAATTTCTGAACCGGAAGAATACTTTTTAGTAAACTCACTTAAATAACTTAATGCCGTCTTTTCTTTTACTTCAGCCAATTGGGTAAATTTCCTCGAGACAATTTCTTCACCCGGAATATAAGAATCCACAACATATTTCTTCCCATTGATTTCCTTTGCCTCTAACTCTACTTCATTATAAGGATATCGAGGACGATTTTCCTTATTAAATCTATTCCCTGCTTCCCATTGCTTTTTCACAAAGTCGGGTATTGATTTCTGTTTAGATAGTGTTTCACCCGTACCCTTACCACCATCTTTAGACTTCGCAAACTTATAATAAGCTTCTATCAATTCGCCTTGAGGTATTTTGGTTACGATAGTTCCACCAACACTAGAGAGTGCATAGGAAGCCTCTCTCTTAAATGATTGTAACATTTCAAGCGTAGGCTTCAATTCTTTTGCTAGTTTTACTGCATTAGCAAATGTACTTACTCCACTTGATACTTTTGCTCCTTTTGCGATATGGCCTACTTTATTTAGTGCCTTATCGCCTAATATTGTGGTAGCTATTTGTGTTAATCCATAGGTAGTCAATTCTGTACGACTCTCTGCATCTCCCTCTATCATATCTCGTTTTATTTTATTTGAAAATGCATGCCACATATTTTTTGCAGTTTCATCCAAATGGAAAAGTGCATAGGCTACATTAATAAAAGTTCCTATGTCCATATTACTTAAAGCTATTGCGGACTCGATTTCATCACCAACAGCTTTCCCCGATCCTCTTTGAATAGCTTCCCACATCTTTTTCGCTGTTTCAAACGTGCTAACTATACCGTCTGCCGCATCGTCCCAAGCATTTCTAACCGGAGATTTCTCCTCAATTATGTTATTTGTTTCTATATCTTTAATTGACTGATCGTTTTTTCGAGCTGTTTCTTCTATAATCCCCTGAATCGAACTCACCCAATTCATATTCAACACTTGTGTACTAAACGTACCACTCACAGGGCTAAATCCTTTCCCGCTTTGCACTTCAGCGAGTCCGGCTGTGATGCTAGCGGCTAATTGGAGGGCGGTGCTGTAGTTGTTGCTGGATGAATGATTGAATTCATATAAATGCTCTAGTTTTTCTTCCAGTTTTTTTCTCATTGCACCTAATACCGTTACAATTGCACCTACTCCGGGCATTGGTGTAAGTACTTCTATTGCTTCTATACTTGCAATCGATTGATTAATTCCCCGTATTTGTTCTCTTATTTCTTGTTCAATCACATCTGTCGAAGCAACTTTCGCTTGGAACTCGCTTGGAAATGCTTCGTTTTGGCGAATTAATTCTTCACATAAGCATATGATTCCTTGCGCTAATGGCCGAAATGTTTGGACAAGGTAGGCTTTTGCACTACTATATGTTTGTCCTTGTAATACTGTATCTACCGCAAAGGCATCAATAGATTGAATGGCTTGTTCCATACTTTGAATCGTAGCATTACATATAGCGTTCATACTTTGAGTTTGATTTTGTACTTCTCCCAAATACATGTTTAAACTCATGTATTGGCCTCCCTTTGTAGTTGCTGCTGTTCATAGGAAAGGTCGTTTTCTTTCTCGCTGAGATGCCGTTTTTCTTTAAGCAACGTCTCTTTTTCGTTTTCTAATTCGAATGTAAGTTTTCTTTCGTACTGCCCGATCTCTTGCCGCATATTCGTAAAAAGGTGTAACACTTCTTTGTCACCATACCAAGTTTCTAGTATTCGGTTAAATAAACGATTATTTCTATTTTTCCATTCATGAAAACTAGCCTCAGCTCGTTCTTGATTTTGCAGCGCGATTCGGTTTTCATTTTGTTCTTCAAATATAATTCGTAATTTTTGATTACATTGATTGATTCTCGTTTCAATTCCTTGACTCATCTTTTCTCCCTACTTTTCCCCCTTTACGTAGGTTGTTACATTATTAAAAAGTCTTTTGAAGTCCTGTATCCATTTTCTCAAATTCATTTGCTACGGAATGGATATTATCAATTGTTTGTTGAAAAGCAGTACAAAATTGTTTCGTGATCTGTAAATTTTGTTGATTTGCTTCTTGTGCTTTGAAGTTCACAGATAGTGTCGTACGCGTTGCCTTATTTATAGAGCGACTAGTAGCACTTTGCATCCTATCTGAAGCATTTCTCATTTTCGTTGCAAGTTGCGTTGCCGTATGCAAATTACTTTGAAATTCTCCCATTACTTACTCCCCTCTACCTTTTATTTACAAGAAAATTATACCACGGAAAAATATCCCAATAAACCGAATATTCGAATTTAACATACAATTCAGCACTGTTACTGAGGATGCGAGCAACGCTTATCTATCAACATAACTGAGTCCAAAATGGATTCTACTTATACAAAAAAGATGACTTCAGCCATATGCTAAAGTCATCTTTTTCTACCTTATTATTTTACTAATTCTCCATTATAAGCTTTTATATTAAGCGGAGCAGTTAAAAATTGTGCTGCTTTACTAGCGAAAGATGTGAAGTGTTCACTCGTATTATGGCTCGCAACTGCTGCTTCATCTTTCCATACTTCTACCATCGTATAAACACTTTCTTTTTCTGTATCTTTATATAAGTCATAAGATACATTTCCACTTTCTTCTCTTGAACCATGAATGAGTGGCTGAATTTCTTCTAAAAATGATTGTTGTTTTGCTGGGTCTACTTGAAATATTGCGTGAATAATAATCATGGTGCTTCCCCTCTCATTTTTCACTAATTTTTTCAAACTACTTCCACTCTGCAACTTTTTCAATTGGAAGACGTACTGATTGGTAACCACTGTCAGCAGCTTTCCCGATTGAAATTAGCATTACTGGTACGTAGCGTTCTTTATCTAGTCCAAATGCTTCTGCGATTTGGTCTTTTTCAAATCCACCAATTGGACAAGTGTCATAACCGTGCGCACGAGCTGCTAGCATAAATTGCATCGCTACAAGACCACCGTCAATTAATACTGTATCTTTCATTACTTCTGGTGTAACCATAGAGAAGTAAGCTGAAAGTTTTTTCATTTGATCTTCTTTTACTTCTGCTGGCATTAAACCGCGCTCTACTGCTGTACCATAAATTTCTTCTGCGTTATCAAAGTTGTTTAAGTCACCAAATAAAGCGATCATTGCTGAAGATGTTTCTACTTGAGATTGATTGAATTTCGCAAGTGGCGCAAGTGTTGCTTTCGCTTCGTCACTTTCAATCACTACGAATCTCCATGGTTGCATGTTTACTGAAGATGGTGCAAGTGTTGCTTCTGTAAGAATTTCTGTCATTTCTTCTTTGCTAATTTTCATTGAAGGGTCGTACTTACGAATTGAACGACGTCCTGTTAAAATTTCGTTAAAATCATTTGTTTTTACTGAGTTAGTCATAGTTGTATTCTCCCTTTTTTATAATTCTTTTATATTTTCTTGAATGTGATTTAACATATTTAAAAGATTATCGCGTTCTTCCTCACTTAATCCTTTAAATGCAGATGCTGCAAAACGTTCTTTTTCCTCTTGAAATGCTTGAATTTTATTTCGTCCCTCTTCAGTAAGAGAAACTAACGTAATTCTGTTATCATCTGGATTTTTACGTCTTACAATCATTTCATTGGCCTCAAGCTGCTTTAAATGCCTTGTTATCGCAGCATTATCAATATTCACTTCTTGTTGAAGTGCTTTTTGACTAATTTCACCTACTTCATATAACTGAAGTATAAGCTCTAATCGAGACTGGCTCATACCCGTACACCCTTCAAATTTCGAACTTACTTCTTTATTTAGAAAGTGTAATTTATATAAAATAATCGCTTCTTTTGAGCATGAACTTGTCAAATTAATCCTCCTTTACAATCAAAATAAAAACATTTGATGTATCAATAGTTGATATGTCAATTAATATAATATATATCGATTTAGAATGCAAGCATTTTGTTTTTATTTTATTTTTTCCAAATTAAGGCGCTTTGTAGCGTTACAAATAATGTTAATTGCACTATAATAATACTAATTTAAAGAACTGGAGAGTGATTGATAATGCGGCAATACACAAATAGAAATGAGGAAATGAAAATGGAAAATGAAATGAGGATATTGATATATGACAACAATAAATATAGGGATTGTTGCGCACGTAGACGCTGGCAAGACGAGTTTGACTGAGCGTATTCTTTATGAAACGAATGTGATTAAAGAAATTGGCCGAGTTGATAGTGGTAATACACAAACTGACTCAATGGAATTAGAAAGACAACGCGGAATTACGATTAAAGCATCTGTCGTTTCTTTCTTCATTGATGATGTAAAAGTAAATGTCATTGATACACCTGGACACGCTGATTTTATCGCTGAAGTGGAGCGATCATTCCGCGTTCTAGACGGTGCGATTTTAGTTATCTCTGCCGTTGAAGGTGTGCAAGCACAAACAAAAATTTTAATGCGAACATTACAGAAACTAAACATACCGACAATTTTATTCGTTAATAAAATTGATCGTAGTGGAGCAAACAGTGAAAAAGTTATGAAACAAATAAAAGAGGTTCTTTCAAATGAAGCATTCCCCTTCTATTCTGTTCTAAACGAAGGAACGAAAGCAGCCCGGATCATTGAATACAAATCATATGACGATTGTATGGAACTGTTAGCACCATTTAATGAATCATTACTTGAATCATATGTAAATAACGAAATAATACCGGACGCACTATTAAGAGAAAAACTAGAACAGCAAATACAGCAAGCAAATGTGTATCCAATCTTTTTCGGTTCAGCAATGACAGGTATAGGAGTAACTGAAATACTTGAAAAACTTCCGGCCCTAATGCCAGCTCATACATCGGCACAAGAGGAACTACTATCCGGTGTTGTTTTTAAAATTGAACGTGAACCTTCTGGAGAAAAGGTTGCTTATGTAAGAGTTTTTTCAAGTAACTTACACGTTAGAAAATATGTTAATATACAGCGCAGTAAGTCTCTATCCCATAAAGAAAAGATAAAAAAAATGTGCCTATTTCATAATGGAGATTCCATTCAAACTACTACCGTTCCTAGCGGTGAATTTTGTAAAGTGTGGGGACTGAATGATATTAAAATTGGTGATATTATTGGTGAACATACGGATTATATAAAAGATATTCACTTTGCCGAACCACAAATGGAAGCTGCTATTGAAGCATTACCAAAAGAACGAATTCATGATCTATACGCTGCACTTATGGAACTATGTGAAGAAGATCCATTTATTAAAGTGTGGAAAGATGATGTTCATAATGAACTATACATTCGCCTTTTCGGTGAGGTACAAAAAGAAGTAATTGAAACAACACTTTATGAGAAATATAATTTGCAAGTTACTTTTTCAAATACGCGAGTTGTATGTATCGAGAAACCAATTGGCGTAGGCAATTCTGTTGAAGTAATGGGTGAAAAAGAGAATCCATTTTACGCAACAGTCGGATTCAAAGTTGAACGTGGTGAACTTAATTGCGGCATAACATATAAATTAGGTGTTGAGCTCGGCTCACTACCTTTAGCATTCCATAAAGCGATTGAGGATACTGTATTTCAAACGTTAAAACAAGGTTTATATGGATGGGAAGTTACAGATATTATCGTCACGTTAACACATACTGGTTATGCTAGTCCTATTACAACAGCGAGTGACTTTAGAAATTTGACACCGATCGTATTAATGGATGCTTTAAAGCAAGCTGAAACATATGTATATGAACCAGTAAATGAGTTTGAATTAACTGTACCGGAGCAGGCAATTAGTACCGCAATGTATAAGCTCGCTGCCGTTCCAGCAACTTTTGCAGAGCCTATATTATATAATAATTCTTACCAATTAACAGGATCATTACCTGTTGCGAAAACAGAGAATTTTAAACGCATGCTTCATTCATTTACAGAAGGAGAAGGCATATTTACAACGAAGCCAGCTGGTTTCACAAAGCTTATGGCTCCCTTCCCTACTCGAAAACGTGTTGATTATAATCCGCTGAATCGTAAGGATTATTTACTTCATGTTTTGAAGGCTTATTAAAGTAAAAGAGGTGCAATTCGCACCTCTTTTGCATGTATTAATAGGTTAGTTTGTCCTAACAACTTCTTTAAGTTTTCCTATTATTTTCGCTATAGCCTCAATTGAATTTTCCGTTTCATATCCCCCAACATTTACAGAATGATTTGCATTTTTGACAACTTCAATCTGTAAATTCGTTTTATATAACTGATCAATTTGATCTGCATTGTATTGGTGATCTTTATCCCCAATAACTAAAAACCCTTCGTGTCGACTATGTAAGATAGAATCAAAAATCGTATCAAACGTCAGTAAAGGTGTAAGTAGTATCATTTTTGACTGCGCGAATTCTTCTCTCTTCATTAAATCATTTGTAATCGGAATTGTTCCGAGTGACTTCCCTAAAAACATAGTCTCGTTGTATTGCTCATCTTTTAATACTTCATTTATTACAGGATTAATATCATCCATCATTACTTTCGTTACTTCTTCCATTGGTTTATTCATTAATTGTCCATCATAAGAATAATGAATATGTACAACATCTATTTTATGTTCAAGCATTAACATCGTTGCGTAATAAAATAACGGCTTATCATAATTGTATCCTGAACCTGAAAACATAAAGCAAACGGTACTAGCACCTTTTTCGATATGTGTGTAATAAATTACTTTGTCATTTATATGTACCTCTTTTTTAGTTCCCTTCACCATTTTCCCCTCCGAATACATTTACTTTTGTAATACGATATGTTCTGTGTGAACTGATACATCCTTTACTTTCTCTTTTATAAATGCAGGCTGTAAGTTATATGTATGCAGTTCTTCTACTGGCACCCATCTAAACAAATACGTTCTACCCTCTTCTTCCAAAATATATTGATCCGCTCCACTCGCAGGTAACTCATGTAGCTCTACTTCATAATAAAAACTAATTTCATGAAACTTTCGCTCAGAAAGTGTAAAGAAATTTTCTACTGACCATATTAACCTTTTCCTTTTAATAGGAACACCTATCTCTTCCGCAAGCTCTCGTTTTAATGCATCTTCACTATTCTCTAGCATTTTTACTCTACCGCCGGGTACATACCAAAAATCTTCACCGTCACCTTGCAGAATGAGTATTTTATTATCATGTTTACAAATTGCTCCAACGCGGTAATTAAAACATGTTTCCTCAACTTTAAACGTAAGATCCATCCGTAACGCCCCCTTATATAAATATCGAATTATTACAAAACAATTATGTAATTACTGTACAAATAAGGTTACTAAATTTATCCACTCCATTCAATGGTTTTTGAATTTTCTAAACTATTATTTTTCATCATTACAAGTGTATATACATATGTTACAATCACATTGCACACTAGAAAACATTATGGGGGTACGGATGGAAACATTATTAATCCAGCAAACTGAGAAATCAAATAAGTTTTGGAAAATCGTTGTGAAAGAAAAGGACTATGTTGTGTTTTACGGAAAAATTGGCACAGCTGGCAGTGTGAAAGCAAAAGAGTTTAAAACAGAAGAAGAATGTATGAAAGAAGCTAATAAACTAGTTGCTTCCAAACGTAAAAAAGGATATATAGACCCTATTCAAGGGGAAGATTACATAAAAGAAAAGACGATAACCGAAGAAGAATTTTGGGAACTACTTAATCATGCAAAAACGAAAGGTGAGGACCAAGAAGAACAAATAGAATGGCTTACTTCTCACCTTGCTAAACGTACAGTACATGAAATTGTAGCTTTTGATACGCATATGCATCATATATTAAAAGCTTCTTATACATCTCGCTTATGGGCAGCAGCCTATATTATTTTAGGTGGCTGTTCAGATGATACTTTTGATTACTTCCGTGGATGGTTATTATATCAAGGAAAAGAGACATACGAAGCTTGTATTGAAGATCCAGAACGATTAATTCCTGTATTAGAAAATTTGAGTGAGTATGATGTCCCAGAAATAGAAGAACTTTCTTTATATTTCGGTTTCACTGTATATGCAGAAAAAACTGGTGACGAAGATGATACTTACTTTACACTTTACCATGTCTTATCTAATGAAGAATTCGACGATGTAGATTTTGAATTTGACTGGGATGAAGAAAGTTTGAAGAAGATGTTTCCTAAGCTGTGGGAGATGTACGGAGAAGAACCAATTGAGTGGTAGATTAATTATTCGTGAAAAAGTGCCTTGTTACTAAAGAAACAAGGCACTTTTTTGATACTATATTTAAATTATTATCTTTCCACTCTCCCACCACTCCATAAAAGTCTTTAAAGAAGGAGCAACCCACGTTCTACTATCATTTTCATGGTTCCATACATATATATCATCTCTTTGTACTTTTCCATTCAAAATGGAATAGCCAAACAAATCACCATTTCCCCCATCAGCAAAAAATAATAAACAGTCAAAAGGCATGTATAAATCCTTAAAATCAACTATATTTCTCATATTCATATTTTCAGTTTTAATTTTTGAAGCAGACCATATAAAGTCACCGTATTCACCTTCTATACCGTTTGTTTCCTGTAATAATTGATATAAATCATTCGGTAACTCCACATGTATACATTGTTGTATATCAGTAAATTCATCCTTCGTAGCTGGGTTTTTCAAGCTTAAATTTGATGAGATACTGTGAATGGTGTCTTTCCACATCACCTTTTTCCTCCTTATGTGCAATCAAGCATATTCAAAGAACTCCGCTAAATTTATTGATACCATCTTTCTAACAATTCCTTCTCCCTCTCGCCTGAAATACCTGCTTTTAATTCCCATTCTTCCGTACTCTCCATCCACTCATACACATCTGTAACTGTCTCTTCTATTCTTCTAAAAGTAAGCCCTTCATTAACCGCACTTTCGATACAAATAGAAAACCCGCCTCTCCACGGCTTCGTCTCACCATCTAATGGGAAAGTTTCTGGAATCCACAAAGGCATTTCTGTCCAAGGCTGCACATTATGTTCACTCATAAACGATTCGTCTACCCAAACAAATTCAGCATCGCTATTCGTAACCTTTTTACACGTATTTAATAGCTCTTCCATCGTCAATTCATAATTTGGACCTGTTATATTGAATGTACCTGCTTTATTATTTTCTGCCATGTTGAGTCCAAAGCTCGCGACATCTTTTATATCAACGAATTGCACTGGACGATTTTTTCTGCCTGGTACTAACACTTTACCTCCTTTTGCTACACGCTGAATCCAGTATGTTAGTCGATCTGTATAATCAAACATTCCTGAAAGAAGTCCTGCTCTTACGTGTAAAACACGCCCTGGCCAATATTTATCTGCTTCTTTTTCGCATAATACTTTCAGTGCACCATAATGCTCATAAGGAGATATTTCACCATTCTCTACAGCCTTTATTTGCTCTTCCATTGGTTCAGGTTGTAATATATAGTCTTCTTTTATGTCATGCGGAATCCAATCTTTATATACGGAAAGGCTAGAGATGAATATATAGTGTTCAATATTATCTTTCAGTACTTCTCCAACATTTCTAATGTGATGCGGAGAAAACCCACACGTATCCACGACAACATCCCATTTTCGATTTTCTAAACTTGATACATCATCACTTCTGTCACCGATAAGCTGCTCCACTTCAGGAAAAACTTCTTTGTTTGTTCCGCGGTTAAATAATGTAACTTCATGCCCTCTGTTCAAAGCCTCTTTTACAACAGCTCTTCCCAAAAATCGTGTACCACCTAGTATTAAAATCTTCATGGTTCTCCCCCATTCGTGATTAAAAATCCTTTCTTTTGTTAAACGATTTTTTGTGCTGGAAAGTTACGGGGAATTTGTTATTTTACTTTAATTCTACAAATAAACAAGAATCCATTTTGAAAAATTAATCAATACGGATTCTTAAATTAGATATAATTATTTTACTGTATATTTGTTGAATTACTAACTCTGCACAATTTCCCCATCAACTAACTCAATAATTCTATTACACTTATTCGCTACTTCCATATCATGCGTTACAATAATAATTGTTCGTCCTTCTTCATTCAGTTGTAATAGCAAGCTCATAATTTCTTCTCCTGTTTTTCTATCTAAATTTCCAGTCGGTTCATCAGCCAATATTAATTCTGGTTCGCCTACTAACGCTCTAGCAATTGCGACGCGCTGCTGTTGTCCACCTGATAACTCGTCCGGTGTTTTATGCATATGTTCTTTTAAACCTACTTTTTCTAAATAGAACTTCGCCTTATTTTCTCTTTCTCGTTTCCTTAGCTTTCTATACGTGAGTGGTAGTGCTACATTATCCAGTACAGTATGTTCTTTTAACAATGCAAAATATTGAAAAATAAATCCAATCATTTCATTTCTTGTTTTATGAACTTTATTCGCTCTAATTTCATTTAATGGTTTTCCATTTAACGTATATTCACCCTCATTTGGCATATCAATTAACCCTATAACATTTAATAGTGTACTTTTCCCTGAGCCTGATCGCCCCATTATTGCTATAATTTCGCCCTTATTTATTGTTAAGTTTATACCGTTTAAGGCGAACGTATTGTGATTCTTGTTACTATACACCTTTTTAATATCTATTAGTTCAATTAAACCCATTATTCCATCCCACCTATTAATGTTTTCGGTTCGAGTTTTCTAATAAACAAGAAGACAATGAGATTTGAAACTATGATAATTAGTAGTAAGAATAGGCATACAAGTAATAAAATAGGCATATTTAAATTGATCTCTTGTACAGACACCGTATCAAAGTCCTTCGAACTTTGTAGATGAGCCGCATATCTCCATGAAAAATAGACTAGGGATAAAAACATACCAACTATCGCAATACATATGTTTTCTAAAACAATTTGAATGAACATCCCAAACTTACTTTCTCCAAGGACCATCTTAATACCAAATTCCCTCTTTCTCATCATGATGGAAACAACTGTCGTTACGACAATTCCCGCTATTATAAATAAAATAAATAGACTTCCTACTGTAAGATCGATATTTTCCGTATCCATACTACTAGTAACAGCTTCATTTATTTCTTCTCCTAAATTTTTCAAGTATAACGTAACGTCGCTTCCCTTCAGCTGAATCATTTCTTGTAGTTTGATTACATCGGCATCTTTTTTTAAAGTCATAATTGTACTATAGTGTAATCTTGAAAACATTATTTCATAATGTTCATATCTATCAATTGGCATGGGTGATAACATAGCCTTGTCTAATTTCTGGTATATATTCGCTCCGTTACCATTTATAATGAATTTATTTTCCGGCAAAAATCCAATAATCGTATATTGATTATTGATTGTATCCCCTATTTGAAAATATTTCTTAAAGTAAGGACCTACCAAAACATTCGTTTTCTCTTCACTATTTTTTTGGAAGTCTTGATACGAAAAGCCTGTTCCAGCTTTTATAGGTATGTTCAGTAACTTATAATAATCTTCATCTATTGTAATTGTACGAATAGTAGGGTTTTTATCGCGAAAAGTTTTATTTTTCAATTCTTCTAACATACTTTCTTGGAGCGGTCGATTGCTTGATTCTAGTTCGATTATGCCCTCTTCGTATGTACCATACGAAATCACATCTTTATTTTGCTGTATTTTTTTATAAATTTCTTCAACTTGTCCTTTATTAAATTGCTCTGCCTTCAACCTATCAGTAGTCATCCCATCATAAGTGATAAAATATGTACTTTCTAAATCTAGCAACGAGTTGGAACTGTTTTCAAGATAGTGAAAATTATAAAACATATTAATGGAAAGAGTTATTGCCGCTAATCCAAAAGTGAATTGTATTAAGAGAAATATGGAAATGAGCAGTCTATTTTTCAGGGCCATAAGAGCACTTTTTAGTCTCATCTTATTTATTCCTTTAACGCTTTAGCAGGTTCAATTTTAAGTATTTTGAAAAATGGTATTACAGCGGTGATGAACGAAATAGACAAGGCAATTACTACACTCATCATAACTTTGAAAATATCTATACGAATGGCAAAACCCATTAAATTTACTATGCTTTGGTTCATTGTACTTAAAATCCATTGCATACATATAGCACAAACGGCTGCAGCAATTGCGCATAGGAATAATTGGCTAAATATAAATACAAATAAATTCAAATTGCTTGCTCCCAACGTTTTCCTTAAGGAAATACTCTTCTTCTTCGTGTAAATCCAAAAATAACTCGCAATTATACAGTTCATTACAGCAATAAAAAGTAGTCTATACGGAAGAGTAAGTTGTGCTCTCATAGCTTTACTCGATCTTTTTTCATTCTCATAATTCTCTTTTTCATTTATCACTTTCGCATTTGTATCAGTTCTATTTTGCTTAACATACCAAATAAATGTATCCATTTCTTGTTTAGGATTTTCGTTAGACCTTACTATCATTTCAAATGTATTTTCATTTTGTATACGTCGTTTCATCTCATCAGGCATATCCTTTAAGCCGATGTAGACATTGTTATTATACACATGTTTATCATTCGCTCCATTCACGCCTTTAACTCTATATTCTTTACTAAACAGTTTTATTGTTTCAGATTCTTTATAAATATTCTTTCCGACAATTACACTATTTTCTTCCCCATCTTCCATGCGAGAGCCTTTTACTAATGGAGGAGACCAATTCTTATTTATAAGACCAACCATCTTTACTTCACCTATACCAGGGATTCCAATTATCATATTATTTGTAATAACACTTGAGTTCTTAAAAGTAGTTTCTGTTAACTCTTGAATTGCTTTGAAATCCAATTCCCCAAAACTAGTAAGCTGAACAGTATAGTAATATTTAAAATAACCATGTTTTCGCTCATAAAAATCTTCATCGTAATCATCTCGAATCGACATCGCTATAAGTATGGGCAGAATTGTTAAAGTAAATCCAATAACTAACATAACGAATATTTTTCTGTTCACTGCTATTTCTTTTAATATTAGATTCATATACCCTCCAAACGTCAAAAAGATAAATATCCTTTTTGACGAATTCCATATAAACGCTGTACTTATCAAAAAAACTTAAAATATTATTCTGTTTCCTTAAGCCATCAAGAAACGCACATTAGCTTTTAATTCGTTTTTCATACACACTTCATCCCCTTTCTTTAAAATATTTTTAGTATGCGGCTTCATTATACATAGAAAAATAAAGGTTAAAATCCAGGCATCGAAATCTTAACAATTTTTTACGCTATATTTATTTTTCAGTTAACTTAATGACATTAAGTTATTTTCCCATCTCCCTTTCTATGTAAAATGCCATATATAAAGGCGGTATGAGATCTCATACCGCCTTTATATATGACATTTAATTGTTTTGTATGTAAGGAAGAATGTATTTCACAATCACTTCCCATCTATCCCGTGCATTCGGCATAACTTCAGAAGCAATTACTACAACCAAATCCTGCTTCGGAATACAACAAATCATACTCCCACCATCACCCATTGCACAATATGAAAAGATTCCATTTTCTTCTCGTAACCACCATAAGTAACCATATTGATTTGAATTCATCGCTATTGATTCTTGTACCCAGGATTTCGAAAGAATTTGCTTTCCGTTATAAATACCATCACTCAAATATAATTGTCCAAACTTCGCCATATCTCTAGCTGTTAACGTAAGTCCCCAGCCGCCCGTTGAAATACCGTTTGGATCATGAACCCATCCCTTTACATCTTTTCCAAATAAGTCATCAAATCCAAATACTTTCATATTGTAGTTTGGAATTTCTCTCATACCGAGTGGCTGAAATAAGTATTCATTCGCAAATTCACGCGCATTTTTTCCTGTTGCGCTCGTAATAATTGCTGATAGTACATGCGCTCCTGCAGATGAATATTTAAAAGATCCGATTTCTCCACCGTTCCCCATTCTATTAAGTGCATACTGTACCCAATCCTCTTGTGTACATAGTTCTTCTAACGGTTCCTGCCAGTCTACAAAAGGATATGGTGCTGTCATTGAAAGGAGGTGTCGCACTGTTACTTCAGATGCCTTACGTTTATATTCAGGGAAAAACTCTATTACTTTTTGATTAACACTTTTTATATAGCCTTTATCTACACATATCCCAATTAACGCAGAAATAATCGTTTTTGTGACAGATGCTACATGAAATGCATCATCTGGACCTTGGCCATTATAATATTTTTCAAAAATAATATTACCTTTCTGCACTACTAACATACCATTCATATTTTTATATTCTTCTTGTATAATCTGTTCTAACTTTTCATCAGTTTTCATTATTCCTTCCCCTTTAACCTATAATTAAAAAGGTTCGATAGGTACATATATATCAACTATATGTTTATGCTTTGGATGCTGCTTTGGATCATTTTTATATACTTCAAAAGGATACGAATCTCTCGGTTTATATCCGCTATTTGGCAGCCATTCACCGTATAAGAAATCCCATGCTCCTTTATATTCATCTTGGAATATTTCAAAATGTCCTACTGCATACTTTCCAGAAGGTATTACCATTATTCCACCGTCGTTCGTTTCTACTGTGGATTCATCTGAAATTGTTACACATAGACTTGTTCTTAAATGATAATCCTCAGTAAATTCATGATGATCGTGGTAAATGGTTAATACTTTCGTATCCTCAAATACATGATAGTTATGCAACGCTGCGTAATGAAATAATTTCTCTATCATTTCTGGAAAAGCTATAGTTAACTCCTCATATGTACCAATATGTCTTATGTAAGCGACGTTTATAGTGTCTGCTGTTACAATTTCAACATTTCCTCGAACCTTCTTACACTCATTGTATTGAGAAGTTTCGCTTACGTCTTTGCAATTCTTGCTATTGTCGTTTCGATATTGAGATGGACTTATTCCGTAATGACTTTTAAATGTGCGGGAGAAAACTGCTGAATCTGTGAATCCGAAGTGGTACGCAATATCTGTAATTGTCATATCCAAACGGTATGTAAGTAAATTTGTTGCTCTTTCTAATTTTAATCGGTTTACATACCGTGATAATGGCTCGTCTACTATACCTTTAAAAATCCGATGAAAATGAAACTTTGAAAATCCTGCTACATCCGCTAGCTTTTCAATTGAAAGTGGATTATCTATGTGTAATTCTATATAATCTTGCACTTTATAAATGCGGCGTAAGTATTCATTTCTACTTTGTTTACTCTCCATATTTTTATCTCCTCACAACAAAAAGGCTAACATTAAGCTAGCCTACTTTTATACATTTTTTAAAAATAATACTCTACTCCCGCCATTCCCATCATAATTTCTATGTACCGATACACCCTCTATCTCATCATCCCCGGCCTCAATTCGAAAACCGATTTCTTGATGAAACTGTATCGACTTTTTGTTAATTGGTGACGTAATTGCTTTTACAACTTTACGGTTATTTGCACGAGCGACATCAAAGAAATAAGAATACAATGTCGATGCAATTCCTCTTCTTCAATAATAAAACTTGTTTCTTGAAAGTGAACGAAAAACAGTTTTGGCAACATAGCAGCCATATCTCTTCCGCCCCACCAATCATTTAAAACAGAATGAATATTTACATAATCTTCCTCTTGGATGTTTCTTACTCGCATATGTTTCTCCCTCTCACTCACTTCATTTTTTCATATATTTTAATGACTGTTTCTACTAATAGGATGAATACCCATATCCCGCAAAATACAAGAACAGACTGGAATATAGAACCTAGCATAACAATACTTATTAGACCTAATTCTGAGCCTGAAATGGACATTTCATCAAATCCTATATTATGTATAAATGGACCGGTTGAAAAAGCCATTAAAATTGATCCTATTAAATAAATCACACTCATTATTTTTAATATTTTTATAGAAAGATACGAAGTTTGTTCTTGCTCCACTTGTGATAATTCGATTTCTCCGCTCGCAATTCCTTTTTGCAGACAATCTTCACACAAAAATTCTTCCTTAATTTTTTTACCCCCATGTATTGTACCCGTTATCTCTTTACACCTTGAACATTTTCGATTTATCATGTTGTTACCACTCCAATCTATTAAGATTATACTTATATCATTCTGCATTTACCTTAATATCCCTTTTATGTATTTTATAGAGAAAGGTCGTGTTTTATGATTTCAAAACTTACGTTTGGCTCGAAAAAGCGTACCGTTCATTATGTATTAAGACCTAGTTGTTATGCAGTTATTTTCCATTCATCTTCTTCAATGATTGCTATTATCCAAAAAGGAGACCGTTATTTTTTACCTGGTGGCGGTATGGAAGGTACCGAAACAAAAGATGCATGCTTACATCGTGAACTACTAGAGGAATTAGGATGGGCAATTGAAATTAATCAATATATCGGTAATGCAATGCGATATTTTTATGCGGAAAAAGAAGATACTTATTATTTAAACGATGGGTTCTTTTATATTGCGAACATGGTGCAGACACAAACTGAAAACTGTGAGGAAGATCATGTTTTGCGGTGGATGTCTCCTTTACTTGCTGTAGAGCTTCTCATTCATGATCATCAAAAATGGGCTGTTGAACAAGCGCTTTTATTACAAAAACCAAAAGGATCTCCTTCTATATGAAAGAGATCCTTTTTATTGTTAACTTACTTTTTTCAAATTGAGAGCTGGCTTTTGAATTCCACCCTTTTTTACAACATATAAGCCGATAAAGATTATAAGTCCGCCAACGAGTTGCATCATGTTGATTTGCTCTCCGATAGTTACTGCCGCGAAGATAACTGCGAACAATGGTACAAGATACATATAAACCATTACTTTCGTTGAGCCTATTTTACTAATACCGACATACCACATTGCAAGTCCGAAGATTGTCGCGAAGACGATTGAATATGCTAGAGACCCCCAGCTTGGCATGTCTACTGGCCACGTTAATGTATTTACGTTGAATAAACAATATACAACGAGAGGTACAATTCCAATTAAAGTTGACCAAGATGTGACTCTCATTGCGGAATATTTTGTTATAAGAGGTTGCGCTAATATTGGATACCATCCCCACGCAATCGCTGCGACTAATCCAATTATGTTTCCGAGCCACGCATATTCGTAAGTAGCTCCTCCTGTATGTCCTGTTAATAAAACGAATGCTGCACCAATAAACGCTACGATTGAACCAATTTGTACTTTCATCGAAAAACGTTCTTGTTTGTGCAATACTGCTAATATCCCTGTAAAAATAGGTGACATCGCAATTAATAATGAGGCGTTCGTTGCTGAAGTATATTTCACAGATAGCATAAACATCGTTTGATACATTGCCGTACCAACGATACCGACTGCTACTAGTCGTAACCAATCTTTTCTTTCAATACGTAATGAGCGTTCCATTAAAAATGTAATAAGTAATAATACCGGAGATGCTACTAAAAATCGTAAACTATTAAATTGAATGGATGACATATATGCCACGCCATACTTTCCAATTGTATAATTCGCTCCCCATACTAATGCTACTGATACTAGGAGCCACTCCATTTGCCATCGTTTCATCCGAATCTCCCCTTCCATATTTAGCATAGTAAAATTGGCTGGATATAGCACCGTCCAATTGGCTGTTTTTTTCCCCAGCCAATTTGTTATACTTAATGTATATAAGAGATGCGGAGGCGTTTGTATGGAATGGAAGCTAGATAACGACAGTAAAATCCCAATTTATCAGCAAGTAGTTGACTTTATTGAGAAACGTATTACATACGGAGAACTTCCTCCTGGAAGCTTCCTCCCTTCCGAACGGAAATTAGCTACGCAGTTAAATGTAAACCGAAGTACGGTAACGACTGCTTATAATGAACTACGTGCTATGGGGATTGTGGAAAGTACGACTGGTAAAGGGACACGTGTAAGTACACATATGTGGGGCGTTTCTCCAACATTAACTCCGAACTGGAGAAATTTCGTAGAAGGTGGTACTTTTTTACCAAACTTACCGTTACTTCGCCATATTCGGGCAGAAGTACAACAAAATGAAAATATCATTGATTTCGCAAACGGCGAGCTCGGTTGTAACCTTTATCCTCACGATCAACTACAGACAATTTTACGAGAACAACCGTTAACGCATTCATTAAGTTATGATCATCCGCAAGGCTATCTCCCGCTAAGACAAGCGGTCGTAAAATATATGAAAGAATATTTAAAAGTTGAAGCGACTGAACAATCCATAATGATTACATCTGGCGCACAGCAAGCACTTCACCTTATCGTTCAATGTTTATTAAATCCCGGTGATGCAGTTGCTTTCGAAAGCCCTTCACACTGTTATTCCTTACCGTTATTCCAATCAGCAGGTATTCGTATTTTCCCATTACCTGTCGATGAACACGGTATTAATCCAGATGATGTGCAAGAGTTATATAGAAAACACCGTATTAAAATGATTTTTTTAAATCCAAACTTCCAAAACCCTACTGGAACGATGCTTCATCCAAACCGTAGAAAAAAACTGTTATCACTTTGCGCAGACTTACGAATTGCGATTGTGGAAGATGATCCGTCCAGTTTACTTACGCTAGAAAAAAAACAACCTTGCCCTACTTTAAAATCTATTGATGAAAACGGAACTGTCATTTATGTACATTCCTTATCTAAAATGATTGCACCAGGTTTACGAGTCGGCTGGCTTGTCGCCCCGCAGTCTGTAGTAGAAAGGTTATCCGACGCAAGGCACCAAATGGAATTAGGTATGAGCATTTTCCCGCAGTGGCTGATGCAACAATTTTTCGAAACAGTACCATTTCAGTCTCATATCGTACCGTTACGAAAACAACTAGCAGAAAAAAGAGACGTTATCGTTCGTGCCTTAAATGAGCAACTTCACGATAAAATCTCTTTTTCAAACCCGACCGGCGGTATATACATATGGGGAAAGTTAAAAGAACCGATAAACGAAAAACAACTTATTATGCAAAGTTTAAAACAAGAAATTGCATTTATGCCTGGTAGTATTTTCGGCGCGAAAGATGGTTATATTCGTTTATCTTATGGAAAAGTGGATATTGATCAAATTGAGGAAGGTATTTCTCGTTTGCGTGAGGCTATTTTGGTTTGTGAAAAATAACATGAAATAAAGCTATCTCGTTTGACAAAACCTAAATCTACCATTATTATCAACTCGAACCTAGTCATAGGAGTGATAAAATGAAAATTTACGTTGATGCAGATGCTTGTCCTGTAAAAGATGTAATTATTTTTGAAGCTACGAATGCAGAAATCCCTGTAACCCTCGTTACTAGCTTTTCTCATTATTCTAATGCTCAGCAGCCTAAAGGTGTGGAAACAATTTATGTTGATTCCGGAGCAGATGCTGCGGATTACCGAATTATACAGTTAGCAAAAAAAGAAGATTTAATCGTAACGCAAGATTACGGTCTTGCTTCACTCGCTTTAGCAAAAGGCTGTATCGTACTACATCATAAAGGCTATAAGTATACGAATGATAACATTGAACAATTGTTACAAACACGATATTTAAGTGCAATGGTTCGAAAAAGTGGTAAACGTACAAAGGGACCAAAACCATTTACAGCAGAAGATAAAGAAAAATTTAGAGCGCTCTTTAAAAGTATGATCGCACTTTAAAAATGAACCTTCTATTTGTAGGGAAAGCTTTATAAAAAAAAGAAGAGAATATCAAAATAAACATTCTCTTCTTGAGGTTTACCCTTTTAAAATGAAGGTAAATTATCTAAGTTATTTTCCTTTATCCCATCAGGTTCACTACGTATAATATCTCTACCATACTTATGAAATACGTCTACATGAGCTAACTTCCCTGATTTCGCTTCACTAAGAGCAGTCATATAATCTAACTCTCTCCCGCTACTTGTTTTAAACGCTATTAAATCACCATCATCATTTTTACGAACGGCAACAATTTGTTCTGCTCCTGAATTGACTTCATTGTCTACTTCAAATTGAGCTTGCTCTTCTCCTTGATGTAAGTAATCATTATAAACTTTTTCAAAGTCTTTTTTATTCATAACATTCACCTCCAACACATTTTATTAGTATGGTTGGGAGGTAGTGGTTTTATGTACTTTTCTCTTAGAAAAACGTATTTTTAATACCTACGCAAATCCTTCAAAGTTTCCAATATATCATCTATAAAGGCTGTACTACCCTCTGTCTCTAAAACTCTAAAATATAAACTTCTTAAGAAAGCTCTAATATTTTGTACTAAAATATCATATTGAGGATGCGGGATGTCTTCAACAATTGCTATACTATGTAACCAATTGCTCCACTCTTCTTCAGTTAAAAGATTTTGGTTACGTAACGACATAATTGGTGCTACTAATCTCTCATCCTCAAAGTGAATGTATACGTAGTCATGTAAGCGGACCTTCTGACGAACGGCAGCTAGTATTGCATATGAAAACTCACGATTTTGGATTGTACGTGCTAAAGCATCGAGTGCATCTGCTGCATGTGCAGTAGAGTGCGCCCAGCCTTTCCCTTCTACATAGCCCCTTACATCTTCTTCTAAATATACATATTCCAACACTTGTTCTGCCACACTGTACAATTGTTCTTCCGATAACAACGGTTCTCTTTCATGAACAGATAAAATAAGTGGTGGAATTAATACGGAGAATGCACGTTTAAATACAGAGTCTGTTCCCTTTTCACCAATTTTATAAAATAAATAATCAGGACTAATTGCTTGTAACATTAATCCTCTTAACTCTTTTTGTCTAAATACATCATTTGTAATCCATGTGTGAAGCGTACTATAAATTAAATCATCACGTAATTCAGCATCAGGTGATCCGATATAATCTAGCATCCATTGCGCATATGGATATGCATCTACGTCTTCTGGTACAGCATAATTGTTATTTTTAATTTGTAGTAGTTCTTCTTTTAGTTCTAGTACTTCATTCATTATATTTCTTATCCCCTTTTTTGCGTTTTTTATTGTCTTATCCCCTTTTATTTGCTTCATAAAATTAATTTAATTATAACAATAAACAAAAGGCTATACATATATTTCTGATTATGTAATACGCTCATTCATGAAATATAACTTCTGGATTTCCTAAATCACTATTCTGAAATACAACATCCGCACACTCTTTCGGATTACGCTCGTCTATATACATTTTACAAGCTGCATGATACCTGTTCAAAAACATCTTCTCTGCTTTTTCATAACTTCCAAAAGCTTCAGTTTCCCTCTTCGCACCACGTTTTCTGGCAATCTCAAAATAGGTATCTATAAAAATTTTGTAATCGAATAAATGCTCTACGTCTTTTTTCAATAGAAATGTTCCATCTACTATTAGAACCATATTTAGCGGAGCCACTAGCGGTTCATTATGTACAGAGATATCCGTTTTTAAATTATGAGAAATCGTTTCATATTGTAAATTTCCGTTTGGTCCTAAAGGCTTTAATAACCTTTCTTTGAAAGCTGTATAATCGTGTGCATCTTCGTAATACCCTCTTGCTGATTCTTTGCCCCGTGCATAGCGAATCGCTCTCGGATGATGAAAATCGTCAATGGTGGCGCGTGTTACTGGAACTCCGAGCTTTTTCATTTCCTCTGCTAATTCGTTTGCAAATGTTGTTTTTCCCGAAGCTGTAATACCACTTACTCCAACTCTTGTTGGATGTGTTAAGTTTAGCTTTAATATGTGATCTGCAATTTCTTTGATTCGTTGTTTTCGGTTCATGGAATTTCCTCCTACAATTAGTTTACATAACATTATTATGAGCAAGAGTTTATGTCACTATTTGTCGGTAAGTCGATATCCTTTGTTGAATCGTCGATATATTTTAAGTTATGATAGATATATTTGAAAAATCGTTGATATAATTATTAGCTTACTTTCCCTTAAACCCTCGATATAAAGCAGTCCGTAATTCTTGTTTGTATTCTTCAATTTCTGGCATTTCGAGTTCTTCTGCTAGTCTGATTGCTAATTCAATATCATACGGTACACGTACGAGTTGAATGGAAAAGCTTGCGGCTTCTTTTTCATTGTAAGTTCCTTCGAATATTAAATAGGAAGCTTGTGTAATTTCAAGTGGGTTTCCAACGCTACCAGCATTACATAACGTTTTTCCTCTGAAATTTTGAACGAATGCTTGGTGAACATCACCGTAGCAAACGACATCTGGTTTTCTTTCTCCTTCTATATTCTCGGTGAGCTCACTGTTTTCGAACATACTAATACGCTCTTCTCTTGAGGCGTGTGGTTGAATTCTTTCATATAAACTTCTCGGTGAAGCGTGAAACATACGAATGAGTTTTCCACTCATATGAAACTCGATTGAAAATGGTAAGCTTCTTAAATAGTCATTTTGTTCTTCCGATAGTTGTTTTTGATGCCATTTTAATGCCTCAAATTCAGTCGGTTTTGTAATGAAATCATCCCAGTTCCCCATTACAACTCCTTCGCATTCTTTACGAATGATTTCAATCACTTCGCTAGAATGAGGACCTTTTCCGACTAAATCTCCAAGGCAAATGATGCGCTCGATTCCTCTTAATTTAATATCTTGCAGTACAGATTCTAACGCTGGAATATTACCATGTATATCTGAAATTACCGCTATTTTATCCAAATGAATCCCTCCATTACTTATAGTTTATTATATCCTCACGTTGTGATTGATACCATTTTTGAATATAGGATGAAAAATGATTATGATCTTCTAAAATTCCGTTCAATCTTTCCTTCATATCATTTACTAAATGTGGCGTGCTTCGGTTTGTCCATACGATATCAGCTGGGAATGTCATCGCTGCATATAATGAATACAGTTGCCAAAAATGAAGCGATGGTTCACCTCCGCAATAACCATGAACTTGTCCAACCGCAAATGGCTTACTTATTCTTGTAGTAAAAATCGCTACGTTATAAAAATCGTGTATTGGATCACCAAAATCATATCCACCAAAATCGATAACGATAAATTCCTTATTATGAATCATACTATTTGCTGGATGGAAGTCATCGTGTAAAAATGTGATTGGGCGATTTTTCAATAATTGTTTATGCTCCCCTACAAAACTTAATACTGGCTTTAAATCAAGGAAGTCTATTTCATAGTTTGCTAACGCTTCTACGTATCTTTCGTATTTATTCCATCGAACCGTTTCCCATTTATTACTTGCACTTTCTCTTTCAATTGAGTGGATTCTCTTTAATACTTCTCCTGCTTTTCTTCCTGCATAATACTGTTCTTCCACCGATAGCTTCCCTAAACCTTCTTCACCATTTACACCTTGGACCCATTCAAATACTTGAATACATTTATTTAAATCCTCCAGCTTTATAAAATGAATTAACTTAGGCGTAGGAATATGTAATAACTCTAACTGTTTCATATACGTATATTCTTCTTGTTTACGTTCAAAATGAACAGCATCACATACTTTTACAAAATATGTAACTCTATTTTCTAATTCTATTTTATATTTCTCTTCATGTGAAAAACCTTTTGAAATAGCTGTACACTTTGTAATACGAGGCCATTCTAGTTTTCTCTCTATCTCTCTAAGTATTTCTTCCATTATGTTCACCTCTATCAATATATGTAAAAACTACCTAACACTTCATGCTCTCGTTTATTTTCCCCATTCCATTCCACTGCAAATGGATATTCACCATGATTCTTCAAACGTTCTAGTACTAACCCTTCTCCTATTGGTTCACAAAACTGCACATGAATATCTCCAAATACTACACTTTGACACTCAGCATTCCATTTTTCATTCTTAACGACCTGGCTTGCAGTTAGCCCCATTACTTCTTTCCATTTCCGTACCGTTTCTCGAACGTTTTTTACCGCATAATGAATCGTTTCAATTTGTTGTACTTTGCTTTTATGTTCAGTGATCGTCCCAATGTTACGTAAATCATTTCTTCTTTCTTCGTCCGTTTCATTCCACTGTATAAAGAAAGGTAATTTCGGTCCGTTCTCTTCTTGCTTTACAAATAACATTTTCCACTCTAATAGGCGGCCATCTTTTCTCATTCGTTTCCCCTCAAATGGTCCTATCGTATGTAATCCGTGTTTATTAAACTTAACTGCTAGTTCTTCAATTCCATCTGTTCGAATGGCGATTTGTAACATTCCTTCTCCATCTTGTAATTTCACTACCGTTTCTTGTACTAATGGATTTTCTGCTTTCTTCGCTTTTTCTTCATGCTGCACTGCTAAAAATTCTATATATGATAAATCAAAATAACTTAAACTATTCCAAGTACCCCAATTCGTATGCTCTCCGCCTAATACAGTATGAAATCCAAGTTCCTGCATTTGTTTTGCCGCTTCCTCCGGTGTACCATGAACTGCGTGAACGAGATGATCAAATCGTAACATGTCTTTCTCCCCTTTCTCTCCATCCTTTTATTGTATATTTTATTTTTCTTTCATTCAATTCAAAAACTTTAAAACCCAGTTGATTTATACGATTAATATGTATTATAATGAAACAAATTTAATTATTGCTGATTGGAAAAACCAAAGGCACTTTTCTCATACGGGAAAAGTGTCTTTTTCATTTATTATTACAGGGGGATTATTTATGCAGAAATTAATTGTCTTTGCTATTATTGGATTTTTCGCTCAATTGATCGATGGAGCACTCGGAATGGCGTATGGGGTAACGTCTACTTCACTATTATTAATGTTTGGTATTGCACCGGCTGTAGCTTCCGCATCAGTTCATTTAGCTGAAGTCGTTACAACTGCAGCTTCTGGCGCATCTCACATCAAATTTGGAAATGTTGATAAATATACAGTTTCCAGGCTTACATTACCTGGGGCAATCGGCGCATTTGTTGGGGCATGTTTTTTAAGTAATTTGCCTGGAGATGTGATCAAACCGTACATTTCCATATTTTTATTTACTTTAGGGGTTTATATTTTATTACGATTCATCATTCAAAAACAAATTGTCACTTCAAATAAGCGTATGTCTGCAAAACAACTTGTGCCGCTTGGTTTATTCGCTGGATTCGTTGATTCAACTGGTGGCGGTGGTTGGGGGCCGATTACAACACCCGTTCTTCTAGCAAGAGGAAATGAAGCTAGAAAAGTTATTGGATCTGTAGATACGAGTGAATTTCCTGTTTCACTTGCTGCAACAATCGGATTTTTCATTTCACTTGGCTGGGAACAAGTAAGCTGGGTTTGGGTATTTTCTCTCATGCTTGGTGGTATCGTTGCAGCACCAATCGCTGCATGGTTAGTACGCATCGTTCCTTCTCATTTACTTGGCGTATTAGTTGGTGGCCTTATTATCTTTACAAACATTCGTACATTGCTTACTACATTTAAAGTGGATCCAACTATTATTTCACTTTCTTACGTGGCAGTTGGTCTTGTCGTTATTATTTCTATTTTCATTGCTGTTCGCAATCATTCCAAGCGTTCTAACGCATCGACAGCCGGATATCCGAATGATCAAAAACAAATGCTACCATAACGATAAAAATACCGCCCGATATACTTCGAGCGGTATTTTTTATTTTTCTATTTTCCAATTAATCATCGTTTCTGTAGCATTTACTCTCTTCATATGTAACTTTTCTAAAACACGAATCGAACTATAGTTATCTAGGAGTGTCTCTGCAATTATTGTTTCTACCTCTCCTATTTTGAAAGCCCAATCGATTAGTTCTCTTACAGCTTCTGTTGCATAGCCCTGATTCCAATATTTCTCAATAAATCCATAGCCAATTTCTACTGTTTGCTTCTCGTTTGGTTTCCCTTTAAACCCAATATCACCTAAAACGCTATCATCTTCTTTCCGAAGAACATACCACGCACCCCATGGTAATAAATCTGCATCTTGTTTTACATTCTTTACATGCCCTACAATATGCGGACCGCTATTATATCCTTGCTCGTTAGCGACTTGCATACTCTCTTCTGTACACGGCACTATATAGAGCCTTTCTGTTTCTAATTTCATATTGATTTCCCCTTTTTACTTAAACGTTACTCTAATTATAACAAATAATATGACTTTATCATGAATGTCGAATTATATTTTTCTGAATTTTCTTTTAATTTAGAGGGTTTTTCAATATTTTTTGCGAAACATTTGTATAACAATTTTTTCTTTGCTTATTGCTACATAATAGTAGGTTCGGGTGGAGTTTTGCAAGCGTTTCCTATACAATAACCGATATTTTTTGACTTTTCCTAACAAAATATCTTGCAATATATTCAGAAAGTCATTACAATTGCCATATATTAAAAATCTTAGCAATATATCAAATCCTCATCAATCCGATGAGGTAGAGGTTGCGACTTTTATGAGTAAAACGGACGAGACACAGAGAATGTCACCAACTCCGTTTGAAAGGAAAGGTTGCCGAAGTTTATATTTCTTCTCTGGAAATATGAGCTGGGGCTGTCTCCGAAAGGAACAGAACTGTCACGTTTACAAATTACCGTGTAAACGTGGGGTGCTATCTTAACGGAAGGGTATGATGGGGTGGTTATTTGTGAAACGTTCCGCCAAATTCCTTTGGCGGTTTTTTGTATTTTTCTCCCCCGCTCCTTCCTAACCTACAAGAAAAGGAGTGTTGAACATGAATAGCGCAACAAATCAATCTACCTCTAAAACGCAAACTACACAAGGACAAGGTGAATTAAAACGCGGATTAAAATCTCGTCACCTTACGATGATTTCTCTCGGTGGTACAATTGGTACCGGACTATTTCTTGCCAGCGGTGGTGTCATCCATACAGCTGGACCTGGTGGCGCATTAATTGCATACGCCGCAATTGGAATTATGGTTTATTTTTTAATGACAAGCTTAGCTGAACTTGCAGCTTACATGCCTGTTACTGGATCTTTTAGTACGTATGCAACAAAATTTGTTGATCCATCACTTGGCTTTGCACTTGGATGGAACTATTGGTATAACTGGGCAATTACGATTGCTGCTGAACTTGCAGCTGTAACATTAATTATGAAATTTTGGTTCCCAGATACTCCTTCTCTTATTTGGAGTGGATTATGTTTAGCTATTATTTTCCTTTTAAACTATTTATCTGTTAAAGGGTTTGGTGAATCTGAATATTGGTTCGCACTTATTAAAGTAGTTACTATTATTATCTTTTTAATTGTTGGCTTTATGATGATTTTCGGAATTATGGGCGGCGAAACTGTTGGATTTAAAAACTTCACAGTTGCCGATGCACCATTTAACGGCGGTATCATGGCAATTATCGGTGTATTTATGGCAGCTGGTTTCTCCTTCCAAGGAACTGAATTATTAGGAGTAGCTGCTGGTGAAACATCTGATCCAGAACGTAATATCCCAAAAGCAATTCGTTCAATCTTTTGGCGTATTCTTTTATTCTATATCCTTGCGATTCTCGTTATCGGTTTACTAATTCCTTATACAACTGAAAGCCTTGCTGCAAGTGATGTAACAGTAAGTCCGTTTACACTTATTTTTGAAAAAGCGGGCGTTGCCTTTGCTGCTTCTGTTATGAACGCTGTTATTTTAACTGCTGTACTATCTGCTGGTAACTCTGGTATGTATGCATCAACTCGTATGCTTTGGGATTTAGCTCGCCAAGGAAAAGCACCAAAGTTTCTTGGTAAATTAGATAGCCGCGGTGTACCTGTTAACGCATTAATCGTAACGTCAATTGTTGGTAGTATTGCTTTCATTGCTTCTTTATTCGGTGACGGTGTTGTATACATTTGGTTATTAAACGCATCTGGAATGTCTGGCTTTATCGCATGGGTCGGAATTGCAATTAGTCATTACCGTTTCCGTAAAGCATATATCGCACAAGGAAAAGATTTAAAAGACTTACCGTATAGAGCAAAATGGTTCCCATTCGGTCCAATCTTCGCATTTACACTTTGTATCATCGTAATTTTAGGACAAAACTACGGCGCATTTATGGGTGAAGCAATTGATTGGAACGGTGTACTCGTTTCTTACATTGGTTTACCACTCTTCTTAGTACTATGGTTAGGTTATAAATTTACGAAAAAAACAAAAGTGATTCCACTTGATAAATGTGAATTAAAATAAAGTGAAACGAGCAAACAAATTTGTTTGCTCGTTTTTTGTTACAAACCTCTTTGCTTCCCTATTGCTCCTGTTTTTGCCATAATAGAAGAAATATAAATAAAGGTTGGGATACAATGAACATTCGTATTACTGATGAAGCAAAAGCAGCTATACATAGATTAGAAAGCGAAGATAAAAAGATCGTTCGCATTAGAGGAACAATGACGAACTCTTGTAGTATTTTCGTTGATGTCGATTTAATTTTGGATACATATAACGCAGATGATGTTGTATATGAAGATGCAGAGCTTATCGTACAAATGGATTCATTCACGAAAGATTACACTGGTGATACAGTGAAACTTGATTATAAGACGACAGGTTTTAGTATTACAACTCCTAGTGAGACGTTAGTTTATGGATTGTCGATTAAAAAATAAAAATTGTTTTTATTTGACCACCGAGGTGAAAAATGGGTAATTATGTTCCGTTAAAATTTTTATTTAGCGAAGAATTAGCAGAGAAAATAGCTGATTCTATTTGTAAACACGATCCTAATTTTTCTAAAAGAATCTTTGTAGATTCTGTAACATGTAAAGTTGAAAATTTAGAGTTAAAACAGCGTATTGAAGTAATTGCAGATGAATTACACAATGCTTTACAAAAAGATTTTAATGCCGCAATACATATATTACTGAAAACATTAGGACCAGAAAATACAACAGAAGTAGGCACGTTTACAAACGGATATATGTACATGCCTATCACAAAATACGTTGAAAAATATGGTCTGAACGATTTTGAAATCTCATTCAAACAAGAGAGCAAGAAAACAAGTTGAATAAGAACGAGCTTCTTTCGACAATTTGGCTACTCATCAGCGCTGGACATGAAACGACAGTTAATTACATAGAGAAGTCAACGTCTTTTTTATTTTAGGGGAACTTGTTTTGTTAATTTGATATTTACAGTTAAGTGAAGTGACATTTGATTCTCATAATCCGTATTATCTGAAGTTAATAAAGTCTATTACACTCTCTTCTTTAGGAACGTTTCCATAATATCTTTCTTAAATTTTTCATAATCAAACTGAAAAGCTACATTATGCGTTTTATAGCCTGGATTAGTAACAAAACGAAAATCTGCAATGCTTTGACCAAATCCTTCTCCTTGATCAGGGATTACTTTAATAGGTACTCTTGAAAGACTAACAGCGTCTTGATTTAGCAAATACCAAACTGTTACAAAATCATGCATAGGACTTCCACTTATACCAGGATTAGACTTGGAATAGAAATTATAATAATAATCTAGCATAGGTTTGATGATGAGCCCTGCAGAATCCTGTGTATTCCGATGAAATGCATCTATTTTCCGGACCATTTCAGGTGTAACAATTGCATGTTGAGTCACATTTAAAGGAATAATTGTCAAGTTCTTTGCATGCTGTAGAATTAAGTTTGCTGCATAAGGGTCTGCATAAAAGTTAGCTTCAGCCACGGCAGTTACGTTACCTGGATAGAAAAAAGCTCCCCCCATGCAAATGCATTCTCTTACGTTTCGCATTGTTTCTAAATTTAATACAAAAGTTGTAGCTAGCGAAGAAAGTCTCCCTAAATTGATAATGGTAAGATCTTCTAAATTTGATTGTATAATTTGATAAATATCATTTAGAGAATAAACTGGATATGAAATTTCAGGAGGAATGATAGGTCCTAATCCGACTTTTCCATGTACTTCAGGGAAATACTGAATTAATATACCTGTCAACGGTACAGAAGCACCAAGGAATACAGGTATCTCTTCTCTTCCTGCAATGTACTTCAAATAGTTAATATTTCTTATTACATTTTCTCTCGATACATTTCCATAATCGGCTACAATTCCTAAAAGTTGAATGTCTTTACGAAAAAAGGTGTACAGTATAGCAAACGCATCATCAATCCCTAAATCTGTAAACAGGAGAACCTTTTTCGGCATATCTCTTCCTCCAAAATTTATAGAATCCTACTTTCACTAATGATGTAGTGAGTAGACTACACTTGTATGTATATATTTTATGTATTCTTAAAGAGTGGATTCTATTCACTTGAAATAGTTTTGCTTATCTAAATCTGATATTATATTCAAGCACAAAATACATAAGGGTATTAGAGATATGGAAAAATCTGTTGTTATTGAGGAATTTACATCGGATTGGGCACTACAATTAGGGCTCACCATATCAAAAAAGAAAATTGTACGTTTAGACACAAAATTAACATATTTTGATTAGCTCCCTGTACGTTAAGGAATTAGTTTCTATATTTGAGGAGATGTATGTGACAGGTGTATATTTAGGGGAATCTAATATTCACCATTCAAATATGATAGAATAGAAGTATATCCAAAACGGAGGAATAACAAATGAACTCAAACACAAAACAGTTTATTTATGATATCCAGCAAAGAAAGAACAATTATATAGAAAATGCTCTAATAGCAATACAACACCCTAAAAAAGAGCAATCTGAACAGGTCATTCAAAATATAGTAGAGAAGATGGATATGATGATTAGTCTAGTTACTACGTACATGAGGATTGAATCTGGATCTACGGAAGAATTAAAAGAACTTCAGAAAGAAATTATCCATGCTCAAGCATATATCCAAAAACGAAAATTTGAAGAAACACAGAGATAAAACCCTGTGTTTTTATTTGATTTATAATGCTAATCTATTATAAATCAAATTACATGTGATTATTGTTTTAGCATAATCCATACAATTTGTTGAATGCGTACAATATATGGCACCGTATCTTCAATGAGCAAATGATCTAGTTTCACATCCTTTAATTTACCTCTTATATTGCCTCTTACAGTTTCAATAACCACATGTTTACCAATTACTGATTGTAATGTCTGATATACATAGGGATTAGGCACACTTACCATATTTTGTTTACTAAAGTCATTTCCCTCCAAATAACTCATTCTATAAGACTCCTTTCTAACTTGCATTCTTTCTACTAATATATGATATAAATCTTATAAATATGCTAGAAGGATAATTCATTATATGGACGGAAATAACATTTTAATAGGGTACGGTTTCTATTTCTACATTGCTAAAAAAATGATTTATATAAAGTTACTTTTACTAGTTAATAGGAGATGATAAAGGGATATTTTGAATATACATCTAGGTTGTTCCTTTCTGGTTATGTATCATTTTAAATACGCCCTTTATTAGAATAGTGCTCATACTTTTTTTGAGATTCTTTCGTAATACGTGCGTTAAGTAAAATTGCTAACAATAAAAATACTCCATATTTTCCGCCTGTAGCTCCTATGATAATCACACTACTACAAACAAGTACAATTAATAGGATAAACGAAACTAAATAAATACGATCATAATTCTTTGACATCTTCTCGTATTTTATGCGTTCTTTCCTTGCATCCATTTTAATTCCTCCTTTAGATGATCCATTTCACTCTCAGATAAATCTCGCCCTTAAAAAGGAAACAATCTATCGTTTTAAATAATTAGTTTGTTTTTTTATCAACTAATTTATATAACGTAAAAAGAAATCCTACCAATATTAAGCTTTCCACCATGATAATCTCCATCCTCTCCTTCCTTTTAACCCCAACACATCAGATAAAAGTTATGTATATCCCATATTAGCTGCAGCAAGCAAAAAGGATCCCCTTTTCTTAAAGGCTGATCCTTTTCTCCTTGCATGCAACTATTTTTACCTATTCTTGATTAATTAGAATAATAGCTGGTCCATCTACACGAATTCCACCAACTTCGATTTTTTCATAAGGCTCAACTGTAATAGAAATAATCCCTTCTCGCTTCTTTAATTCATTACTTAATTCTTTTGTTAACATTTTTTTCATGTGCGGACTCCTTCTTACTGCTTAATTTACTATTGTTATGTAAATAAAATAAAAAATGGTTTCTTGGTCTGGAAACCATTTTTTGTAGTTTACCATATGGTGTTACCAGTTCGTTTATCAATTTTACGTAAAGAAGATAAACAATTACTATTCACTGTCTCAGTAGATGTAAGGAACTCTTAAAGCTGGCGGTGAGATTGATTGTTTTTTCTTCTAGAAATAATGACTTAGATAGTATATTACCTAAAACAATGAAAGCCCTACCTCTCTTTCATCCTTACGGCTCCTTGTCCGTGCCAGTGTGAATCAGGATTGCAAAAATCAAGTGACTATTTAATCGAATTATTTAATGAAACTTCGAATGTTCGTAAAATAAATTTAAAAATAAAAATGGATTAGATTGAAGTAATAACAAAAGAGGTTCCTACTCTAAAAGTGAGTTGAAGAAATTGAATGTCTTTGAAATGATTTACTTTTAATACTCATCATATTCTCGAAAAATTCAGGATGTTTTCGGGAGATATAATACATTATCTATAATAAACCTTAACAGAAACTTTTTATTTGATTTTCAGTGATTCCTTTAATTAATTCTAGTTCACTGACCAAAAACTTATATGCATCATCCAACAATTTTTTTTCACTTGTATTCAGTGTTTTTTCTTTCTTCATACGCATTAAATCGCGTACAACTTCAGCACCTTCTTGTATTTCACCCGTTTTTATTTTGTCCGTGTTCACTTTATGCCTTTGTTTCCACGGCAGTAATTTACATGATTCTTCATGCTGAAAAATGTGTATAATGTGTTTTAATGCAAGTATATCCGTAACTGGGCGTATATTCGAATTCAATATTTTACCCGTAGGAATCATGACTTGCATATTACTGATTGACATTTTGATGACATAATACTGTTGTTTTTTCCCTGAGAATTCTTTTTCTTCTATGGCTTCAATTATACCTGCTCCGTGCATTGGATAAACAATGTTATCGCCAATTTGAAACATATAATCCACCTCCATATGTGGTAACCTTTTCAAGCTTAACACATATGTTGTTTTTTATCAAATATTTAATAATATCATAATTTTATTTTAAGTGTCAATTACTTTTTTCTTAAAAAGTTAAATCAAGTAAAACAGCCGCAAAACACCAAAGAGCGTTCCAGATTTCCAATAAAAGAAAAGGGAATTCATACGCGTATCTACTAAATTCCCTAGCTCTTGATCAAAGGACTTTCACTTACTTATCCCGAATATATAAATAATCATTCTCGAAGGAGCGAATTTATATGAATCTATCCGAACACGAAACATAAAACCGTTCCACTTTCATAAGAGGCCCTCCCTTTTTCTTTTCTCATCATTTCATTCATTAAAAAATAGGAGGACAAAATTATGAAACGTGATCCATTATTTTTAACTTTATTAGAAAGTGCAAATACACATTTTAGCGGCTGGGATTTTTCTTTCATTTCAGAGACGGGTCGAATGAAGAGCGAGCCTTTATCTTGGTCATACGACAGCACTGCTTTCCAGCTTATGCAGCGTGCAGAATCAATGCTAGATATGGGCACTGGCGGCGGAGAGTTTTTATCTATGTTACAACCATTCCCGTCAAATATTTATGCGACGGAGGGTTATGCTCCAAATGTGCCAATTGCTCGGAAGAAATTAGAACCTTTAGGGGTTACAGTGATAGAGGTAACGGATGATACTGCTTTACCATTTCAAGATGGTCAGTTTGATTTAATCATAAATCAACATGAATTATATGCCGCCTCTGAAGTAAACAGAATCCTTTCTCCAAATGGAATTTTCCTTACACAACAAGTTGGTGGTCTCGATTGTGCGGAACTAAATGAGCAGTTTAGCGCACCGCTAAATAACGAATTTGCAAATTGGTCTCTCGAAGCAGCATGTAGTGAGTTAGAGGAAAATGGATTTACTATTTTAGAAGCAAAAGAAGAATTCCCTTTCCAATACTTTTATGATATTGGCGCTATCGTCTATTATTTAAAAGCAATTCCGTGGCAAATTCCTGATTTTACTGTTGAAAGGTACTTTGAGGAGTTATATCGTATACATGAGATTATCTTGCAAAAAGGATATTTTGATGTGAAGCAACATCGTTTTATGATTAAAGCGATTCGCAGCTAATAATATAGAATACTAAATAAAAAAAGAGTGCTTTTCTTAAAAGCACTCTTCTTATAGAATTTACCACTCTTTACGTTCATCACAATCACAGTCACGATCATGATTACGTTTGCGTCGACATTTATCACAATCGCAATCACGGTCACGTTTACAACGACATTCATCACAGTCTCTATGTCTGCATCTACAAAACATTAAATCATCCCAAAACCTATTACAATTTCGAAAACGTCTGAAATTACTATTACATCCCATAACTATAATTCCCTCCTCTTTTTAATAAGACTCCCCCTATTCTATGTTTAAAATTCAAAAACAGCTTGTTTACTAGTCTATTTTTTCTACCTATTCTTATCTTAACAACAAATCAGACGCTAACCACGTAAAGGTTGCGCCTACAATCATTAATATTATTTTAATCAAAATATAAATGGTACTTTAAACATGTCTTTTTCTCAGTTAAATATCTAAAGCAATCAACATAAAAATGCCGCTTACTCTTTTTAAAATATTATCTGCTTGAGTATAAAAATAGTTTTTTCACTTATCTTCTATTGAGAAACAAGTTGTTTTTCATATCTTTTGTTCGCATCATCCTCTGCCAAACATACAGTTGTGTAATGAATAATATTCCGGTTATCATACGTGAATATATGCTCTAACTTTTTTTCTTCTGTTAATACTATCGGTAAGTATTTTGGTAAATTGCTAACTACACCTCTATTATCACCATCTAATATCCAATCAATTTCTTTCCATTCTAATAATCCTTCAGCCGTACGAAATGGTGTATTCATCTGCATTTCATCTGGCAAATCAGCAATGAATACATACATTCCTTCACTAGCCTGGGGCTCATCTTTCCCCTTAAAAACAACAGTCCCTTTATACGTTACACTTGAAAGTTCTATGCCCGTTTCCTCAAACGTTTCTCTAATTATTCCATCGTATGGCGTTTCATTCTCTTCTATTTTCCCTCCGACACCATTCCACATCCCCATATTCGGCTTTTTATTTCTATTTAATAGCAGTATTTTATCGCTTTTTCTAATAAAGCAAATTGTGTACTTGTACATATGATCATTTCCTTTCATTTACACATGAGTTATTTATCTTATTTTCAAGTAAAAACCCTCTCCTTACAATTCCTTACCACATAATATATAGTACAACTTTCATGCGTAAACACTTTACGTCAAACGAGAGAATCTTTTTTAGAAAGGAGAATTTAAAATCGATACTATAAGCAATGCATTTTTAAACCAATATTACAACAGCCTTGTGTGGTTAAACGATACACACTGGTTCGGGGTTCCAATCTGTAAACTTCCCTCTGATCTCTTTTTGTATCAAGAAATTATTTATGAATTAAAGCCCGATTTAATTATTGAATGCGGGACTTTTCATGGTGGTAGTGCATTATATTTAGCTTCTATGTTAGATTTAATTGGAAAAGGTCACGTACTTACTATCGATATAACTCCACAGCCAAATCGGCCATCACATAATCGGATTACGTATTTAACAGCATCTTCTGTTTCTGTGCAGGCCATCCAAACAATAGTAAGTATGCGCAAACCTGATGATGTGATTTTAGTTATTTTAGATTCTGATCATAGTAAAGAACATGTATCCAAAGAACTCTTACTATATAAATCTATCGTCACTACTGGCAGTTATATGATTGTAGAAGATACCTCCATTAATGGAAATCCGCTTCTTCCCAATTGGGGTCCTGGCCCGATGGAAGCTGTGGATGAGTTTTTAACTAAAAACAATAACTTCATAATCGACGAGTCTAAACATAAATTTTTCATATCATTTAATCCAAAAGGTTTTTTAAAGAAAATAAAGTGAAGCTTTAATAAGTGGGGTTTTGCTCCTCCCCCACTTATTCTATCATTTTCATTTTTGAAAAAGGATAATATACAAATTCCACCTTGCCAATTATGTTATCTTCTTCAATATATCCTAAGCCATTGCGACTATCTCTACTTACTTCGCGGTTATCTCCCATTACAAATAACTTATTTGGCGGAATTTTTGTCTTTTGAAAGTTATAAAACACTTGTGTGTTGTTAAATAAATCTTTGTTCGTATATGGTTCTTCTTGTTTTTTATCGTTCACATATACCTTTCCGTTCGTTATGTTAATTACATCGCCAGGAAGTCCTATTACACGTTTCACATAATATTTCGATTCATCCTCTTCCTTTATAATGACAATTTCTCCGTGTTGTAAATTAGAAAGACGTACTGCTGCTTTATTTACAAATACGTAGTCTTCTTCATATAAAGTCGGCTGCATCGATTCCCCTTCCACTTTACATAAAGTAAAAGAATGGTAGCCTATTACCATCACAAATATAAATAGTATGTACTTTCCCCAGCCTCTCTTAATCTCCTTTTTCATATCCATTCCCACCTTATAAAGCGCTTTTTAACTCAAAAAATATATCACTGCACAATATGTTTCCATGCAGTGATACTATTTTTACTGTGCCTTGTTCGGTTGTTCTACTGGAATTGAATTTGCATTTGATCTATTTGTTTTTAATTCAAAATACGCATCCAAAATCTCTTTACCAATCGCAGAATTAATTCCTGATTTATCATCATTCACCCATGGTACAACAACTGAAAAAGCTACTTCCGGATCAGCATCATATGGTGCATAACCGGCAAGAGTTAAATTATAACATTTTTTTCGGTTGTAGTTCTCATCTCTTCCAATATCACTTTCTCCACCATATACTGTCTCAGCTGTTCCTGTTTTTCCGGCTGGTTTATATGGTAACCCTTTAAACGTTCCGGTACCTGTTCCGTCAGCTTCTTGAAAAACTCTTCTAAATCCTTCTTTTACATGATTAATGTACGAAGTGTCCATATCCACTCGATTTAATACAACTGGTTCAATCGACCGAACAACTTTTCCTACATCCTCTGGTCTATTCGGTTGTTCTCTAACTTCTTGTACAATTTGTGGTTTCATTCGGTAACCGCCATTTGCAATTGTGGAAATATATTGCGCAAGCTGAAGCGGCGTGTATGTATCATACTGTCCAATCGCGTAATCAAGTAAAAATCCGGGTATGTTATCAGTTCTACCTACTTGACCGATTGCTTCATTTGGCAGATCAATACCAGTCGACACACCTAGGCCAAATTGTCTAAAATAGTAGCGCATTTTATTAAATGTTTCTTGTTTAATATCTAATGGATTATTTGGGACATAATTAATGCCTGCCATTTTTAAAGCTGTATTAAACATATAAACGTTCGATGAAACTTGTAAAGCTCTTAAATCATCAATATCCCCAAATTCTTTCCACGATTTCTTTGGCTTAGAACTTCCTTTAAAATACATTGGTGTATCAAAGAAATGTGTATATGGCTTAATCGCTTCTGTTTGATATCCAGCTAATAAAGTAGCACCTTTTACAGTTGATCCTAACTCATAAGAACTTGTCATCGTTCCTAATGCATAATCTTCTATTTGCATACCGCCATCTTTATTTACAATTTTCTTTCCTGCCATTGATAAAATTTGACCGTTTTTCGGATTCATCATTACTACGAACGCACGATCCATCATCGGCTCTGCAGCATGAAAAGCTCGTAAATTCTTTTCAAGGCTTCCCTCTACTTTTTTCTGTAAATCCATATCGACTGTTAACATTAAGTTATTTCCACTTTTTCCTTCGGTCACTTTTTCTGTTCGAACAATTTTCCCTGCTTTATCCATAATATTTTTAGACTGTTCTTTCGTTCCATGTAGTGCATCTTCGTATTGTTTTTCAATGTAACTTTTACCAATACGATCGTTTCGATTATACTCACGAACTAAATAATAATCTAATTGTTCTCTTGGCAACCCTTCATTTTCATTAGAAACGCTACCTAGTATAGAGCGAAGTATTTTATCATTTGGGTATTCACGTTCCCAATCTACTGTCGTATCTACCCCCGGTAAACTTGCCAATCTTTCACTAACGACAGCATATTCATTTTGACTTACATCTTTTTTAACGATTTGCGGTGTCATTTTATATCCCGCATTCATTTTGCTTTTAATTACTAATACTTCTATATCTTCCTTTGAAAGCTCATTTAATTCTTCTTGTGTAATTCTTTCCCGGCGCAGTTCTTCTACTTTTTTATCTAATTCTTTTCCTTCTATTTCTTGCCTTCTAAATTTACTCTCATCTTCTTTCGTTACTTTCGCTGCTGCCCGCTTTTCATTTAACTGCATCCAAAAATCTTTCTTATCTGTCTCTGTTAACTTATCCATGTCCTCTTGCGACATTTCAATCAGCTTGGCTAAATCTCTTGCTACTTGTAAAACTTCTTTCGAGTCTACTCCTCTCATTTTCGTATATGTAACGGTTCGCAATGGTTTATTATTTACAATAACGTGACCTTGCCGATCAAACATTTTCCCTCTAGGAACGGGAGTGCTTACCGTTACATCTTCCTTTTTGTTTACTTCATTTCTATACGTTTCTCCATCAATGATTTGTACTTTACCTAATTGAATTATAATAGCTGAAAATAAAAGAAAGACAATAAAAAATAGTACATTTAACCGAAATGGAATATGAGTCTTTTTCTTTTTCGATTGTTTTTTCTGCTCCTTTTTCTGCCTCATTTCGCTCCCTCGCTTCATTCTATTAACATTTCTACGCAAAATCATTATGTATCAAATTTATTTATATGATATATATAGAATTTTATATTAATTACAGAAGAAATAAAAGATTTAATTTTCAGTTTTTTAATTCATTATCCTATTTATTACCATTCCCTTAATGCACAATAACATGAATATTATTCTAAAAGAAAAATGAGGCAAATTGATTTTTATACCATTCGTTTACATTTATTTGTATACTAAAGAAATAAATTCATAAAAGACATTACTTAAGGAGAGAACGAAAATGACAGATTCGTTTATCATACATACTAATACGCCACATTGTTTAAACTTTATGATCTACATTCAAAATATTTATCTCAATCAAAAAGGAAAAAAAGAAAATTTTCGTTTTCCTTACATAACAAAAACATTACATTTCTCCACTGACTTTAAAACAAATTTCAAAGAATTATGGCTGACTCTTCGTAAGTAAACTGCTAACGACAGATATGATTTACAAATTTTTCACGAGGAGAATCATATATTTTATGAGAAGCTTTTTGACGTTAATTTATGTGACGAGGAATCATTTAAAGAATTAATATGTAGTTTTAAAGTATGGTGGACTAGCATAGCAGGTCAGCTTTCAATTGAATATTCCGTAAGTAATTATAGTAAACAACTTTATAATGACTTAGTTTTATACCTAAAACAACACCAAATAAAACCTTCACAACAGCTACATATTAACTTACTTTATGACGACTGTGTATTCGTTAAAGAAAATATTACTTCTTATTCTGCCATTTTACCTACCAAACTCTTTTTTATAAATTATAGAGATGGTGTTACTACATTATCGAAATGTTTTCATATGGCTTAAAACAGCGATTACTCAAATAAAAAAGTGAGGTAGATACCTCACTTTTTTCGATAACTTATTTCATTGAAGATACTCCTTCAACAAATTCGCCAATTTTATTTTGAAAAACAAAATCAAAGTTATATTCTTGCCCAGTTAACTCTTCATTTACTAAGATCGTTGTTGCTCCTATTTCCCTCTTTGCGATTTCCGGGAATGAAGCGACGGGTTGTACTTTTAATGAGGTTCCCATAACGATAAGTACATCTGTTTCATATAAACGTGTTATCGCATTTTGATATTGCGGCAATGTATCTCCGTATAAAACAACATCTGGATTTAAGATGAAATTACACTTCTCGCAGCGAGGCACTTCATGGTCAATCATATACTGCAAGTCATATCCCGCTTTACACTTCGGACAATGTGCAGTTTGAAGTGTTCCATGTAAATCAATGACATGCTTACTGCCACCTAATTGATGTAAACCGTCAATATTTTGCGTTAAAATCGTAATATCTTTCCCTTGTTCTTCTAGCTCAGCTAAAAAGCGATGTCCACGATTTGGTTTATATTGATGGAACGTATTAATTTGAAAGATTTCTTTATAATGCTTCCAAAATTCTTTCGGACTTCTGTTATAGTACCCTCTCGATAAGTACATCTCCACATTCGCATCAGCATACAATCCATTTGCATTTGCTGAACGAAAATCTGGGATACCACTTTCCGTACTTGCACCAGCGCCTGTTAATACTGTAATTTTCTTCGCTTTTTCTAAAATTGAACGTACTTCTTCAAACTTCACAAAAATCACCTCTATGTATATTGCTATACTTATTATACCAGTTGTTTACAGGAGGTGTTGTACAATTCATTTTACTTAATGCGTTGCGCCCCCAACCTCTACAATATCTACTTCAACTGTCATCGTTACTTCGATTGCCAATTCGATCCCCTTACTAATAGTAGAAAGTGACATACTCGGTTGCCCTGGATAGTTACTTGCTTGTTCTGGTAAAAACGGAATGTGAATGAATCCGCCTTTTATTTTCTTATCATGTTTCTCTAGTTCATGCATAAGTCCATAGAATAAGTGATTACAAACGAATGTGCCTGCCGTTTGTGAAACGGAAGCTGGTATACCTTCTTCTTGAAGTCTTTTTACGATTGCTTTCATCGGAAGCGTAGACCAATAGGCAATCGCTCCTTCTTCTACGACCGGTACATCTACCGGCTGATTCCCTTCATTATCAGCAATTCTTGCATCATCGATATTAATTGCGATACGCTCTATCGTAATATCTGGTCTGCCCCCGGCTTGTCCAATACATATAATCATTTCAGGGTTTAGTTCTTCTATATACTCTTTTAATACGCTGATTGATTTTTGGAATACTGTTGGTACTTGTTTACTAATAATCTTGTACTCTCCGATTGTTTTTTCATGCAAACTTTTTGCGACTTCCCAAGCTGGATTGATGCTTTCTCCGCCAAACGGATCAAACCCTGTTAATAATACTGTTTTCATAGTTTTTCCCTCCTAATTAGAAACGATATACTAGGCCGTACATAATAAACATATTGATAATAAAGATTGAAAGAGCTATTGGTACTTGTGCTTTAATAACTGCATTTTTATCTTTTAGCTCTAAAAGCATTGCTGGAACGATATTAAAGTTTGCTGCCATTGGAGTAAGCAGCGTTCCGCAATACCCAGCGAACATACCGAGTGCTGCCATAATTGCGGGGTTTCCTCCGTGCATTTGAACAATTAAAGGTAAGCCAATTCCGCCAGTAATAACGGCAAACGCTGCGAATGCATTTCCCATTACGACTGTGAACAGCATCATACCTAAACAATATGCCATAACAGCAACGAACGGATACTCTGTCGGTAATACTTGTCCGACTAAATCAGAAACGACTTGTCCAACGCCAGATTTCGCGAAAATACCGCCAAGTGCTGCTAACATTTGTGGTAAAATGACAGCCCAGCCGACAGCTTGTAATAGTCTGCTTCCTTCTTGAACAGGCGTTGTTATTTTCGATTTTGTAATACGCATCGCGGCAATGAATGCAAGTAATGCCCCAAGTGCTAATGCAACTAATGTGACTTTATCCGGATCAACAAGAGAAACATTTCCCCATTTAATTTTCCCTAACGTTAACGTACCGATAATTGTAAAAATAGGAATTAATAGTGCGGGCATGAAAACTTTATTTTTTAATTTCTCCGCATGTTTCACACGTTCTTGTACTGGTACTTCTTTCTCTTCTGATTTTGTTACTTTATTTAATGAAGCTAACACGACCATAGCGAGCACGATACAGCCAACGTAAAATGAAGGGATTACATTTCCGAATAAAAACGTAACTGCAAATAACGCCCAAAACAAGCTAGAGCCAAATCGATTTGGATGTTCACGATCAAATGCAATACGAACGGCGATAAAGGCAACGATTATACCTAATACGTAATAAATTGTATCCATTGTGATGATGTTCATTTTATATTGCCTCCTTCTCTTCTTTTTCTTTTGATGTCATCGTTTTCGCTATATATTTATCAAATCTTCTAAATCTGATCCAGCTTACAATAAGTGCTGATATTGCAGTTGGAATGCCCCAAAGTGCCATATCCCATACACCGACATGCATACCTACTGAATCGAAGAATCCTTTCATTAGTAAAATAGCACCAGTCGCGATGAAAATATCCTCTCCGAAAAACCAAGCTGTATTTTCCGCAGCTGCTGCGTTTGCTTTAATCTTTTCTCTTAACTTCTCAGGTAACTTACCATATTTACCTTGCGCAGCCCCTTCTGCCATCGGTGCAACGAGCGGTCTTACTGTTTGCGCATGACCACCAATGTTCAGTCCAAGTGCTGCTGATGATTCTCTTATCGTAAAATATGACATTAATACTCTTCCAGTTGTTGCTCCTTTTGATTTCGTTATAAGTGCTTCTGCTCTTTCTTTTAAACCGTAACGCTCTAAAATTCCGATTACCGGTAAAGTTAATATAATTGGCATAGACATATATCTATTTTCTATGAAAAAATTACCGAACATGCTAATCACATCATAAAAGCTTAATCCTGAAACCATACCAGTAACAATACCTGCAACCATAACTACTAAAAGTGTATTTAATCTAAATAAAAAGCCCACTGCAACAAGTAGTATTCCGATTAATTTAATCATCCCAGCACTTCCCCCTATTTTTTATTTCGGTGCACAAATAGAAATACCATTACGTTCGAATATTCTGTATATTCTTCCCGCAAATTGTACTGCTTTTTCTCCATCACCGTGTAAACAAATCGTCTGCGCCTGAACTGCTACTTCCTCTCCATTGACCGAATTCACATGGCCTTCTTTCACCATTTGAAGCACTTGCTTTATCGCTTCGTCTTCATCTTTTATAAGCGCATTTTCTTCTGTACGGCTCGTTAATGTACCATCTTGCTTATATGTACGATCCGCAAAAGCCTCTTGTACGAGAGTTATATTGTATTTTTCCGCAGCCTGTATAAACGCCTCGCTATTTGCTAATCCGTAAAATAATAGACATGGATTCATATAATATATTGCCTTTGCGATTGCATCTGCGATTTCCGGATTAGACGCCGCCATATTATATAAGGCACCGTGCGGCTTTACATGCTGCATTTTCCCGCCAGCTGCTTTTACAAAACCGTCTAATGCACCAATTTGATATAAAACATAATCGTATACTTCACTTGCTGAAACGTTCATGTTCCTTCTACCAAATCCAATTAAATCTGGAAATCCAGGGTGTGCCCCTATCGCAACGTTATGCTGCATTGCCTTTTCAACTGTTTGCCGCATAACGGACGGATCACCCGCATGAAAACCACAAGCAACATTTATAGAGGACACGAACGGAAGAATCTCGTCATCATTCCCCATTTTATAAGCGCCAAAACTTTCTCCTAAATCACAATTCAAATCAATTGTAGTCATGATATTTCCCTCCTGCTCTCAGCTTCGTAAAGCGATGAATTTCTTTAATAGATTCATATTTACTTCTTGTTCTATGGACAATTGTTCCGCTTCTTCAAGCGTAATTTTCTCAAAAGAAACATAGTCCCCCGGCTTTAGCTGGGCAAGAAGAGGTAAATCTACTGAAATGATATTTCCCATTCTCGGATAGCCACCTGTCGTTTGCCTATCTGCCATTAATATAATCGGCTGTCCACCATTAGGAACTTGAATGGTTCCAAATGTAACAGGACTCGATAAAATCTCTTTTTCTTCAATCCTATTTAAAACTTCTCCCTCAACCCTATAGCCCATACGATCAGCATAATTAGATACCTTATACTCTTTCATAAAAAATGCCTTTTTACTTTCTTCTGTAAATTGATCATATCCAAAGTCAGTTATGACACGAAGCTTAGGATGTTTCTTATACTTTGGTAGTACGCTGTTGCTAATTGCCCATTTCGTTTTTATTCTCTCATCTTTTTGTAAGTCTTGAATGAAACGATTCGCCATTGCTGGTTGTGCACCAATTTGGAAGTAGTCACCCTTTTTCAACATTCTTCCTTCTATACCGCCAATCGCAGCACGTATGTACGTACTTTTACTTCCCATAGTGCGATCAATATGGATGCCACCCGCAAAAGTCACATACGCTCTGCAACCACTTTTCACTTTTCCAAAACAAAGCATACTACCTTCTTCCGCTAAAATGGGACGCCATAACGGGATACATTCTCCATTCAATAACGGTTCCATATCTGCTCCGCCAATCGCAAGTAAAGTCGTTTTCTTTATTAACAATTTAGGTCCCATAATCGTCATTTCGAGTCCCGCTTCATTCTCTTCATTACCGACTAACATATTGATCATCCGAAGTGCACTTTGATCCATAGTCCCGCCAACTGGTACACCGTATTGTTGATAATGAGATCGCCCTAAATCTTGGACTGTTGTAAACATTCCTGCATGCAAAACTTCTACATCCATTCTTCAGCCCCCTCAAATGATACGTACTCTTCCTTCGTTATTGGGATAAATCGTAAATACATACCACTTTGAATATATGTTGGTATTTCTTCTTCTGGATTAAATAATGAAATAGGAGTTCGGCCGATAATATTCCATCCTCCTGGTGTTTCAAGCGGATATATACCTGTTTGATTTCCGCCAATACCTACTGAACCAGGAGAGATTTGTAACCGTGGTATTTCTTTTCTAGGTGTTTCTAATTCTTTTGATAGTCCTCCTAAATACGGGAACCCTGGTGTAAAACCTAGCATATATACAAAATATGTAGTTTCACTATGTATTCGAATCACATCTTCTACTTGTAAACCTTTATAATGCGCAACCTCTTCTAAATCAGGTCCATATTCTCCCCCGTAGCACACTGGTATAGAAATATGTTTCACATCCTGTTTTACTTCTTCTTTATAAGAATCACAAAGCTCCTTTATATACTGGTGAACGTAATCATATGGCCTTTCACTTCTCTCATTTCTCTTCCATACTTCGTATACATTGTAGTAAACAGCTAATGAAGTAAACGACGGAACGCACTCAATCATTCCTGCAAACGGATGTTGCTGCAGTGCTTGAAATAACCGCTGTACTTTCTCATATATATTCATCTTAATTTCTTCACCAAATGTAACAATAATTGCTTGATCCCCTAACGCAGAAAATTTCATCCTACTCCCTCTTTCTATGCCAAAAAGCCGAGTTCTTTCGAAATGCGATTCGCTGTCTCTTTCACCTTCGCGATAAAATATGAAATGTTACTTTCGCTGTACTCAATTGCTAATCCCGAAATACTAATGCCTGCTACAACCGTTCCATCGCTCGCAAAAATAGGCGCTGCTATAGCTGCTGTATGATTTTCTAACTCAGAATAACTAATTGTGTAGCCTTCCTTTTTTGCCATTTGCAACACTTCTAACAATTGGTTCTTATCCACGATTGTTCCATCTGCAAACTGTTTTAAATCCACTTCCTCTATGTATCTCCGTTTCTCTTCCTCAGAGAAATACGATAGTAAAATTCTCGGACATGCACCAGCATAAAGCGGCGCTCTTCTTCCAACCGCCGTATACACGCGTACCGGCTGAACACCTTCCATCTTTTCAACATAAATTGCGTCATTACCATCTTGAATTATTAAATTAACTGCCTGTCCTAAACTATCTCTAAGTTCTTTCATATAAGGAATTGCTATATTTCTTACTGATAATCGTTGTGAAACAAGTTGACCGAACCGTAAAAAAACGACTCCTAAACGATATTTCCCCTTCTCGTTTTTTTGTAAAAAATCCATCTCTTCCAACGAGCCAATTAAACGATAAACAGATGTTTTCGGCATATTTGTAAGCTGAACCATCTCTGTTAAACTGAGCTCTTCATGCTCATAAAACAATTCTAAAATATCCATTGTCTTAACTGCCGTTTTATTTATACTCATTCTCTCTCCCTTTCGTTCCGAATTTCAGAACTTAAATTCCATTTTTCGAAACAAATATATAATTTAAAATTATAAAATATTCTTTCAATTCATTCAATAGATTTTAAGCAAATAAAAAAGTATGGAAGAATATCTCTCCCATACTTCACTACACTTTATAACGCTCTTACTTGTTTCAACGGCCAGAAAACAGCTTGTCCTTTTCCGACAATCTCATCTTCTGAAATAAAGCCAAACATGCGACCATCCTTAGAAACTTCACGATTATCCCCTAAAACAAATACTTGGCCTTCTGGCACTTTCGTTTTCCCTGTGATTTGTTCTAACGTAAAGTCTGGAGTTAATACTCGGCCTACTGCTTTTTCTTTAAACTCTTTTAAATATGGTTCTTCCATCGCTTTTCCGTTTACATATAAAACATCATTTTTATACTCAACTGTATCACCTGGTAAACCAATTACTCGTTTTACTAAATCGTATCCTTCTTTGCCGTGGAAGACGATAATATCAAAGCGTTCTAATCCACTTATACTATAACCAATCTTATTTACGAGAACTCGTTCATTATTTTCTAAAGTGGGCATCATTGATTCACCTTGTACTAAAGAAGGTGTAAATAAAACGCCGCGAATAATAGCAATTAATACAAGGGTAAACCCTATCGTCTTAGCCCAAGAGAATAATTCTTTCTTCGTATTTTCCTTCATCGTTTCTCCTCTTTCTTAAGCACTTATTTTATTATTTCAACTAATTCTTGTACTAAATTAGAATCTATTTCAGAAAAACATGATTTTCCTTCTCTTACCGCTGTACCGACATGCGCTTGCGAAATTCCAGTTTCATCTAGCAATCGCTTTATACTTTCTTTCGTCACGCCAGCTCCAGCTACAAGCTGAATTTGACCATCACTTACTTTTTGCATTTCTGTAAGCACCGGAATATTTTCTACTATATTTCCTTGTCCACCTGAAGTTAAAACGTGAGTTACTTTATGAAACTTCTTTAAAGTTCTCATCGCTTCTACTGGATTTTCTATATCATCTATCGCACGGTGGTACGTTACATTTATTCCATCTACAACAGATAGTAAGTCCGCTAATTTCTCTTCATCCACTTCATTTTGTTCGTTTAATACGCCTAATACTACACCAGCTGCTCCTAACTTCTGCGCAACTATAATATCTTCTTTCATCATTTCAATTTCTTCTTCCGTATATGTAAAAGACTTCGCATGCGGACGAATCATAACATGAATTGGTATACTCACCGCTTCTACCGCTTTTTTTATAAAAGCATAACTTGGTGTTAAACCACCTTCTGTATAAGATGAAATTAATTCAATCCGCTTTCCGCCAGCACTTTCAATTCTTTTTACATCTTCTAAACATGTTGCAATAACCTCTAGCATGAGATGACCTCTTTTCGTGCTTTTTTCTTATTATAACATTAGTAAAAATAAGAAGCCTAGCTTTCTCCTTTAAAACTTAAAAAAGAAGAATGAAAAGAAAGATTTTTTATTGGCAACGATTATTGGTAACATCCTATTATTCATGTACACTCCTACCATAATGAAAAAGCCCGTCATTTTGACGGACTTTTCTAATTTCAAGCTTTTCTTTCCTCAGTTTTCATATCAATGCCTAATTGATCTTCCAATAACTTTACACCTTTCTTTGTAAGATGGACAGCTCGGTTCTTATCCGTTTTCGTAATCCATCCCTGTTCAAAAAGCAGCTTTGCAATTGCAGATCCTAACCAACCAGCAATATGGTAGCGTCGTTCACTCCAATCAAGACAAGGTTTTGCAAATACCCTCCTTTTTATATCTGCCTTATCAATATTTATTCCAAAATTCAGAAACCATTCCTTACCTTGTTCTGTTACAATGTATTCTCCATCCTCTAAAATTATAAATTTCCTATCAAGTAATTTTTCAGTTATCTCTACACCAAGTTTGCCTGCCAGATGATCATAACAAGTTCGAGCATAACGAATTTGTTTTAGTTGACCTGATTGTTTTAAAGAGCGAACTTGAACTGTTGGTGCGATTGTCCCTAACTTTTCAAGCACTTCTGCAACTTCTTGATTAGCAAGTCGATAGTAACGATGTCTACCATGTTGTTCAACTGTAAGTAGATTCCCCTCTACTAATTTAGAAAGATGGGAACTAATCGTTGGATGTGACACTTTTGCCTTATAAGCCAATTCGCTAGCAGGTAGTGCCTGATTATTCATTAGACAATCTAAGATAATTGCTCTTGTAGGTTCAGCAATTAGTTTAGCTATATATGAGATATTCGGATATACATTCATATTTCGATGATACCCTAACTATTAAACTGATACAATTATTTTAAGTTTAATAGTAAAGGAGAATGTATTATGAATGCAATTGATCTTAGTATATTAAATTTGAAAGAAACGAGAAGGCGCTCAGAAAAATTATGGAATTCTCTTCCCGATAATTTTCTTAATTGGAAGCCTGATCATGAAGCTATGTCCTTTGGTGAGATGATTCGTCATGTATGGAGCTCAACTTTTTACTATCATATGATTTTAAAAAACAACGGCTCAATAAATGATATACATTTCCCGTATGATGACGAGCCAATTACTTGTGTAAAAAAGGAAATTGAATTGGCACAATCGTACTTTACTGACTTTATAGAATATGTTCAATCCATAAGCATAGCTGAGCTAGATTTAACCCTTATTGATCGAAGCGATGTTGGCTATCAAAGATATTTAGGCGACATGCTATTACGAATTGCCTATCATGATGCGGTCCATGCTGGTCAATTTTTACAATATTTACGAATGATAAACTTAGAAAGACCATTAATTTGGGATTAAATACGAAAAATGTTTATACAGCCTCCAAACTGGCATTACAATAAGAATTTTTCAACAAGAAACAATCACAAAACCATGATAATCATTTATATTAAAAACCTACATCTCAACCAAGTGCTTCATACACATAAAAAGCACGGGTTTGATCACTAATCAAACCCGTGCTTTCAAAACAACTATATTATCCATAAACAATAAAATGTAAGCTTTAAAAACTACGACCGAAACGCCGCATCCGCCAGCATAGACAATGTTGCATCATCCATCGGCGGGTTGTGTAATCCTGCTCTGACGTTTAAATAGTAACGATGGAGCGGATTTTTTTCCGATAAACTTTTTGCTCCTACGATGCGCATCGATTTATCCACTATAGATATCGCCGCATTTGTTACAGCATATTTCACGGCTGCTAATTCTGCTTGCAATGATAGTTTATCTTCTGCTTCATCGTATTTTTTCGCAATTTGATATAAAAAGACACGAGCTTGCATAAGCTCAAGTTCTAATTCTCCAACTAATCTTCTAACATTCGGCAATAAACTAATAGAATGATTTAAACTATTTGGCTTGTATGATCCCGCAAATTGAACTGCATAATTTCTTGCTGATTGTGCAATTCCTAAATAACATGCTGGTATATGTAGCAACCAGCCAATACCCTTTTGTTTTACTTTCCCACCCTTTATATCTGTAAAAAAACGACTTTCTATCTCTACATTTTGTAAGACAAGGTCGTGACTAGCAGTCCCCCGCATCGCAACGCTATCCCACGTTTCTTCAATGGATACACCGAGCGTATTTCTTGGAATGACAAACTCACCAACTTCTTCACGGCCTTCAATACTCGCTGAAATAATAAAATAATCAAGTACTGGCGCCATCGTTGTAAAAGTTTTTCTTCCATTTATAATCCACTTCTCGCCTTGTTGAATCGCTATTGTTTCTGGCTTACCACCACGCGTCGGACTCCCTGTTTTTGGCTCTGTTGCTGCCCTGTTAAAGAGCGCACCATTGCGTACTTCTTCGCAAAACCATTTGAACATATCATCATCCCAAGAGCGATTTTCCGCTAGCTCTTTCAAAATACCAAGATGCCAGCCAATCGATAATGCAGTAGCTCCGCAGCCTTCCGCGATTTTTTCTTGAAATAAAACGAAGTCATATAAAGAAATCGCACTACCACCAAATTCCTTCGGTAACGTTAATTTCGTATATCCGATATCTTTCAAATTATTTATATTTTCATACGGAAATGATCCTAATTCACTTAGTTGATGCTCCCTTTCCATGAACTTCGGAATCAATTTATTTATTTTCTCAATAATTAAAGACTGTTCTTCTGTTTCAACAAATGAGAGTGCCATACTATAATCTCCTTTATCCCGCTATTTGCGGGCAGTAAAACTCTCACCTAAAAATTTAGGTGAAGCAAAGAAGTTAGGTGGAAGATCAACTGCCCGTAAACGCCCGATTGGTTCAACTAATAATCAGTGGGGTGGCCCCGCCACTGATTAAAGTTTCACTTTATGCTCGATTCATAAACCGTTCATTTTGTCATTATGATTATATGAAGCTACCTCTCTATTGTTTCACTATTCCGATAAAAATACAATGTTTTTGACTAATAAGAAAAGTTCCTATTTAACGATAGGTTCTTTTCTTATTAGTCTCCCTTCAATGCCTTTAACGGCAAAGAGGTTACATATCCAATATACGAGAATAATTCTTTAAAGAAGAATGGTATTTCTGTATCTAACGTTTTATATGCTGATGTCGGCGTTGGTGAAGCATATGCTTCAATATTAATATGTTTTGCGATTCTCATTGCGCGTTTCATATGAAGTGGATCACTTACAATCGTGTATGTGTGTATTCCGTTCTCTATTCCAACTTGCTTCGCATTCTTTAAATTTTCTTCAGTGAAAAGGGATTTTGTTTCAATTAAAATATCTTCCTCTTTTACACCTTGTTTCATTGCATATACTCTTGCAGTACGTGCTTCCTCAAGTTCTGCCTCGAACTTTGTACCACCTGTAAAAATAATCTTTTTAATATTTCCGTTCCTATATAAAGAAATCGCATGATTAATTCTTTCTTTAAATACAGGAGATGGTTTTCCGTTCCATGAAGCTGCGCCTAGTACGATACCAGCATCCGTTTTCACGTCATCATTTGCTTTAAAACGATAACTCCAAATATCGTAAGCTGCATAACTTACATATAAAATAGCAGAACAAATCATTAGTAAAAATACTTGAAAGATTCGTCTTTTCTTACTCTTCTTATTTTCTTTCATTTGTAATTGCCTCCGTACATCATCCATACTTCTATAAAAAACATTTATATCAAATCGTTTTGTTTGAGTTTATTTAAAAGAAGGAACTTTACTTGTTATTTATATATAAAAGGGTTTTCATTTAAAATTGAGGATTATCAATTCATTTTCATTTGCGGTTTTCATTACATTTTTTAAATTCATAAGTTTATTACCATACAACTACATTGTAACGAATTTTTTCTCAGAAGGGAACGATGAAACAAAAGGAATTAAAATAAAGTAGCATTTTGTAAGAAAAAAGGTATATTTTTCATACCTCACGAACAATATACCTTTCAAAACACGAATTATAACTTTTCTTTATATAACTCTAATTTTTCTAACAATTGTTCTTTTACGCCTGGCCATTCACTCGAGATAATACTGTACACCACCGCATCTCTCACATAACCATTCGGTAATTTTCTTTCATTTCTAAGCACACCCTCTTTTACTGCGCCTAACCTTTCAATTGCTCGTTGTGCTTTTTCATTTCTTGCATCCGTCTTAATTTGTACCCTAAGCATATGCAGTTTTTCAAAAGCGTACTGGAGAAGCATATACTTACACTCTGTATTTATACTCGTACGTTGCACACTCGGATGATACCACGTTTGCCCTAACTCAACTGTCTTATCTTCTACTGAAATATTATATAAACGTGTACTTCCTACAATCTTATTCGTCTGTTGATCTACGACTATGAAAGGTATTTGATTACCTCTTCCGTAACCCTTTATCGCTTTTTGAACGTATTGTTGCATATCTTGCACACTATCCATTTTAGAGATTAAATACGCCCAAATATCCCGATTTCCTTCTACAATCGAAAACAAAGTTTCGACATCAGTATTATCCATTAACCGCAACTTTGCTCTTTCGTGAATAATTTCCATTTGTAAGCCCCCTTTGTTGTTACTATAACATACCATCAATATCGTTTTATTAATATATAAAAATATTTTTGCATCGTAAACATGTAGTACATCTAAAAATAAAAAATGCGATGCCTTTATTCAAGCATAGCACTTATAATTTTGCACTACCTACGATTTTACGATAAATATTCATTTACACAAGTTAGTAAACGTCATATATTTAGAACTTACATTGTAGTTCAAAGCAACAAATAAGCAATCGGCGTAATGATAAGCAACGTTAAAATCGTTCTCTGCACATATAAAATAATAAGTTCAGATACTTTTAACGGAATATCTGTTGATAATATACAAGGAATGGAAGCGGAGAAAAACAGTATAGATGATACGGAAACAACTGCAATGACAAACTTTGTCACAAGTGGCGCACTTACAACTAATAATGAAGGTAAAAACATTTCTGCAATACCAACTGATGCGGCTTTAGCAGCTAAGTCTGCTTCTGGTAATTGTAATAGCCATGTAAATGGATAGAAAATATAACTGATCCAATCAAATATTGGCGTGAACTTCGCTAAGACGATACCAATTAATCCTACTGACATAATAGATGGTAAAATTCCCATCGTCATAATAAATCCATCTTTTAAATTCACTGCAATATTTTTCATAATGCTCGGTGCAGACTTTGATACTTCTAACGCATCTTCCCAAGCACGTTTTAGCATTTTCTCTTTATAAACAGGCTCTGGGAACCCTTCTTCTGTTACATATGTATCTGGTTTTCTACTAAGGGGTGGGATTCTTACGGTGATAGCAGTCACGATGAATGTTACAACAAGCGTAGTCCAAAAATAAACATTCCATAAATGCATAATATCTAATGTTTTTGCGATGATGATCATAAATGTAGCGGATACTGTAGAAAATCCTGTAGCGATAATAGCTGCTTCTTTTGTCGTATACTTTCCTTCTTTATACACGCGGTTCGTAATAAGGAGGGCCAGCGAATAACTTCCAACGAAGGACGCAACTGCATCGATTGCCGATCTCCCCGGCGTATTCCATAATGGCCTCATAATCGGACGACAAAATGTACCGATAAATTCAAGCAATCCATACCCGACTAATAACGCTAAAAACGCCGAGCCAATTGGAACGAGCAAACTTACTGATATGACTAGCTTCTCATACAAAAACGGCCCAACATCTGGCGCAAAGAACCAAGCTGGTCCTACTTTTAAACAATATAATATGCCAAAAACAACGCCAACTACTTTTAAAATAGAAAAACAAATGTCTACGATAGATGCATTCCATTTCTTCGTATAAAATGGATAAATCGCACCAATCGCCATAACAAATAATGCATAATAAGGTACTACGCCTGGAACCGAAGCCCTGATCCACGATACGATATGATCAATCATAATAGACGATGCACCGTTTATCGTAACAGGAACGAAAAACATAAACACCCCAACGAGACTAGCAAGTATAAACCGAAGAATAATCCCCTTCTCTCGCCCTGTCTTAATTACATTACTCTTTAATTCAATTTCACTCAAAATTCAACACCTCCCATTATCTAAATATTCTGTATAATCACATTGTATTCCTTCTTTCCATTTCTACTATTTAATCATATGAAAAACCTATTTTAAAATAGGCTTTTCTATTACCCTTTATAATCATCCACAATCACTTGAATGACACGATAAGATTCTTCTGCCACCTTCTCATTACTATCCCTATTCGCGTCATATGTAATTAACGCCTTCCAGAGTGCCCATCCTCTCGCTCTATTCCACGTTTCTTCATCCATGCGTAATACTTCTTTAAATACATTTCTACTATTTTCATCAAAAAACGTCCAAGCCATCGCTGCATCACAAGCAGGATCTCCTACGCCTAAAATACCAAAATCAATTACAGCACAAAGTTTTCCATCTTTAACGAGTAAATTCCCCGCTGCTACATCTCCATGAACCCAAACTGGCTTACGGTCCCATGTTGAACTAAGTGCTACATCCCAAAGATGCTTTAATAATGCCTCGTCAAAGACATCCTTATTATTTTCAATAGCAACTCTCGCCTCTTCATCATATACCGATATAAGTCCGCCCCGGTAAAAATTATGTGCCCCAGCTATCGGTCCGTTACTCGCATCAATAGATTGTAATTCTACTAAAAATGATCCTAAGTCCGCCACAAATTCATTTAAGTCACGAATATTTTGTTTCGTAACAGTATCTCCTTCTATCCACTTATTAATAGACCAAGGCCATGGATAATCTTCAAATGGATTTCCTTTCGCAACTGGTGTAGAAACCGGTAAAGAAAGCTCCTTACTTAATAGTGGTAACCACTTATTTTCTTTCTCTACTTGCGGTGCATATGCCGCGTCACTTGGCAATCTTACACTCATCTCATCCCCTAGATGAAACGTTCTATTATCATGCCCACTAAACTTTACTGGTTTCACTTCTAAATGGGCCCATTCGGGAAACTGTTTCTGTATTAACTTTTCAACTAAACTTACGTTAATTTGATTCATTCACATTCTCCTTTTTTTTTGAAACTTACTAAGTCCATCTGTACTCCCAACATATTCAAAACCATTTTTCTTATAAAAATCATTCAACGTATGATTATGTCCCACACAATCTAGCTTCAAATACTCTTTGTCATGTTGTACATTCTCTTCTACCCACCATAAAATCCATTCTCCTATTCTATTCCCCTTATACTTCCGTTTCACAGCAAATCTATGAATATATAATGAATTAGAAACTTCCTCTTTACCAAAAATATGTTCATCCCATTCATTTTGTTTAGGAGAAGTTGTAACCGTACCAACTATTTCATCTTCTTTCATAACAACATATGTATAATTCTCTCTTATACATTCTAGTATTTCAGCCGTAGCTTCCTCTCCTAAAAGATACTGCCACTGATCCACTTCTTTATATTGTAGCCATTGTGCTACTTCTTTTAATAGAGTTTTAATACTATCACTCTCATTTTCGGTAGCAATTCGAATTGTATATTCTTTACTTAGATTTCTCTCCATATTGCTGTTCCCCTTTCACATTACTACCATACTGACATACGAGTCCTTCCATCATTTTCATCTGTAATATATTCTACATACAATCCTTGATTCCGTGCGTTTTCATACATCATTTCAATCTCTTCTTGGTTTTTCACATAAATTTGTATGTAATCACCATCCGCTACTAATACGACTACTTCACACTTACTCTCCTTAAATTCTTCATATGTTTCAATTTCTCCTAGTACTTCCCCTTTTGGATATGCTTTTAAGTCTACAAATAAAAGATAATATATGTTGTCTTTTATTAGCTTTTTTAAAGCTGAACCTGCCATGATCTCGTTATCTTCTGAAAATAATTCTGGACCTAATTCATTCCCAACTATTATATAAGCTTCCTCCCTTCCCATGGCTTGCCAATCAAATGCAGTAATATCAATTGGCTTTAACACTTTCCAAAGTAAATTATCATATCCATCTAGAATATCTACTGTAATCCCTCTTTTCATATGTCTGCTCCTAGCTTATTTATTTTTGTTCCATACATTATATATCAAATTTAATTACTATATTTTGTCGATACCTATGTACATCATAAAAAACCGCTCCACTACTAGCGAAACGGTTTCCTTCTACTTACATTTACATATCTTATTCAATCGTTGCACTGCGTTTTAAAATAACTTCTAATATATTCACCACATCAGTCATTCTTAATGCTCACTTCGACTTCACAAAATAATATAAAAACCATACCGCATGATTTTGTTCATCCGCAGCTATTCTCCGTAACAAATCTTTCAGATGTGCATCCGATGTCTCATCTGAAATTTCCAAATAAAAATCTACTGTCTTTTGCTCATCCTGTATAGCGAACTCTAATCCTTGTAAGTAGGTATTCGGACAGTCTTCGGTAATCTGTGGTTTCGGCTGCCTGCCAGTTAAATTCGTATAAATTTGTACAAAGTGATGAAAATGTTTTATTTCATCATTACGAATTTCAAGAATTTGTTTTTTCTCTGCTTGACTTGGAGCCATATTCGCTAATTTTGCATAGCAGCTTATAGCGCTATACTCTCCATTTATAGCTTTCTCAATATCACTTATCAACTTATCATTCTGCCTATACCAATCATAATAATTCGAATTATACATTGTATCCCCTCCATACTTTCGCATAACATTTTATGCATTTTGAAATAGTAGGAGCATGTGTATATAACGGGACAGCTTTAGATTGAAAGTAAAGTTTGAGAAAATGGTCTATTTTGCAAAAGAATTGCTTATGCATAAAATAATACTGTTGCTATAAACTCTCGCGGGAGTTGGAAAATAAATTCGCGAATCAACGAGAGGTTCAACATGATGCGGTGCGAAGCTATTATGAGTTCAGTAACATAACTAGGAGGTTCCACTATGCCATCTTTATTTAAAACTATGAAGTTCCAGCTAAAAACCGAACGACTTGACCTGAGTATGTGGGAGGAATCCGATTCAGTTTGGATGAGAAAATTAATTGGCGAACGTGGTGTGGACATGCCGACCCTCGACTCCGTTCGTAGCCGGCTTATTGAGATGCGCAAGAAGGCAGACGAAAATGGCATTTCCCTTCTCACTATTCGAAGGAGAGACGAAGGCGATTTCATTGGATACTGTGGCTTAATTATCGGTCGTTCCACACTTGAAGAGCCGGAGATTGCATACGAGTTGTTCCGCAGCGCTCATGGTAAAGGTTATGCAACTGAGGCGGCATCTGTTGTACTGGACGCGGCGATTGCTACTGAGCGCCAAAGACTTTGGTCGACTGTAGGCGCTTGGAATATCGCTTCCCTCCGGGTACTTGAAAAGATAGGATTTAAGCGTCATCACAGTACGTGGGATGACGAACGTGGTGAGATTGTCTGGAACGTACGCGATCTTTAGAGATCCCGACTTAATTCTAAACATAACACTTTTCAACAATTAGGTGTTTGCATTGAGGAAAAACCACAAAAATTAACAAACTTTATTCTTAGACTACAACAACAAATACTCATTCTTTAGCTTATAGATTTCATCAAAAAAGCCGTTTCACTAATTTGAAGTGCACCCCAATTGTTAGACACAGCCTAACAATTGGAGGTGCATTTTTTATGGCTAAATTTTCTTCAAAAGAAAAAATCCAAGCGGTGAAACGATATTTAGATGGTACAGAAAGTGGAAAAACAATTGCTAAATCTATAGGAGTTAACCCTAGCGTACTTCGTGAGTGGATTAGACGATATGAGTCTTCAGGTGAAAAGGCCTTTGAAAAGTGCTATACATTCTACCCAGCCCAGTATAAACTAGATGTACTTTATTATATGAATGAACACGGGACATCTATCAGAGAAACAGCGGCACTTTTCAATATACCGTCTTATGAAACACTTCGG